>DASUFP010000107.1:0-60328 GCA_036274495.1 Bacteroidia bacterium
ATTTATTTAACAGCTGTTTTGATATTACAACAGTAGGTATCGAATCGCCGGCTACTTCACTTGCAAATGTTTCAGTGTATCCAAATCCATCACATGATGTTGTTACTATTCAGTTACCGGATGCGACCACCTCATATACTATTGAAATTTTTAATACCGGCGGCCAGCTGATTCAGCATGCAACAGGTGTGAAACAACGCTATCAGTTTGATACATCACTATTGTCAAAAGGAATTTATTTATACAAAATCACAACTTCGGGCACTTCAACTTCGGGTAAGCTGGTGGTTCAGTAGCAGTTTAAAAAAGAAAAACGGCAGGTTGCACAATTACAATCTGCCGTTTTTTTATACGCTTCAACATTATTCTTTTATCACTCGTGTGGTAACAGTTGATCCGTCGCTGACCATACGTAACAGGTAAACACCTTTGGGTAATCCGCTGATGTCGGTTTGTACCACACTTCCGGGAACATAATTACCCTTATAAACAGTTTTTACAACGCGACCCCGCATGTCGAGCAACGCCATCGACACAGACCCCTGCTGCACCTCTCTTGGAAGTATAAACAGCTGATCGCCGGCAGGCACCGGCCACACCGCGAGTTGTTGCGTAGCCGACCATTCCGGCATACCGGTAGATGCCAAAAGGGTGTTTAGCGTAGTGTTGGTATAAATAGGTGCATTGTAATCAAAATAAATTGAAGCGGTGTTGTTGATTACAGTCCCATCAGGCAGTCCCTGAATGGGGTTAATCGAATATTCGATATACCCGTGACTCAACGGTTCGTTGGTGTTGCTGTCGGGTAAATTAATATTGAAAAATTTCCAGACAATTACCCGGCCATTGGTGACTAACGTATAATTGTGACTTGCCGAACCAGGCAACAGCGTATTCATATCAAGGTTTTCGTCAAGGGTATCCTGAACCACAATATTAATTGCCGAAGCGGTGCCGGTATTTTGGAAATTAATATGATAATACAGGCGTGTATCGGGAGATACATTTCCGTTAACGCCTGCACCTTCGGGATGCACCATTTTTTCGTTGGGGTCGTACGAGCCGATAACGGTTTTGTTGTAGGTATCAAAATTGTTGGTGAGGTCGGCATCGGTAAATCCTGTAAGCGGGGTAATCGATACCGAATTCAGCAGTTGTGTGCCAATGGGAACGGAAGCAGGCACATTAAACATTCCATGAAAAGAAGTTGCTTCTGCAGGTTTAAGTGAATCAGTTGTCCATGTTATGGTATGGCTGGTTGTATTGACCACGCCGGTGTTGGGCAGCGAAGAAAGAAAAGTCAGTGACGGATCGTAATTCATCACCACATCAACTTTTGAATTGTAAAAACCGGTATTCACCACACGCGCTGCCAGCGAGAAATCAAATCCGGGACGCGCTTCACTGTTCCCGTTTAATGTCACCTGCGGATCGCCGGCAACAGCACTGAAGAACCCGAACATGTTACTGGTAAAGTTCCCCCCTGAAGGGCTGTTCACTACAATACTGTCAGGTGTAAAAGTGGGATTGCTGAGATTGTAATAAACCGGTTTCAACACAAAATTACCCGGAGGCACATCAATGCAGTAATTGCCTGTTGAACCGGAAAAAACATTGTATTCAAGTCCGGTAATGGTATTTAAAACATGAATGTTTACATTGGGCAACCTGCGGTCTACGGTTGCATTGTAGAGGCCATCCTGATCGTCGTCGAGATAGGTTAGTCCGCAGATGTGTGTGGTCAGCGCCGACAGTCCCCAGTTGTAATTGGGATGTCCGGTTCCGGTATTAAAATTTACACTATAGTTGGATGATGCCGGGAACGTGCGAATGTATCCGGGATAACTTGTTAAGGAAACATTCGTGGATCCGTGCGGTACAAGAATACTGTAATTACCCGATGCATCTGTTTTAACAGTGTATTGTGCTGCGGTGGATGCGCCCATGTATCCGCTTATGTTGCCGGTTGCCTTAATAACCAGGTTTGGAATTCCCGGCTCACCCGCTTCTTTAATGCCATTGTAATTTAAATCGTTGTAAACAGTGCCGTAAATAGTATCCGGAATTATAGCACAGTCCTGTAAAAAAACCAGATGCGGTTTTATATCATAGCCGTTATTCGCATCATCGGCTTCAATAGTTAAATAGTCGCTTCCGGGAATATCTTTCTCAATTAACCCGGACGGAGATCCGCTGACAAGCGCGGCGGCACTCAGACCAAGATACCCTGTTACAAACCCTCCTGTATATGCAGGTCCGCTCGAAGCGGAAACAGCTACCGAATCACAGAAGGTGTTGTCAGAAACAAACCCGATTTCGAGATTTGGCAGTCCGTTGTTCACATGAATTTTTCTGCACACTTCACCATTGGCATTGGTGTTGAATAAAGGAGGATTGGAAGTAGTTATTACAAGACAAACAAGGTAATCGCCCGGTGCTGCATAGGTGTGCGAATCAAAGAGACTGCCGCCGGTAGATTGATTTCCGTCCCCAAAATCATAATAGGCCGAAGTAAGAAAACCGGGACTCAGATAGGTGCCTGAGAAATCCATCGTTAGTCCGTTCGGGCTCACATCAAACTCCGGAAAAGGCATGTCGCCGGTTGAAAAAAAGATATTGCAATGCTGGCTCTCACAGCTGTCGCCGGTAACGGGATTGGTGGCCTTCATGGTAAGGCACAAATGATTGTACCCCATCGCCATTATATCCTGCGTAGCCGGACCATAAACGGGAGTAGGGTTGTTGTTGACATCCCACCGGTATTCGTAAATGTGCCATCCGGGCAACAGCGAAGAAGAGTCAGCTTCGTACGAAACCGTTGCCGATCCGCCAAAAACATGGATGGCTGAAGTAATGCCACAGGTTTGAGAATAGGCGTTTCCGCTTAAAAGCGCAATAGACAATAGTATTATCACGCCGCCGGTTCGAATAGATTGCTTTTTCATTCACTAAAACTAAAAATTCCTTCGATAAAACCAAAAAGAAATTGACCAAAGTGGCTTTTCATGTGGCGAATCAGCATGATGTAATCTTTTCTCCGGCCGTTGGATGTCACAATTAAAAACAGTACTTTTAAGAGATAATTTCCGAAAAATGAAAATAAACTATCTTTTGAAATGGCTCTTTGGGTTAACGGTTGCCGGCTTGTTAACGCCCCTGTTACTGGATGCGCAGCAGCGTCCTTCGCCTGCCGATAAAAAACAGATGCACGTTGAAGCAGAAGACGACCCTTATCTGCCAAATGCCTTCGGCAATAAAAAAACGTCACCCGCATATACATACCAAACGCCCACATCCGCCAGGGTAACAGGAAGCACCATCTTTACCACGCAGGTGAATATCGACGGTGCGGGACAAAATATTATAGGCGATGCCGCAAACGAACCCAACATTGCAATAAATGCGCTCAATACAAATCAAATTGTTATCGGATGGCGGCAGTTTGATAATGTAACAAGTAATTTCCGTCAGGCGGGATGGAGTCATACCAACGATGCAGGACAAACATGGGTTTTTCCCGGACTCATTGAGCCCGGCATTTTTCGCTCCGACCCTGTACTTGATTACGACAACAACGGAGAGATTTATTATAACAGTCTTACATCAACATTCGAATGCAAAGTTTTTAAGAGCGCCAACGGAGGTGCTTCGTGGAACAGCGGAACCGATGCCGCAGGCGGCGACAAACAATGGATGGCAATCGACCGCACCGGAGGAATCGGTGAGGGGAATATTTATTCGGCGTGGACCTCGGCATACAGCACTTGTCTTCCCGGATTTCACACCCGCTCAACCGACGGAGGCCAGACGTATGAAAATTGCATTCTGGTTGACGGTGATCCCTTTTGGATGACGATGACAATAGGCAACAGTGGCGAATTGTTTATTGGCGGCGGTTCCGATTTATCGGATAGTTTAGTTGTTGTAAAATCATTGAATGCACAGATACCTGCATCCGTCATCAGCTGGGAACCTCCCGTGTATGTATCAATGGATGGGTACCTGAACGGGTGGGGATTTATAAACCCGCAAGGACTCAACGGACAAGTTAATATTGATGTTGACCGTTCCAACGGACCGGGACAGGGAAATGTATACCTGCTTGCTCCGGTGACGCGTTTGTCGAATAATGATCCCGGTGATATTATGTTCAGCCGCAGTACCGATGGCGGACTTACCTGGAGTGCGCCCATTCGTGTAAACGACGATTCTTCTACCTTAAACATGCAATGGTTCGGCACCATGTCGGTTGCACCCAACGGCCGCATCGATGCTATTTGGCTCGACACACGCGAGTTTACCGGCTCCGATTTCTCGGCACTTTACTACTCCTACTCTTACGATCAGGGGAACACCTGGTCGGTGAATGAAAAATTGTCACCCGACTTCGATCCGCACCTGGGATATCCTAACCAGGATAAGATGGGTGATTATTTTGATATGATTTCAGATAACACGGGAGCGCACCTGGCATGGGCCAACACCCTTAACGGCGAGGAGGATGTTTATTACAGCAGAATTATTCCGCCCTTACCCATCGGCATCACCGAAGTTTCGCCGGTTGCCAACATCAGCGTATTTCCAAATCCTGCAAGCGAAACCATCACCGTTTCGGGTGCGCCGCATCAAACACAACTGCAATTGTATAATGTTTTGGGTTCCGTAATATATGCTGACGAGATGAATACCTCATCCCTTACAATAAATGTTTCTGCATTTCCGGCCGGTGTATATATGCTCCGGTGCTCCGACAGCAATGGAAATACTTCGGTAAAAAAAGTTGTCATTAAATAAAAGGAGTTTATAATAAGCGTAACAACATTTTACACTATTCTGCTTTGTGTGATGTGTGAAATGTAATTTGGTTACATTTACTTTCGCGTCAGCTTATACTGAAGCCCAGCTTGTATGCTCGAACAAAATAACAAACGCCTTATACGGGCATGGACTACATACGACTGGTCCAATTCGGTTTACAACCTGATTGTTACCACAGCCATTTTCCCCATTTACTACCTCGTTGCAACACGCAAAGCGTTTCAGGGCGATGTGGTAACTTTTTTTGATATGCAGGTTACCAATTCGGTGCTCTATACCTATGCCATCTCCTTTTCGTTTATGATGATTGTTTTTTTATCGCCGGTTCTCTCGGGCATTGCCGACTACGGCGGAAAGAAAAAACGGTTTATGCAGTTTTTTACCTACCTGGGTTCGTTGGCCTGTATGGGATTGTATTTTTTTACCGGAGAAAATATTGAGTACGGTATCATGTGTTCGGTACTGGCGAGCATAGGCTATGCCGGATCGCTTGTGTTTTACAATGGGTTCCTGCCTGTTGTTGCCTCCCCCGACCGCATGGACAAAGTAAGTGCTCAGGGTTTTGCAATGGGATATACCGGAAGTGTATTATTGCTGATTGTAAACCTTCTTATTTATCAGCACCCCGAAGTATTCGGATTTGAAAACGGCAATGCGGCTACACGTTTTGGTTTTTTACTGGTAGGTATCTGGTGGATGGGGTTCGCGCAGATTGCATTTTACTATCTCCGCGACAAGCCTACGGGCAACAAAATTACAGTACAAACACTGGGCAAAGGCATTGGTGAACTAAAAAAAGTAATTGCCGAAGTAAGAGTACGCCGGGTGATACGGAGGTTTCTCATCTCCTTTTTTCTCTTCAGTATGGGAGTGCAAACGGTCATGTTGCTGGCACCCTTGTTTGGCGATAAAATAATCGGGCTTGAAGCGGACGAGATGATCTACATTGTGTTGCTGCTGCAGATACTCGCCGTTTGCGGCGCCTTCTTTTTTGCATGGGCATCGCGCTTGCGCGGAAATGGATTTGCCATCAGCACTGCGCTTATTGTGTGGATTATCATTTGTATTTCGGGATACATCGTAAACGACAAATCGACCTTTTACATCCTCGCCTGTTTTCTCGGATTTGTGATGGGCGGCATCCAGTCCATTTCGCGCTCCACCTATTCCAAATTAATTCCGGAAGAAACACACGATACCGCTTCGTTTTTCAGCTTTTACGATATTACCGAAAAGCTGGCAATTGTAATCGGATCTTTTTCGTACGGACTCATCGATCAGCTTACCGGAAGCATGCGCAACAGCATGGTGTTTATGTCGGTGTTTTTTATCGGCGGATTTGTGATGCTGCAATTTACAAAACTCAAAGAGGCGACTAAATGATTTACCGTTTTGCACGGAGAATTATTACGATTGCACTGCATATTTTTTTCCGAAAAATTGTGGTCACCGGCAAAGAGCACATTCCCGCCAAGGGACCCGTACTGCTGATAGCGAACCACCCGAATACCTTAATCGACCCGCTGATTGTTGCGTCGATCACACAACAGCAGATAGGCTTTGTTGCAAACGCAACCATCTATTCAGTAAAATTTCTGACGCCTGTATTCAGGTATTTTCATGTGATACCCATTTACCGGAAAAAAGATGTAAAGCCGGGAGAGCAGCCCGATAACAAGGCGGCTTTCATCAAATGCCATGAGTACCTTTCGGGTGAGGGATCGCTGTTGATATTTCCTGAAGGATCGAGTCTGCACGAACTGAAACTGCGTGAAATAAAGACAGGAACAGCCCGCATCGCATTAAGCTTTGAAGAAGAACATGATTTTGAAGGCGGCCTCACCATATTGCCCATCGCACTTGACTATTCCGACGCCATTCAGTTCAGAAGCATGGTTTCGGTAACTGTAGAAAAGCAAATCAGAGTTGCCGACTACAAGGAATTGTATCTGAAAAATAATGAGGAAGGCGTGCGGAAACTTACCGCCGATATACAGCATATACTTGCACGGTATGTGCCTCAGACCAGTGGTAAGGAGATGGAAGACTTCCTGATAAAGGCACACCGCTTTTATACGGCTTATGCCGAACCCGGCGCCGATTTATACCGCAACACCAGACGGTCGCTCGAGGTGAGAAAAAAATTGTCGGATGTACTGCAGTACATTCACACACATCAGCCCGAATTATATGAGGAGGCAAAACAAAAGGTTCAGCTTTTTTACAGCCGGCTCGATGCAGCGCACATTACCTCGGGGCTGCTCACCGATACCTTCCTGCAAAAGAACAAAGTGCTGGTATGTGCCGGATACATAACCACTTTTGTACTGCTGCTGCCCGTTTACCTCATAGGACTGCTGACTAACGGGTTGCCCTATATGCTGCCATCCGGAATATTCAACCTCTTTAACCTGGAAATAGAATACCGGGCATCGGCTATTCTGGGACTGGGGATGGTACTGTACCTGACATGCTACACTGCAGAAACATTGTTGTTCAGACATTTTATCACCACCGAAATGGTGCCAACACTGCTTTGGATGGCGCTGATGCCGTTATCGGGATTCGCGGCTATGTTTTACTGGACCGAATTAAAACGCTTTGCAAGAGTAATTCGTTTTTATTTTAACATGAATGCAGGCGATAAAAATGAGTTGCTTCAGCTGCGCAACGAATTGCTTGCCATATTGCACCATCATCAGCCGGTTGTTTAAAAAATACCGGAAATAATTTGTGTTTCGGTGAAAACAACCAGAATGTACTATGAAGAAAGTAAATCACTTGTACAGGAGAAAGTTTTTGTAATCAATTCGTTTTTTTGATAGAAATATTTCTTCTAATTTTGACTTAAACCAAAATCCTCAACCATGAAAGTTGCAACTGTATTTGTCATAACAGCCCTCATTATACAAAGCTGTACCACTAAAGTGGAGACGCCGGCACCACAAGAGAACAACTATCTGAATTATTCGGGTATGAGTGATAAACTCAGCGGAGGAGTGCGAATGATTCCGATTCAAACGCCAAAGGGTACCTTTAATGTGTGGACCAAACGCGTTGGAAACAATCCGAAAATAAAAGTGCTGTTACTGCACGGCGGCCCCGGTGCCACCCATGAATACCTTGAATGTTTCGATTCCTATTTCCCGAATGCGGGCATCGAATACTATTATTACGACCAGCTCGAATCGGCCTACAGCGACCAGCCCAACGACAGTAGTTTGTGGACCATCGAACGGTATGTGGATGAAGTGGAACAGGTGCGTCAGGCGTTAGGACTCGACTCAACCAATTTTTACCTGCTGGGACACTCGTGGGGCGGCATACTGGCAATGGAGTACGCGCTCAAATACCAGCACAACCTCAAAGGATTAATTATTTCAAATATGGTATCGTCGATTCCCGCGTATCAGAAATATGCCGACGAGGTGCTGGCACCTCAGATGGACCCTGCTGTATTAAAGGAAATAAAAGAGCTGGAAGCTAAAAAAGACTATGCCAATCCGAGGTATGAGGAGCTGATCTTCACCCATTTTTATCCGGTACACATCTTACGCATGCCTCCCGATCAGTGGCCGAATCCGGTGAACAGGGCGTTTGCCAAAATAAACCAGGGCCTCTATGTAACCATGCAGGGACCGAGTGAATTTGGCGTTTCGGAAGATGCTAAAATGAAAAACTGGGACATCAGCGGTGAGCTGAATAAAATCAGTGTTCCAACACTTACCATTGGCGGTGCGTATGATACCATGGATCCGAAACACATGGAGTGGATTTCGAAACAGGTTCAGCACGGCAGGTTTTTGTTGTGCCCCAATGGTTCGCACATGGACATGTACGACGATCAGGAGACCTACATGAACGGACTCATCGGATTTATTGAAGATGTAGCTCAGGGCAAACCGGTCAATTAACAGTATCTTGCCGCAGAAATCAAAGAGTTGGTGGTACGCGTAAATAACTAACGTATCGCCCCTGACCGTGATATGTATTGTAATCGGGAGATTTTATAATTGAATGAATAGCTGCGCGACAAAAAGATGCATTTTAATCAGGATTGAGGCTGAATGAAACTACTGGTTTTTATTTTTCTGGTTGTAACGTTTACCGATGCTATGTCGCAGGACACCCTGCGGCATGCGAACAATCCTGACGGAAGCCGGACATTTGTACTGGTGCAGGGCAGCGACACATTGCTGAAAGGGGTTTATGCAAATGGCGTAACCGAATCGGTTGTGAAGCAAATCGGCGGGGTGCCATCGGGACTGTATACCCGTTATTACGAGAACGGAAAAAAAATGTGGGAGCGTCAGCTGGTAAAAAGTTTACCCGAAGGACGGTCGGTGTTTTACAATTCAAAGGGAAAGCGCATCGCGGAGTTAATGTACGAAAGAGGCGTTATAACGGACACCACCTATGTGAAGCCGGGGATACATTTGATTATAGGTAGGCTGACTTTTACCTCAAAAGTGTATGGTGGCGTGGAGCGCGAGGACGGCGGAAGCAACATCACCGAAAATTCGGGACCCTACCGCCATCAGAAAATGTTTACCATCCGTGTTGACAGCACCGGGGCTCCTAAAAAACTGTGCACGTTTACCAGCGACCGCAACGGAGATTTTATAACGCTTGTTCCCGACGCATCCATAGGCTTTTTTACCGAGGAAACGGATATTGCCAACATACCGCCGGGTGCATTTTGTCCGCCCTCTGCCATGCGTATGAGCGGAAATGACGGGTGGAGCATGACCGGACCACTGCACGTTAACGGCCGTTCCATTGTGGTGTTCGACATAAATTATTTTTCAATCGGATACGCTCCATAGGTTAAGCGGGAGCTCTTTGTAAATTGAAAAAATAATTGTAGCATTGAAATAAATTCTCCGCCATCATGTTTATAGGACATTTTGCCATTGGGTATGCTGCTAAAAAAACGGTGCCGGATGTTTCGCTGGGCACCTTATTTATAGCGGCACAATTTCTCGACTTGTTGTGGCCGGTGTTATTGCTCTTAGGCATCGAGCGGGCAGAAATTGTTCCGGGCATCACCGTACTCACGCCATTCGATTTCACACACTATCCCTACACACATAGTTTGGCCATGGCGTTGTTATGGTCGGTGGTGGTGGGTGGCTGTTATTATATTTTTAAGAAAGAGCGCTTTACCGCTTTTATATTAGGGTTGTGTGTGGTAAGCCACTGGGTATTGGACCTGTTGGTGCATCGCCCCGATTTACCCTTGTACCCGGGCGATTCCCCTGTATTTGGAATGGGATTGTGGAATCAGCCGTTGGCGGCAATTGCGCTCGAAGCACTCATTTTTATTTTTGGCGTAGCACGTTATTTGTCGTGCACCACACCCAAAAACAAAACCGGAACCATTGTTACCTGGGTGCTCATCCTCTTTTTGGTTTTTGTTTACCTCGCCAATTTTTTTGGTCCGCCGCCGCCCAACATGCAGGCCGTTGCATGGGCCGGCAATCTCCAGTGGCTGTTTGTAGTGCTGGCTTTCTGGTCCGATAAAAACCGGCAACCGCGGCTTTCAAACTAATCGCAGTCGGTTTATGCAAATGCAACAATGGGGCGAAAGGTATCGTCTTGCTTCGTAGCACCACGGCTCTAATCCCTCCCTTCAAATCCGCTCTCCCGCAGTCGCATTCACAGCCCGAAAGCCCGGCAGTTCAATTGAAAATTTGATAGAATCGCATAAATAATTGATAAACAGATATTTATAAATCAAAATAAATCGCATTTTTTTAATAGAAACCATTTGAATACCTTTATAACAACAAGTGTTTTTTGCATAATTAAACTTTTGCACCATGAAAAAAATTCTTACGCTATGTATTGCCCTCCTTGCCGGCTATTCGGTACAGGCGACGCACCTGATGGGTGGCGAACTCACGGTTGAGCATATAGGAGGAAACGATTATGTGATTCACTTCACCGCTTATCGCGACACGCTCGGTATTCCTTTTGCTACTACCGCGCAGTTTGATGTGTACGACAGTTCTTATACTTATTTGTTTAGTTCAACCACATCGCAGTTCACCAACTCCGGTTCGTTACTGCCGGGATATCCATACGGAGTTGAGACCTATTTTTTCATCGACACCATCTCCGTGTCCGGCCCCGGCACTTATCATGTCAGCTGGACCAACTGTTGCCGCAATGGTGCCATTCAGAATTTAACGGATCCGTTAGCGGAGAACATGTTTCTGACAACCACCTTCACCAACATTGCAGGTGCCGCTAATTCCACTCCGGTATTTTTAGCGCCTCCTGTTACGTTTCTGCCAATTAACCAGCCCTGGCAATACAACTCCTTACCTTTCGATATCGACGGCGATTCCATGACCTGGTCCATTGATACACCTCTTACGGCAATGAATGCCTATTGCACCGGATGGCTCACCCCATCGGCAGCAGCACCGGCCGATGCCTTTACCATTGATCCGGTAACGGGCGAAATCAGCTGGACACCTGACGCGCTGGGTAATTTTGTCGCGTCTATTCTGGTGGAGGAATTCCGAAGCGGACAAAAAATCGGAGAAATCCGCCGCGACTATCAGATGATTGTGATTCCCGATACCAACAAGTGTCCCGTAATTGTTGACCTGGGTAACATCCCGCGCAACGCACAAGGATATTCTTATTTGCGCACCATGGCAGGTGTGCCCTTAAATGTTACACTGCATGCCGAAGATCCCGAAGGCGATCCGGTTGAATTTGTTGCCTTTGGTGAGCCGTTCCTCTTGCCACAGCATGCAGCCACCTTTACCACACAGGCTTATCATACAACCAACAAAGTGGGAACCTTCAGCTGGACACCCTCACAGGCACAGGTGCGCAACAAACCGTATATAGTGGTGTTCCGTGTCCGCGACAACATCTTCAGCGGCGACAATTCGGTGTTGATTTACGTCGACCGCAATCCCTCACTCGGATCACCGTCCGAAAATTTCTTAGGCGAGCTATATCCTAACCCGGCACCCGGTCCTGTAGTATTGCCGTTCACCTTAAAAGACGATGCAGATGTTTCCTTCTCCGTATTCGGAATAACTGGCAGTAAAGTATATGAGAAGTCATTCGGATATTTACCAAAGGGCCAATACTCGCAGGAGCTGATGCTCAACCTGAGTGCAGGCACCTACTTTGTGCGCATGGTAGTAAACGGCAACAATGCCAACGTCCAGCGGCTCATTATCGGCTCCGGCAACTAACCTCACACATTACTTACACAAAGTGCCATGCTTGCGGCATGGCACTTTTTTTTGTGCCTTCAATTTAGGGTTCAAAGCATCAAATGAGGGTTTGCAGGTTATCGTGCTGGATCGCCTTCCCACTACCCCGTAACTACTAATCAATAAAACAGTTACGTTACCCGGGCTTACCATTCCGCACATGCCGGCGTTACCTCATCGCATAATTATTTTTCCAAAACACTACGGGTTTTCCTGTAGCAGGGTAGGTGGGTAGGGCTAAATGTGATAATTTTAGGGTGTGGGGGTTGGAGGTGGTGTATGTATGTTAGGCGCTACTATCTAGCGGGTATCGATTAGTTGGCAAGCATTAAAAAATGACTCGAAAGAAACAGATAACATTCTCGATTGGACTCATAATTCTTGGTTGGATTTTAAATGCAATTGCTTGGACTGTTGCAGGACCACACCCAACAAATACAATTTTCTTAGTCGTAGGTGTTTCGGGGTTTATAGGTGGACTAATTTGGCTATTGATTGCATTGATAAGTAAATAATGGACGAATTCAATTATATAAAATTTAAAGACCCGAAAAGCGAATCTGTTGTTGATTCAAGTCGATTTGAAAACGCTGTGGTCAAAATTCTATCGACTATTCTACCAAAAGCTAACCCTGACTTTGACAAACTAATTGACCAAGTTGACTATTGGTTAGTAGAATACAATCGAACCGAAAACGCAGCTTGGAGGGAAATTGGATTTGACAAAAATGACCATTCAATTGTTGCAATGCCTTTGGGTCAGAATTATGGGTATTGGACTGACAATCATTTGACTCTTGACGATTTTGAAGCTTTTGGAGTGACAGCAATTGCACAGGACGAATTTGAAAACGAATGGACTGAATTTGAAAAGAGAAAAGAAAAATAACGCTTGCCAACAAAACCTATACGCAATGCGGGCTGAAGGGTTATCCGAAAAGTCGGTGCTTTTAATCCGCCAAAGCTCCGCTTTGACGTTTTTGTTGAATAAATTTAAAAACACAAAACGCAGCTTTGGCTACCGTTTGTGCCAGATTGAAGGTTTCGGCTTTTCTATCCCGCACTGCGCATAGCCGGAACGTTATAGGCAACCCTATGACGACAGTGCTAACATCAAACTGACTGCATAAACCGAACAGACATGAACAATAAAATCGCAAGGACAATTTTAGTAGCACTTTTATCGGTGACACTTTTTCAGTGCAACAACACCTCAATTACAAACACAATTAAATTGCACCCAGAAGACCCATTTAAAAACACGATTGTTCCAAGTCAGACATTTGACATTGACAGCAAACAAGACAATGTTGTTGAAGGTAAAAACGGAACAGTTCTAGTTTGTCCGAAAGGTTGTTTCAAAAATGCGAAAGGTGAAATCGTTGAGGACAATGTAAAAATTGAACTCTCCGAAGCTCTGTCCTTAGAAGATATGTTGCTTTCAAACTTGACAACAAATTCAGACGGCAAGCAACTTGAAACAGACGGAATGATTTATTTCAACGCAACTGCAAATGGAGAACAACTCACAATCAACAAAGACAATCCCATTCACATTGAAATTCCGACAACAGAAAAGAAAGCAGGAATGATGGCTTACAAAGGCATCAGAGATGAAAAGGGAAACATGAATTGGGTTGAGCCAAAAGCGTTGGACAATTATCTTGTAACAGTTGACATCAACTCACTTGATTTTCTTCCGCAAGGTTTTCAAACCCAAGTTGACAAAGGAATGCCTTACAAGAAATACAAAACAGCAACACAAGGCTTAACCGACAGTTTGTATTATCAACTTTCGGTAACAGACGGCAGTTCATTGATACAGGGTTTTGTTCCGACAAATTACAACGAACCCTATTACAATAAAAGCAAGCAAGTAGTAAAAGGAAAATATACTTCTACCTCTTATCTTGTAAATGCAAAAGACGAGGCAGTAAATGATAGTTCAGCATCAAAATCAATTTGTGGAATTGACCCAGCAATTATTAAAGTCATCAAGTCGGAAAAATATCAGAACACATTTATTGCAACAAGAGAATTTGAAGCAAGGCTGAAAATTATTTTCAAAACTTGCAACAACGCAGTTCTTGAAACTTACATCAACAATCTTGACAAAAATCTTTATGAAGTTGATAGCATAGCAGCAATCACAGTTGGAGAGAGCAAATATTATAATGACTTTGTAAACTTTTCACAACAGCGACTGACAAAGGTTAAGCAAGCCGACAAGTATGCAGACCTTTTAAAAGGATACTATGAAAAGCAACTTGTAAAAGTGAAATCAGAGTTGGAGAAGCGACAAGAGAAAGTGATGAAAGAACTTAATGACAAGAATAAAGAAGCACAAGAAGTTGCTGACGATTACAAGAAACTGCTTTGGAAAAGAGAGAAATACAGAATGGAAATTTATGGTTTCAATTGGACTGAAACAGGTTGGGTAAATATTGACAAAGGAACATTACCGAAAAGTTGGGGAACAAAAGTGACCGAAGGAATATTTGTTGATAATGGAAAAGAGTTTGACAGAGTTTACTCCTACTTTGTTTTCACTTCAATAAAAAGTTTATACCGACTGAATACAACAGACAATGTAGAATTTTATGCAGGTAACGACCAAGCCAAACAAATGCTGATGCCGAAAGATGGAAAAGCAATCCTAATTTCTATTGGCTACAAAGGAGAAACGCCATCACTTGCAATTAAAGAGTTTGAACTTAGTGAACCAATAAAATACAATTTAACTCTTACTCATTCTACTTTGGACAAAGTGAAAGAAGCAATCAGACCTTATGAAAAGTATGCGAAAGAAAATAAGATAAGTAAAGACCTTGAATTCATGGCGAAGTTTTACAAAGAAGAACAACGACAAAAAGAGTTGAAAAAAGAAAGTGAATTTATCTTGCAACTTTGGAACATTGCTTTTCCCTGTTGTGCAACACAAGCCGACACCATAAGGTATGAACAATAATAACAAATGACAGACAGAAGGGCAGCCGATAACACGGGTTTGGCAAAAGTGGCGGTTCAGTGCTCCGCAGACACATTTGTGGTTAATCAAAGTTTGGTTCTCCGCATCAACATTTGTGGTGAAAATCGCCACCTTCGCCAAGCCCGAAATCGTTATCCCATTTTTAATGCACCAGGACATAAAAACATACAACGCCAGTCAAACGGCCGCCGTCAGGGAAATATGTGACAAGCTGTCGTCCATCATCGACCGCGAATTAAAAAATGCTGAAAGCAAAGTGTGGCATGCGCATCCTGTCTGGTTTATAAACGAAAATCCCATTGTCGGTTACAGCAAACAAAAAGCCGGTATCCGGCTCATGTTCTGGAGCGGTGCCGGTTTCGATGAGGAACTGTTAAACGTAAGAGGAAAAAAGTTTAAAGACGCATCAATCTTCTACACTGCCGTTTCCGAAATCAAACCGGCCGATCTGAAGCGCTGGCTGCAAAAGTCCATCGAAATACAGTGGGACTATAAAAACATAGTAAAGCGAAAAGGGCGGCTGGAGAAGTTGACGTAACCGCGAATGACATTAGTTGCCGAAACGGCCATGTGCCGGAAATAATAAATTAATACCGATTTCAACTGGAACAATTTCCTTAACGGACTCTTTTCAGCGCCCTGACCAGAAAACTGCCATTTTTTTATATTGCTCACGGCAAATGGCTGATAATCAGAATCTTATTGCCTAATGCGATAACTTCTTCTACTGTCCTTATGCTCCATCTGAATGAATTATTTTTTCAAATCCCTACGGGTTTTCCTGTAGGAGGGTAGGTGCGTAGGGCTAATTGTGATAATTTTAGGGGGTGGGGGGTGAGGGGGAGTTTGGTGTGGTGTGTGGTAGTTAGGGGAAAGAGACCATTTGCTAGCGGTCAATCAAAAACGACAGAACAAAACATAGATTAAATTTGAAAAACTAACTTTGTAAAGTGTAAAAAAAAGGGACTATGCCAAAATATTTAAGGACATCAGGAATAACTGCAGAAGTTGAAGAATTGATCAGAGAAGCTCGAGAAAGACTTTATATAATAAGCCCTTATCTAAAACTTTCCGACAACATTAGAGAACTACTTAATGACAAAGAAAGAGAAAAAGCAGAAGTTCGAATAATTTTTGGGAAGCAAGAACTTAATCCAGGAGAAATGAGCTATCTACAAAACTTAAAATATGTACGCCTTTATTTTTCAAAGAATCTTCATGCAAAATGCTATCTCAACGAAAAGAAAATGATTATTTCATCTATGAATCTTTACGAATTTTCACAACAGAATAACAGAGAAATGGGTATTTTGATCGAAAGAGAAAATGAAGCGGATCGATCTGTTTACGAAGATGCTTGGAGGGATATTGAATCTATTTTAAATAATGCCACTGACTTCTCATATGTAGAGGCCCCAAAAGAAATTGGAAAGGAAAAAATAGAGACAACATTTATAAAACCTCAAAAACAAGAAACCATACCTAATAATCAGACAACATTTAAGGGGAAATATTTATCCGCAACTGCGCTATCAAAGGAATTAGGAATTTCAGCAAAAGACCTCCAATATAAATTTGAAAAACTAAAATGGATTGAAAAGAAGAATGACGAATGGGTTTTAACAAATCTTGGGAAAAGCAAAGGCGCAGAAATTAAAAAGGGACAGTATGGAGATTATATAGCTTATCCAGAAACAGTTTTAAGTGAATTAATATGATGTCTAACAAGAAGTGCGAATCGCTCTAAACAGCTACCAATTCAGCCAAGTTGTGCATTCAAAAGGCAGTTTAGTTGTTAATCATAAATTATTTTTTCAATGCAATTTTTGTGGTCATGGTCCCGCACTTATTTAGCTGCAAACCATTGTACCACATTACTTAAACAAATCAAAAACGCCTTTACAGCAAAAGCCCAATAATCACCTTAAAAACCTACCAAATATTACGGTATTGACTGGGCAACACTGCTTAAAAGTGGAGCATTTGCTTTCAGCGTGTTCTTTTCAGCGTCCCGACCAGAAAACTCCCACTTTTTTATGTTGCTGACGTCAAATATCTGATAATCATGATGTTATTACCTAATGCGATAACTTCTTCTACTGTCCTTATGCTCCATCTGAATGAATTATTTTTTCAAATCCCTACGGGTTTCCCTGTAGTAGGGTAGGTGGCATAGGTAAATTGTGATAATTTTAGGAGGTGGGGGTTGGAGGAGGTTATGTATGTTAGGCGCTAATTTGTATCGGGTATAAATAAGTTAGCGGTAATTATATAGCGACAGTACAACTTGACAATTTGTAACGGACAGACAACTTAAAAAATGATAAAATGATAAATTTAATTTCAAGTATTCCGACAGTTTTGACATTACTCCTGTTGGGCTGTGGTGTGACATTTACCAACAATGAAAAAATAACGGGCTACAATCTTACAAAACCCGACAATACTTTCCTATTACCCGACACATTACACGAAGTATCAGGGTTGACAGACATAGACTCAACAACCTTTGCGTGTATCCAAGACGAAAATGGAATTCTTTTTATTTATGACGCAAAAAAGAACGAAATCAAAAAACAATATACTTTCAATCTTGACGGGGACTATGAAGGAATAACAAGGGTTGACCAGACCATTTATGTATTAAGAAGTGACGGCACTTTATTTGAAATATCTAACTACACATCAGACAATTTTAAATTGACTTCTTATACTACTGGCATCCCTGCCAATAATAATGAAGGGCTTTGCTACGACCAAGACAACAAAAGACTACTAATTGCTTGCAAGGGGAAAATCGGAAAGGGACCCGAATACAAAGACAAAAGGGTAATTTATGGCTTTGACTTGCAGACAAAAACTCTGTCAAGTGAACCTGTTTTTGATTTTGACCTACAAGCAATTAAAGATTTTGCCAATAATAAAAACCTTAATCTACCAACAAAAACGCGTAAAAAGAATGGGCAACCTTTTACTGAACCATTTATAAAATTCGGAACTTCTGCAATTGGTATTCACCCTGTAACAAAAAAACTTTTTCTTCTTTCCGCATCAGATTATTTGCTTTTCATCTTTAATATGAAAGGGGATATTGAGCACATTGAACAACTCAATCCCACAACGTTTAACAAAGCCGAAGGAATTACCTTTTATGAAAATGGCGATATGTTAATAACAAACGAAGGACAAGACAAAAAACCAACTCTTTTATTTTTCAAATACAGACAAAAATAAAAACTATCAGTAACACAAACCGACAACCAGACAGTAAAGCAAACGAATATTGAAAGCAATCAGAATACTCATAAATTCAAATATTTTTATTTCTCTTTCCGCAGTTGCATTAACCTTATCGACACAAATACAGTTAGGAATTAATCCGCAATGGCATCCTTATCTGTTTTTGATTTTTTTTGCCACGCTTTTTGAATATAATCTTCATAGACTTATTACTGTTTTAACGAATTCAGATGCTCTAAACTCTGATAAACACAATTGGGTTAAAGATAAATTGAAATGGTTTTATTTATTAGTGTTTTTATCCGTTCTTGGTTTCGCTATTTCTGTTATTGAAGCAAAATTAAAAGTGCTTCTTACATTAGCTCCAATTGCTGGGCTAACTTTATCTTATTCAACCCCTCTCTCAAAAAACACAAAAGTGCTTTTCAGACTAAGACAAATTCCCTATCTGAAAATATTCCTGATTTCTTTTGTTTGGGCTACCGTTACCATACTACTTCCTGTAATTCATTCAGAAAAAGCATACAACAATTTTCACATTTTGACCATGATATTTGAACGTTTTTTATTTGTATTCGCAATAACAATTCCATTTGATATTCGTGACATGAATGCAGACAGCCAAACAGGATTAAAGACAATTCCATTGCTTATTGGTGCAAAAAAATCAACATATGTTTCAATGACAACATTGGTATTATTATTTGCAGTCACAGTTATTCATTACTCAATCACAAATCAATGGTTTATTATTGGTGCATTTGCGGTTTCTTTTTTAACAACAATTGTATTTTTAACCAACGAGAGAATACGAAATTCACCCTTATATTATTACGGAATTCTTGACGGCACGATGTTACTTCAAGGTGTCTTAGTTCTCGGATTTCATTATATCAATTTTAATTTTTAATAAATATGTTAAACAACGGAATACCAGTTTCAATCTCATTAGAGCCAACACTACAGCGAGAAAATGCAATTTCAAAAAAGAAGTATGATAAGAAAAGATTATTACGCCTATCCATACTTGCCGTAGCAATTGCGGTTTGTATAAGTTTTATTGCAAAATTGCTTGTATATCTTATAGACTTAATTACCAACATCGCATTTTATGGCAACTTCTCTATTGAACCATCAAGTCCAATACACCATACTTATGGAATATTTGTAGTAGTCGTTCCAATAGTTGGAGGTTTAATTGTTGGCTTAATGGCGTTATATGGTTCAAAAGCTATTAGAGGACACGGAATTCCAGAAGCAATGGAGCAAATTCTAACCAACCAAAGTAAAATAAAACCTTCCATTACATATTTAAAACCATTGTCAGCAGCTATCTCTATTGGCACAGGCGGTCCATTTGGTGCAGAAGGTCCGATAATTGCGACAGGTGGAGCTTTAGGTTCTACGCTTGGACAGCTTATAAAAGTCACGCCCAATGAACGAAAAATATTACTTGCTGCTGGGGCAACAGCAGGTATGTCGGCTATTTTTGGAAGTCCTTTAGCTGCAATACTTTTAGCCGTTGAATTATTATTATTCGAGTTTTCGGCAAGGTCGTTTATTCCTGTTGCTTTGGCTTGCATTATAGGAGCAGCAGGGCATCATTTGTTATTTGAAGAAGGTGTAGTTTTCCCGCTTAATTTTCAACTGCAACTAGCATCTAACTACGCACTTTTATTTTATGGTACAATGGGAATTGTTATTGGTCTGATTTCAGTTATTGTAACCAAAATTGTGTATTGGATTGAAGACATCTTCGAAAAGCTCCCAATTCATTGGGCATGGTGGCCTGCCATTGGTGGTATAGCCGTTGGAGTGGTTGGTTTTTTTGCACCTCGTACACTTGGTGTTGGATACAGTAACATTACCGACCTTCTTACTGGCACAATGCCAATGCAAGTTGTACTTTCATTATGTATTTTAAAATTTGTGTCTTGGGCAATTTCTTTAGGTAGCGGAACATCAGGAGGAACACTTGCTCCTTTGCTTACAATAGGTGGCGCAACGGGAGCTTTGATAGGTGGAATTGGAATGTTTTGGTTTCCAAATTCGGGAATTAACATTCCTCTTTCAGTGCTTGTTGGAATGTCTGCAATGTTTGCGGGAGCATCAAGAGCATTCTTGACATCTATTGTTTTTGCATTGGAAACTACAGGTCAATCCAATGCTTTGTTGCCTTTATTGGCTACTTGCAGTACATCGTATTTTACATCCTTCTTTTTAATGGAAAACACCATAATGACCGAAAAAATTGCACGCAGAGGAGTTGTTACACCACATTCTTACGAGCCTGATATTCTTGAAAAAACAACAGTAGGACAAATTATAAATGATAATGGAATTGTTATAAACGACAATATGGAAATTGGTGAAGTCCGTAACTGGCTTACAAATGAAACCGACCTACATTCTAATTATTTTATAATTTCAGATGCAGAAGGGGAATATAAAGGTTTATTGAGTTCATCAACTCTATTTAACTCTCAACACGCCACCGATAAAAAAGTAGGTTTGATTATAAAGCGAAATAATTTATTTATTCAGCCCACGGAAACACTACGAAAAGCAGTTGAAATAATGGCAAAAGAAAATGTAGATATATTGCCAATTGTGGTGGGCAAAAATATTACTGGCATTTTAACTTATCAACATATAATTTCTATTTATAAAAACGGAATTGACGAACACGAGAAACAACAAGCACACATTTCTTTAAACAGACAACGACTTAAATTATTGGTACACGGACAAAAACTTGTATCAATTATAAAAAGTAAAAAATAACTACCGCTAACAGCGGTTTGGCGTAATGGCGGGTGACGTGCTTCGTATGAACCTTTGTGGTAGAAATCCGCCACTACGCCAAGCCGCAAAACGTTAGCGGTCATGCTATTGGGACAGTGCTACCATTAGACAGACGGGCTGTAATAAACTTTAAGACAATAAGTTTTGACAGGTGAACAACAACATACAGGCAACATAACTTCGGGACAGTTCGGGCGGACAGTCCGACACTCATGGCTACGCAATAAAAAAATTAAAACACCACCACCGCACAAAATAAATTTGAATTTCCACGGCAACCGCACAAGCGGCACATTTGGGGTTGCCGCAACGCTAAAATCCGACCCACTGGCAACCCCAAAAGAGCCGCTTTTTGCCAACGCCTTATTAAAAACCTTACTTTAGAAACTTATCTTTGCGAATATTAAAAAAACCATTATACAATGAGTTTAGAAAAGAAAATTACCGAGAGAAGAGATTACGACAAAAAAGTTGAAGCCCAACAGTGGTTTCAAAAACTTATTCAACAGAATGAGTATGTCGGGGAACTCTATTCAATCAACTATGAAACCGCAAGAGTGATTATTCACGACAGCGAAAGAAAAAAAGTTGGAGGCATTCCAAGTTTAAGTTTCTTGATTGCAACAAGAATTGATTCAGCAGGCACAGCCGAAATTGATTTCAAAACCGAAGATGCCTCATTTATCCTTTTGCGTGTAATGGACAGTGCACCACTTCCACAGGACAAGGAAGCTGAAAGAATAAGAGTTGAAACCGCACAACGAGTAAGCGGTGAAACTGAAAGGCATTGGGACAGTGACGGTGCAATGGATGCAAAAACTCGTGTATTACTTGGATATGCTGGTGTTGAGTGCAGAATTATCGGAACTTTTTACTTAGAGGAGAACGGAACAAATTCAGAAGCACCATTGGCTTTGAAATTCGGCAGTGACATTTCAAATTACTATCCAAACCGTGGATTAAAAGTTTTTAAACCAAATGCAAAAGCGCTTGAAGAAATTGTAAACTATTGTGACCCAACCAACAAACAAGAACACCGTGATAAATACGGAAACACAGAAAAAGTGAAGTTGGGTTTTGTTCGATATGCATCAACTAACAGAAAGTATCAGCAAATAGATGATGTTCCTGTTTTCATTTATCCTGCGGATTTACTTAGTCAAAAGTCTGCTTTATTTGGCATGACGAGAACTGGAAAATCAAACACAACAAAAATTATTGCCAAGGCAGTTTTTGAATTACGGACACCCAACAAAGAAGGAGATAAGCCACTTCGTATTGGACAGATAATTTTTGACCCGAATGGCGAATATGCAAATGAAAATATTCAAGACAACAACAACGCTTTAAAAAATATTTGGAAACTCATTCCAAAAGCAAAGAGAGAAAACGAAGTAGTTACATACGGAATTACACGGCATCCAAGCGACCCACACAGAATTTTAATGTTGCTCAATTTTTACCTTGACGAGAATTTGCAAATAGGAAAGGAAATTATTGACAGCATACTTGCAGAGGATAACACCACCTATATGAAAAATTTTGTGCAAGTAACCTTTGAAGCACCTGACCCCAATGACATGAGTGCTACAACAAGATACAACAGACGAGTTTTAGCATATCGTTCAGTTTTAGCAAGAGCAGGATTTCCAGTCCCAACAAATTTGAGAGCATCAACAAGAAATCTCTTTAATCGTGAATTGATACAAGCAATGCAAGGTAGTCAGAGTGCTAACGCACCGGACTACCAATCAGCAGCACAAATTTTTTCAAATGCAAACCCAACTTGGGCTCAGCTTGCTAGTGCATTTGAGAACTTAGACAAGTTCATACGAGACAGTCAAAGCGGATATAGGGCATTTGAAATTACTTATGTAAGCAGACCAAACGGTTCAGGTGAAAGTTGGGCTGATGAAGAATTGAAAAAAATTATCGGAATTTTTCAATATGCAAACGGAACACGAAAAATCGGAAAAGCAGCAGAGCAACATAGTGCAGACACAACAAATGATTATGCTCAAGACATCTGCAATCACCTTGTTGCAGGCAAACTTGTAATTATTGACCAGTCAAGCGGTGAGCCCGAATTGAATAAATCTTCTGCAAACAGAATCATGTCAAAAATTTTCAGAGAAAATCAAAGACGATTTATTCAAGGTGCAACGAGCATTCCTGAAATCTTGATTTATATTGAGGAAGCACACAACATTCTTCCTGCGGGAAATGATTTAGACCTCTCAGACATTTGGGTGAGAACAGCGAAGGAAGGAGCTAAGTATCGCATTGGAATGGTTTACGCAACGCAAGAAGTTAGCAGCATTCAAAAAAATATTTTACGCAACACTTCAAACTGGTTTATTTCTCATTTGAATAATACAGATGAAACTAAAGAGTTGTGCAAGTATTATGACTTTGCCGACTTTGAACCATCAATCAGGCGAGCACAAGACAAAGGTTTTTTAAGAGTGAAAACTTTGAGCAATCCTTTCGTCATTCCAGTTCAAGTAGATAAATTTCAAGTTACACAACCATGAGTTTTGAAGGAGAGTTTGCTAGTTACGAACCTTTAAGGAGAGTTCTTGACAGTTCTAAAATCAAAGCACTTCAAGACCGTATGCTTATTCGTCAGCCCGATAGCGAAGAGCAAGTTGAAGGGATGCTTACTTACAAAAAAGATTTGCAGGAAAGTAATTTACAACCCGACTTGGTTCTTGCAATTGATGGGAGTAGTCTTTCTGCAAAACCCGAAAAAGGATTTCCTGGGGCTGAAATTGGATATGTGACTATAGCCTCTGTGCTTATTGACCTAAAACAAGTAAATGAACTTGCAAAAGATGAATTTATTAATCCAAAAAAGTTTAGGGAAACGGAGAAAGCTTCAACTATTGAAAGTGTTTTCCCGGGAAGCAACATAGTGTTAGAAGGTGAAAGCAGTCCTAAATCCTCTTTCAGAAGAGCATTGTTTGATGAATTAAAAAGTAACATCGTGTTTGCCGAAGGTGAAACATTGCTTGACACATACGAACATTTACTACGAATTAAGCGAAGAAGATTTCCAGATTCGGAAAATAAATTGCCGTGGAGTCCAATTGAAGGTATAGAAGAACGAATGACTTATGATTTTGGCGAGTATGCATGTCCACATACAGGCAAACCCTTATTCTCAACAGATGCACTTCGGTTACATGAATTAATGAACCCAAGCGGAAGTAATGGTGAGCTTTTCGGACAAATAATGTCAACCCTTGAAAGACTTTGGCTCATCCATATTCTACGTGCATTTGAAAAGAAAAATTGGTTGGGAACATTACGAAGAGTTGCATTTATTATGGACGGTCCATTAGCGGTATTCAGCACTTCTTCATGGTTAACAAAAGCAATTGAAGTTGAGTTAAGGAGATTAAATGATTTGCAGAAAGGAATTAATGGAGTAGACTTAATGATAATTGGAATTGAAAAATCAGGAACATTTTTTAATCATTTTTTGGAAATTGACACAACCAAGGACGGAGTTACGGATAAATTTCCAAGACAATCTGCATTACTACTGAATGATGATTACATAAAAGAGAACATCATTTATTCTGAAAGCATAAAACCATACGGGCAGGATACCTATTTCGGAAGAAAATTATTTTATAAAACTAAATCAGGTCATAAGATTGTTCCTGTTATTGCATATTACAATGATGAGCAAAAAAATTTAGATACGGCAAAACCAGACCAATTTTCAAGGTTAGCCGATGTAATGAGCTTGCTTGACCATCTTGCTTCAAATCAATATCCAAATTCTGTTTCTCCTCTTATTTCTGCACATGCAGAAGCCGCAATTCCTTTGAATATAGGCAAACGCATTTTTGAAGACATAGCAAGAGAAATCAGAAATAAAACAAATGCATGATAGATGTCGAAAAAGTATTGAAAGGTTTTTCCACAGCTGAATCACGGTGGGCAAGGTTTGGTCCTTACTATGCCATGTTTCCGCTTGACTTTGCTTTTGAAGTTGTTGAAAAATATTCACAGAAAGGCGACTACATCATTGATCCGTTTGCGGGAAGGTGCAGCAGCATTTATGCAGGAGGAGTTTTAGGACGGAGCAGTTTAGGAATTGAAATCAATCCTGTAGGTTGGCTATATGGTTCAGTAAAACTTCAACCAGCAGACAAAGAAGAAGTTGTTGACCGCTTATTTGAAATTTATGGTAAACGGAATTACTACCGCAGAGCAATTAAAACGATGGATGAGTTTTTCCATATGTGCTACTGCGATGAAGTGCTGAAATTCTTATTATCGGCAAGAGCAAATCTTGACTGGAGGAAAAACAATGTTGATGCAACATTAATGTCAATCATTCTCATTTACCTTCATGCAAAACTTGGAGAAGGCTTATCAAACCAAATGAGAATGACAAAATCAATGGGAATGACATACTCTGTGAATTGGTGGAAGAAAAATAAAATGACAAAGCCACCAAAGATTAGCCCTTGTGATTTTATCATGAACAAAATCAATTGGCGTTACGAGAAAGGTAAACCAATAATTACAGAAAGTGCAGTCGTATTTGGCGACAGTTCAAATGAGTTGAGAATAATTGCAGACCGAGCAATTAAAAACAACATCAGATTTTCTTTACTGTTTACTTCACCACCTTATTGTTCAATCACTGACTATCATGCAGACCAATGGCTGCGGCTTTGGCTTTTAGGTGGGGCAGCAAATCCACAATCACTCAAAGAAAAACACAAAGGAAGATTTCTAAACAAACAAGAGTATCACGAATTACTAGATAATGTTTTCGGACTATGTGCAAAGATGATGAAGCGTAAAAGCACAATCTATGTTCGGACGGACAAACGAGAATTTACTTTAAATACAACATTAGGAATTTTAAAAAAGCACTTTCCAAAACATAAAGTTGAAATAATTAATAAACCACTTAAAAGAAATACTAAAACTCAAACAAAACTTTATGGCGACAAATCTATGAAGCCAGGAGAAGTTGACATCATACTTTCAAGATAATGCCCCGCTATTTAATACATGGAAGATTTACAAAGAGGACATATTTCAATTTCTCCTGAGTTCATATCACATCACATCAATGAACTTGAAAAAGAATTTGCCATATTTAAAAGTAAGATAAAAGCTGAGTTGAAAATTTTAGAATCTGATAATAAGACACTAATAGACAAACATAATTTTGATGAAACTGGAAGAAGCTCTATTGAATTAAAAAATCTTTCTTCTGCTGAGAAGAAGCTTAAAGAAGAGGTCATTAAGCGATTTTCCTTTGCAAACTTTTTTTCTGAAGCAAAGGGTAAATTGCATAATCGTAACGAAATTTATTACGCAACTTTTATTGAAGAAGAACCAAGAGCATTTCAAGTTATCAAAGCTTGTTTATATCTTGACATAATGCTTGCGATTTTCCAAGAGTTAGAAAAGGATGATTTTGTTTGCAACAATTTTATTATTGCTTCTCTCTTTGATGATATTAGATATAAATTCATTCTGCTTTACGAGGATATATTAGCAAATGACATTTCCTTGCCGATTGAACCAGTTGAAGAGTTGACATCCATTGCTATAACTAATTATTATGATTATTTGTTTGGCATCCCACAAATTGCAACGAGTCATTCTCAATTGATTTCATTTGTTAATCAAGCAAGAAAGTTCATTATTGATTATCTTGACAAATTCAACAAAGACTTAAAGCCAATAAGGAAATACAAGGAAGCGGATATTCCTATTGACAATCTAATGCTAATCGACAAGTTGAAAAGAAATTTACCAGGTGAGAAAATTGATTGCATAATTGGAATCAGATTTGGAGGAATTGAACTTCCATACCTAATTAAAAAATATATTTACCCTAAAGCTGATATTCAACTTCTAAAAATTTCAAAATATTCTGATTCAGAATCAACAAAGGCGGAACAAGAAATAATTGATTATGTGAATAACAACAGAAGTTACTTTAAAACAAAAAATGATTTAGTGGTTGATGATTCCATTACAACCGCAAGAACAGCAGGTGCGGTAATAAATGCTTTAAGAAACAAGGCAAAGAATGTATATTTCTCCTGTGTTTACTATTCTCAGTTTAATCGGCTTCCACAGATGAGAATGGACGGGCATGGCGGTGTGAATTTAAAAGAGTTAGAAAAGTGTTGTGTATTGAAAGAAACGAATTACACTGCCTCTGTTAATATGAAAAGCTATTTAGGAAGAAATAAAAAATTTGATTTAACCAAAGAAGAAATAAAAAAAAGATTGAATAAAAACTCCAAGAGTAAAACATCTATCCAACAAGAGGAAGTTGTTAAAGATGAAAACACAAAAAAAGATTTCATCGCATGTTCTCAATCTATGATTACAGTAAGCTATCCGCAATTACTTGACATACGGAATTATTTTAACGCAAAAAAAGATTATCAAATTATTGATGATTGGATTGATGGTCCAAATAAAAGAAAACACATTGAAGATGAAATACCGATATACAAAGAAGTTGATGGTAGAGATTTTTTGAGTGATGCATTTACTGACATTAGGAATTCCGATTTAGTGATTCTTTATTATCCTGCGCCATCAACTTACTTATCTCTTTTGTTTCGTATCGCTGAGCTGAGCAATAAAGAAGTTTGGATATTCTATTCGCGCATTGGAGAAACTAAAGGATTTGAAAAGTATCCAAACAAATCACTTTATCAAATAAGACAACTAAAATCACTACTGTCTCATAAATGATTATGAAAATAAATAACATTTTGAAAGTTTGCAAAATTGATTCAATCTCTTTTGCAAGTTTTGCAATGAAGCAGAATGTAGATTTTCTTGGAGTTCATGTTTTAGAAGTCAATAATATCGGTGAGCATCAAGAGCTAATTGAATTCATAAAAGCGAAAAACGGAAAGCCAGTAGTTGTAACAAAAATTCAAGATGCTGATGCACTTCAAAAAATCATTAAGCTATATAAGCCATCGGGTTTGCAATTTCATTTTGAAATTCAACCGCAACTTGCTACAACTATTCGAAACTTGTTTCCAAACTTGCTTTTGTTTGGAGTGTTTACAGACAAATCACAGTATTTAGATTTCAATTCTATCAACGAGTTATTTGATTTTATTATTTACGATACTTCTTATAGGGGTGGTACAAATGAAAAAAACAGCTACTCACATCTTGGAAGGTTTTCGCAAACCCTGAAAGCGAAAACTTTACTTGCTGGCGGTATAACATCTGAAAAAATAAAAGAGTTGAACTCGTTACAAGCATGTGGCTACGATATTCAAAGTTACTTTAGAACTGATGCAGGTTTAAGTTTCAAAAATCTTGATAAGGTTTGCGACATCTTAAAGTTTCCAAGGAAAAAAATGCTGTCAATTAGTTTGACAGATATTTCATTGAATGATATTCAGCAGTCGGCATCGTTTTACCGCAATGCGAATTTGGAATATCATTTAGACCAATCTCTTGGTTCGCTTTACCCTTCATTTATTACAACAAGCAAGAGCATTGAGGAAAAGCAACAATACTTAATCCAACTTCCTTATTCAGTTCATTTATTCATTAAAGATGAAAATGAAATAAGAGGGAGAATAAAAAAGTTAACTGAAAAATATCCGTTGAACTTAATCCGAATATTTGTTCAGTATTTTGAGGGATTGTGCAAAGAAATATTTACTGAGCAAATTGCAGATATAAAAATTATTCCTTCTGTTTTTTACAAAGACCTCAATTCATATTTTTCTCAATCAATCAATTCGGTAATTGTTTCTGTTGTTGTTCCGAAGCCTGAAAACAAAGACGATATTGAAAAATTTGTTGAGACATTTCTTTCTCAAAGAAAAAACATAGAAGGAAAAGAAGTTTGGTTTGACAGAAATTTGGAGTTGAACTACATTGATCTTTTGAACAAGAAACTTGGCAACGATTTCAACTTTATCATTGGTAAAAGCGTAATCAATGACTGGAGTAAAATAAATTATATCCATGAGCATCTTCTTAAACAGAAATAAAATTGAGTTTGTCTTTGTTGACTGGTTCGGTGTTTTATCAACGAACTATTACTGGTGTGTTCAATCCCAAAAAAGTAAATTGTTAAAGGACTGGTGCAATTGTGTTTTTGACGATGCAGATATTCTCAATGAATGGATGAGAGGTAAACACACTTTGAAATATTTAACTGAGTTCAGAGTAAAAATTAGCGAAGAGTTTGTTACGAAAACATTCTTACAGGATATTGAACATTATAAGCCAGACTAGGACTTACTTGAATCTATAGACAAGCTTTTTCCAAACGCAAAGAAAGTCTTGGTAACTGATAATTTCTCATTGTTTGAGCACATACTTAAAGAGTATGATTACATAAATTCTTATTTCTATAAAATGTATTTATCACACGAAGTCGGATTGCTAAAAAATGATAAACCGAATTCTCTGTTTGATTACATCTTAAACGATTTAGGAAGAAATGATTTTCAAAATTGTTTGTTGATTGACGACCACCAAGCCAATTGTCAAAGATTCAAAGAAAGAGGAGGAAGAACGATTTTAGTAGGATAATTCAACATTGGAATTTTCTTCACCGTAAAGTAAAATCCTGTTGAAAGAATCTTCCAATAAAGGCATTGAGGCAGCTTGAATACCTTTCATCAAGTAAACATCACTTTTTACAACATTATCGTTTTCTAAATCTGATAACAGAATTGGATTGTCAATATAGTTTCTGATATACTTTATTGGGACTACAAACCTACCTGATTCATCTTTCTGTTGGTTAATCTTAAAATCAGATTTAGATTTCCCTTGTAGATATGGCGAACCGATTATTTCAACAATTGCGTAAACGCCTTTTTCAAGTTTTTTCCTTCCATTCAATTGAGTTTTGTTTCTGCCATCTGCTCCAACTCTAATAACTCCGAGTTGTCCTTTCTCAAAATATTTCTTTTGCCATGAAGCGATCCGATATTCACTCTTAAAGTTTGGCTTTATTGTGAGAAGAAAATCATCAACAGCCCAATACTTTGGATTGCAAAAAAAAGTCCAGTAACCTGTAATCTTACTTTTTGACATTGTGTAACTTCGCTGAATATTTATTTGCAAATTTACAGAAATCTTTAGATGAAATTCAAAAGAAAAATGAAAAGCTCTCACACAAAAAAATACACTCTTGCAAGCCGCTTGAGCCTTCGCTTGAACCAAAGCTTGCAAGGGAGTATTTGTTTCTCCACCCCAAGAAGAAATTCCAATTTATTTTCTCCCACCCAGCGGTGTTTTAATTTATTTGCAACCGCACAACCCACAACAGTCAAGCAATCCGACAGTTTATTGCAGACCTTAACTGGACAGTGCAACTTGACGCGGACGACAGAAACACGAACCGCTAACAAGGTATTGCCAAAAGCGGGGGTGATGGGCTTCTATGACACATTTGTTCTTAACCGAACTTTAGATTTTCAAATGAACGGCAGTGCAAAAAAGCCATGCCTTATAATTAACACCCACAATACAATAAGGTAATCGACTTGCTGACGCTACTTCTTTTTCCATCCCGCATCATTCTTACACTTACCTGACAATTTTCATCAGCTATCTCAAAAAATTTATTGCTGGTTCAGAAGGGATTGCATATTTTCACAGACATGGATGAGGTGATGAATCAAATAATGCTAAACATAAAAGCATGAAATTTATTCTTACGCTATTGTTATGTACTCTTTCGGTTTTTACTTATGAGGAGGCCTTTGCATCACACGGTATGGGTGGGGAATTAACCTGGATCTGCCAGGGGAATGGCACCTACAAATTCCGGTTGAAACTTTACCGTGATTGTAATGGGATTACAAGTGGCCTTCAACTAAATATGCAAACAAATCATCCTTTGGGTGCGGTGCTTCTGAGTTTGGTGCAACAATCAGATATAAGTTCTACCGGTTTCGACAGTAGTGGCACTGCGCCATGTGCGAATTGTAGTATGGGTAGTACAACCAGTCCAATTATTGGGTTGGTTGAAGAACTGATTTATGAATCGCAAGATGTAACCCTGACCGGTGTTCCTCCTCCCGGCGGCTGGTGGTTTGGATACAGTGAATGCTGCCGTTCAAGTCAGATAACCAACATGGGTAATGCAGGAAGTAATTCGTTTTTCATTTTTGCCAAAATGTTTGCCTATGATGGACAGAGTGCTATGCCATGTTATGATAGTTCGCCTTATTTTACTGAAAAACCAATGGCAGTTGCGTGTACCGGTCTTCCCTATCAGATCCAGCCAGGTGCAGTTGATGCCGATGGCGATGCAATTCACTATAGCTGGGACTATTTGAGTGACAGCCTGTTCTGGAATTTGAGTTTTCTACCCGGATATTCGGTAAACAGTCCGTTTCCCGACACCACCCAGGATCCTCTCAACGTAGCTGCTTCTTTGAATACGGTCACCGGTTTCATCACCGGATTAAATCATACTGCCGGATGCTATGCCCATAAGATTAAAGCTTCATCATACAAATGCGGTCAGAAAGTAGCTGAAGTGTCGCGTGATTTTTCACTGGCATTTATTCCCGGTTGTCCTACCATTCTAGGCAATATGCAAAATACTGCACCGACGATCATTCCGCCATTTATTAATCCAGCTACCGGATCACAGACCTCGTTCGCCGATACGGTAATGGCGGGGGATACAGTAACCGCAATGGTGGCTATTACAGATGTCGATTATTTCACTGACACTACCAGCCAATTGCTGACTATAAGCGGTGCAGGGACACAGTTTGGGACATACTTCATAGATCCGCTAAACGGCTGTCCTCTTCCACCCTGTGCTACTTTGTCGGCTGTGTTGCCGCAGTCGGTATATGTGGGATCATTTTTAATTTTTAACTGGATAACTACTTGTGCCCATGCCGCCGACACTACCAGCCAGTGCGGTGGAAATTCGAACACGTATGTGTTTAATATCTGGGCCGATGATAATTATTGTCCGGCCAATGCCCGTGCCATTGCTACCATAAGTATTACAGTAGTGGGAGCGGCTATTTCGATTCCGGCGGGTGGTACTACCTTTTGCACCACCGATGCCCCTGTGAACCTGACCGCCTGGCCACCCGGAGGCACATGGTCAGGGTTTCCGCTTGGCAGCGGTAATGTTTTTGATCCGTCGACCGGCGCCGGAGATTTTACGGTGTATTATACCTGGAGCGACAGCTCCGGGTGCACCAGCACTGCCGCATTGACATTAAATGTAAACGACTGTACGGGAATCGAGGAGTTTCAATCGTATTCACTTGCTCTCCATCCGAATCCCGCTACCGACCACATTTTTATTGACGGCCCCTCACATTCCGATGCGCATATAGCCATCATAAACATCATGGGACAACAGGTGTATGAGTCAGTACTCCCCGCTGATAATACTTTTTTGCTTCCCATTCTGCCTAATGGCATTTATCTCATCGAGCTACGCGATGCAACCACTATCGGACATGGTAAGTTGATTGTTCAGCAGAATTAAAATGGATGCTCCTCTTTAGAAATCCTTCAGCACCTCAAATCATTTTCCGTGTTCTACAGGCTCTTAAAGAAACATTTGCAGTGCAGCAAATCATGTTACCAACAACCCTTCAGACTGTAAGCGTTTTCCAGTCCAAGCTATTGAGGTGAATATTCATCACAGGGAGCTCTTCATCCGACTTGCCTCCATTTACGTTAAAGTAATGAATAACAATAATTTACGTCTTTTTACGATGTATCTCGTATTTCCGCTCGCCTACGGGTTTCCCTGTAGAAGATTAGGTGGTAAAGGTAAATTGAGATAATTTTAGGGGATGGGGGGTTGGAGGAGGTGTATGTATGTTGGACGCTACTTTGAAGCGATGGGATCAACTTAAATAGATCATTTAACTTCAAAAGCCCCTATTTATTGAAAGGCCATGCCAAATCTTCTAAGTTAACTAATTTAATTTTTATAATTCGGTGCTAGGTTTCATCATAAGGTATATTTGGTCCGAATTGCTAATTATTCGATCACATATTTTCAAAATAATTCTTTCGACTTTACTGATGTTCTTTTCTCATAACATCAGTGGACAAACAATAGAAAACACTGAGTCTATGAAAGGGTTAATGTCAACCCCTAAGGTTTTCGCATATTTTCATGTAGATATTAAAGGCAAAGTTAATGATGTTGGTATAATAGATGTTAGTTGTATGTTTTGTCCGGATTCTATACAGAAGCAGATGCAAGTTCAGACTATTGAAGTTTTGAAGAATCAACCTAACTGGAAAGTTGCTCGAGGCACAAATGGAAGACCCGTGGCTGTTAAATATAATATCCCTGTGTCATTTAAGCAATACAACAAATATGTTAACGATTCCAAAGTGATCATTGAGCATAGGAATGACCCATCTGCTGAAACAATATTTGAAAAGACATTATGGCTTAAAAAGCATATTTTGTATGAAATTGAAAAGCGTAATTTAGATTCAATATTTTCAAGCTTTGAAGATTTTAGTATCCGTTTTAATGTTTCGAAAAATGGCGTTGTCGATTCGATAAATATATCGAATTGTAGCTCCATTAAAGCTTCGGATTCAATTGCTGATATCATCAAACAGTTACCTGGATGGGTAGCTTATCTGGTTCCGTTTGACAGTTTGTCTGTTGGTATAGATTTATCAATTCAATATACCAAGTCTAATCACCAAAGCATTGCGAAGCAAAAGGATTCGTATTCTTCGTATTTTAATAAATCGTTTTATGAGAGCGGTGTTGATTATTATAATGCAAACTACTATTTTAAAGCACTTTTGTGCTTCTTAAGGGCTGTAGAGTACAACCCGGAGGACATTGACGCATTATACAATTGCATGGCCTGTTATATCAAATTGAAGAATTACCCTTTGGCTTGTCAATATGGTTCAATTATAAAAGCATTAGGGAAACCTGATGCAGATAAGGTATTATCGAAGTATTGTCAGCAGTAAACACGAGTTTGTATGGTGAGTTTAAATATTGGACGTCATACATAATTGTTATAAGATCGTTTTAAATCACTCAATTTTATGCGATAGAATTTTATTTATAACAATGGTACTATTAGATGGAATTAGCAACTCATAAGAATTAAATCCCCCATGCTCCCCTCCCCCTTCATCCCCGGTCAACGCTACCAGCGGTCGTCTATACACGACCAGTTTGGAGGTAATAGGCAGGGTGGGATAGCGCCTTGTGCCAATTTTCCATACATATTTATTTTTACGAAAGCCGGAGGTGCTAAACACGGGTATAAGGACTATTGGGATAACGACAAAGTATTTTCATATACGGGCGAGGGGCAATCGGGAGATATGCGTTTTGTGAAAGGAAATCTGGCGTTGAGGGATCATTTGCAGGCGGGCAAAAGGGTGTTTCTCTTTAAATATGTGGCATCAGGGTTTGTGGAGTTTGAAAGTGAGCTGGAAGGCTTCGATTACGATTATTTTGAAACGCCCGATACGGCGGGTGATATGAGATTAGGGATTCGCTTCTTCTTTAAAAGAAAAGGCGTGCAGTTGCCCAAGCAGGCTGAGAAGTACACCGGTCTGCAGAAATTTCATGATGTGGCGGACCTCCGTAAATCGGTTGAGCCTACTCTTACAGAGCGGAGAGGCCTGGTTACATCCCGTGTGGGTCAAGGAGCTTATCGTAAGCGCATCATCCACCGCTGGGAGTACGAATGTGCAGTCACGGGTTTTACGAATCCGGATATTTTAATCGCTTCACACATTAAGCCCTGGAAAGATTCTGATCATGATGAGCGGCTGGATGTGAACAATGGGATTTTATTGTCACCGGTTTACGACGCGCTTTTTGACAGGCATTTTATCAGTTTTGAGAATACGGGACAAATTATTTTATCAGATGAAATCGAAACCGCCGCGTATTTAAAAATCGGCGTCACCGGCAAAGAGCGGATTAAAAAGTTCCACGAAGACAACTATTACTTCCTCCACCACCACCGCGATGTGATGCAGGGTAAGGGAGTGTGAGATGCGGGGATAGTGCGTATAAAATCCATTTTAATCAGTCGTTCTCAGCGAAAATCAGCGTCCGCTTTTCAATCTGTGTGCTTCTATATGGAACACAGATTTAACGCCTGCCCGACTGAAGTCGCTTAGGCGGGGATTAAACGGATCAGAATTGATTTGTTCTACCTCCCGATCCGTAATCTGTACATCCGATGTGACATCGTCCACGAATCCGTAATCCCGCTGCCTCTCTATTCGCACTTCGCACCAATTCGCGATCCGTTATCCTATTCCTCCGCCACTTTACATTTTCCTGAAATTGTCGTATCTTTACCATGCTATGAAGGCCAAAAAAACTGCCGCTACGGCAAAGACTCAAGCTTCGGGGAAGGCTGCTGCAAGGAAGAAGAACCGCAGCAGTGCAGCTGAATCGGTGAGTGATTTTCAGCAGATAGCACGTCGTTTAACCCGAAATGCAAGACGGTCCGCTTTGAAGTATGCCGGTTCGTATGCGGTGATTACTTCCGGCCGAATTGTGATCAGGAGTCGTTCTGGTGCTGTGAAGCAGGTTGGAGTTGTGAAACGAGTGAAGCGTCCGGCAGCTATTCCTGCCGTTTTTGAATTAAAATAATGCCACAAAAACGTTTACGTGTTTTCGCCGGACCAAATGGTTCAGGCAAATCATCTTTACTAGATCGCGAATGGAGCATGGTATTGCATTAGGGGCATATATCAATGCTGATGAAATTGAAAAAACATTAAATGCAGGCCTTCCTATTGATTTATACAAGTACAATGTAAAAGCCAACGATAAAAAACTGAAACTTTATTTCAGGAAATCAAATTATGCCAAGCGCAAATCAGATATTATAAAGCTTGTCAGTAAGTTTAAAGTGTCAGATAATAAAATAGTAGATCGGCATTCTGATGGTCCCGAGCCAAAGTACAGTGCAGCAATTCTGGCAGGCTTTTTACGGGAGATGAACCTGAATTCGGGTAACGATTTTTCTTTCGAAACAGTTTTCAGTCACGAAAGCAAACTCGATTTTCTTAAAAAAGCAATTAATAAAGGCTACCACGTTTATATGTACTTTGTTTGCATTGATGATGTCCGGGTAAACATAGAAAGAGTAAAAGGCAGGGTGCTAGCCGGAGGACATGCGGTTCCTGCAGGCAAAATCAGGGATAGATACCCCAGGGTTCTGGAAAATCTTTATCCTGCATTAAAGCTTAGCTATAAAGCATATTTGTTTGATAACTCTGAAAATTTCAGAGAAATCGCCAGACTAAACCGGGATGCTAAAATCCATCTTACATGCAAGCCGCATGAGCTCCCAAACTGGTTTATTAATTCAGTTTACAACAAGTCAGTCTGAATCTTACAGCCGTGTTCGAATAGCGTTCTGAAATCTATTTCATTAGGAATACGCACAAATTCGATCCCGAAGTCTCATGATCGTAATCTCTCGCTGTTCTCGCCCCGTGCCCCCATTAGGAACAACTTTGTAGTAAGGAGCGGATCAAGAAATTCCAGCAGGAGAATCATTACTTTTTAGAAAATCACAGAAGGGTTTTTCAAGGCATCATCAAATGATGCAATAATTTAACACCACAAAAAAACCCGGCTCTCCCCCGGGTTTTTTGCAATTCAACAGCTATCATTTTGCCATCGGCTCCTGCACCACTTGTTGCGCTTGCAAGGATCTTTCTTTACTTATGCGGCGGCCGCGGAAGAATAGGAAGAGGTTTAAGAAGAGCATTACGCCGAGCCAGATGGAGTAGCCGCCGAGTTTACGGCTGAGGATTTCGAGGAGTTCCTGGTGGGTGAAGAAGTCGCGGGTGATGCGCATGATGATTAATGCATAACCGACATTGAGCAGGTAAAAGCCGGTTTCAAAAAGTTTGTTGGTAGCTCCGGCCAGGTCGTCGCGGCCGTGGAAGATATCAATCATGAAGATGCGGGCATTGCGGAAGAGGGTAAACGCCACAAACCAGGTGAGGATAAGTACTACAGGCAGATAAATGGAGTAAGCCAGAGCATTGAGTGAGTTTTCCATGATTTAAAGATTTTGAATGTTTTGTATATGGTGTTTTTGAGCCAGCAAGTAAATGGCGGTCATGTTACAGTAGTGAATAATCCCAAGGGTGATGACTATGCGGCCGGTCATGCCGCCCACTGTTTCGAGTAATTGCGGTAAAGTGGTTACCTGTTCCCAGGTGGCAAACAAAAAGGCTGCATAACCCAGGTTGAGCAGGTAATATCCAAGCAACAGCATCCGGTTAATGCTGTCGGTGTTGCCTTCGTCGCCCTCCATAAGGTGAAGGATAAACACCCTACCGCTTCGGTAGAGACTCCAGCCCACATGTACGGTGACCACATAAGTAATGAAGAGGTAGAGTAGGGAGGCGAGGAGATTCATTTTAGTGTATTTCAAACTTTCAGAAAGTAGTGAAAGTATCAGACAAAAAAATTATTTGATGAGGTAGGCGATCATTTTTACAATCCAGTTGTCGTTGCTGTTGATGAAGCGTTGCAATAAGGAATCCACGGTAGAAGCGGTAGAGTGGATGTCGCTCATACGGGAACGGAATTTCTTTCCTTCCGGAGTATTGTCTTTAATGGAACGTAATTCATCAATAGCCTGCAGTGCCGGTTCCAGTTCTTTTTTACGGCGTTCACGGGCAATGCGTCGCGAGATGGTCCACATATCTTTTTCCGCAGTGAAATACTCCTTGCGTTCGCCGGCTTTCAGTTCACGTTGTACCAGACCCCAGTCAATTAAGGTGCGGATGTTTATATTGGCGTTGCCGCGTGAGATCAGCAACTCTTCCATGATCTCTTCGGTGGTTACCGGCTCTTCGCTTACCAGCAAAAAAGCATGGATCTGCGCCATGGTGCGGTTAATGCCCCAGTTGGTTCCCATAGTGCCCCAGGTCTGGTAAAATTTCTCGCGTGCTTGTTGCAATTCCATGGATCAAATGTATACATAAATTCCGAACTTTCAATAATTACTGAAAATAAAATAACTTGAATAATATAAAGTGCTGAATATCAATTACAAAAAATATATTTGAGGGGAGTGATTTATATGCAGCCAGGTATATTCCCCTCCTGCCACCATCTGTAATCAGTATCCGCCACGGCGGACCGATGCAGGCACCTCCACGAATCTGTAATCCGTTGCCTACCCTTATCTGTAATCGGCTATGCAACAAAATAATAAAAAGCAGTTTTTATAATGTTAGAATTCCCATATCACCCTCACCGCTTGTACAGAACCAACCTATACCTATCTTTATCACCTAATTCAAAATGAAACATAGCACACCGAAACCATGAATAGAATTCTACAGTTTGTCACCGTATTTACAATCATCACAGCAATAAAGTCTTCTCCCGCTTCCGCTCAGTCGTGGCTGTGGGCCAGGCAGCCTGCTTTAACGGCTTACAACCAGGAAGTGCTGGGCACTGCAGTTAATAATAACGGCGATGTGTTTGTTTGCGGATACTACCAGACGTCGCTCAACATCGGTACGGCTACTACTTTGGGAACAAACTTTCCGGGCGACTACCTCGACTTTATTGCCAAATACGATGCCGCCGGAAACCCGGTATGGCTGAAGAACATAACCGGCCAGGGCCCCACCTCATGTTCAGCGATGGATGTAAGTGCCGATACCCTGGGCAACTGTTATGTGACCTACGGATATGGATACGCCTCCGCCTCCCCGGGCTCGCTGTTCAATTATGCCTCCAGTTATGGCGGCTTTCATGATGTTAAAAAATTGGATGCGTCCGGAAACCAGGTCTGGCATTTTGCGCCCGCTTTCGGTTCCAGTTCCGGCTGCGTAATGGAGTCCATCAAAACGGATGGTGCCGGCAATTCATATATCACCGGTTACATCAGTGGTACAGTCACCTTTGGAAGCGTGACCCTTACCGCAGGATCTTCCGGCAGTGTATTTGTGCTGAAACTAGAACCCACGGGTGCTGTATATTATGCTGTTCAGGGCATAGGGCAGTCGCTGGCTCATTCCATCGATATCGATGAAAACGGTTATGCAGTAATTGGTGGTTATTTTAATAATTCCCTGACCCTGGGAAACACTACCGTTACCAGCAACGGGCAGCGGGATCTTTTTTATGCACGACTTGATCCCAACGGAAATTTTATATGGGCAAAAAGCGCCGGTAGTTCAGCCACTAATGAGGAAATCTGGGGTGTAGCCATCGATAATCCAAGGATTTATTTTACCGGCATCTTCGGTGACAATTTCAATTTCGGTCCTATAGCGGTGACCACACACGGAGCACGGGATATTTTGGTTGCAGGCACCGACACTGCAGGGAATGCCTTATGGGCACTTTCCAATGGCGGTGGCAGTGCCGACGATATCGGGTACGACATCGCAACCGATCGAAACGGCGGCGTGTATGTGACGGGTAACTACAACGGTCCGGCCACCTTCGGTTCTACCAACCTCACCGGAGCCAACGGAACGTTTTTAGTAAAGTATGATATCATTGGCATCCAGCAGTGGGTGAAAAAAGCAGTCGGAGTGTCCATAAGCGCTACCGGAAAAACCATTGCGTCCAACCTGAATACAGATGTAATGATGGGTGGGTCCTTATGCTGTTACGGCAGCACGCTTGACTTCAGCGGAAGCAACATCACGCTGAATCCCAACGGTGTGGCCGGGAATTATGGCAAAGGAATGTATGTGGCTAAAGTCGGATACTGCTCTCTTACTGCTGCCGCGAGTGCCGATCAAAGTATCAACTGCAGCGACACCATTACGTTGAGTGCATCCGGCGGCAGTTTTTTCAGCTGGTCGCCGTCAACCGGACTCAGCAGTACAACGGGTGCCGCCGTACAGGCTCACCCGGTGAACACCACCACTTATATTGTAACAGTAAGCGATTCGGCAGGTTGTTCCAATATCGATTCAGTAACGGTTACCGTTACGGGAGGACCGACAATTATGGTAACAGGCGATACTACACTATGTATGGGACAGTCCACCCAATTATTTGCACAGGGTGCCGGAACCTGGAATTGGTCCCCGGCTACAGGTGTAAGCAACACCACAGTTTCGAATCCGGTATTCAATCCTGCGGATACCACAGTGTATACGGTTACCGGTACAGATGTATATGGATGCACCGGGACTCAAACAGTAACGATCATTGTTCACGCACTGCCTGCCACACCGCTGATCTCCGTCAATGTGGCGGTACTTACTTCCACTCCGGCTGCGGGATATCAATGGAACCTGAATGGAGGGCCGATTGCAGGAGCCAACAACCAGACGTATACGGTTCCTGTAAACGGCATATATACAGTCACCGTTACCGACATCAACGGTTGCCAGGCCACTTCCTCACCGCTCTTGTTCAATACTGTAGGTATTGCGGAACCGAAAGACTGGATTGCTGTTCCGTTACCGGGGATATTACCGGAGGAAGTTACGCTTGAGCTCGCTGCAAATATCAACTCTTCTGGCGCACGTTTCGTTGTGACGGATGTGAGCGGACGACGTATAAGCGATCGGTTTTTCAACGGAAGTACAATAACGCTACACCATAACGATTTTAGATCCGGTCTGTATTTCTACACGGTGGAACTGCCAGGCCTGGGATCGTTCACCGGCAGGTTTATGGTGCAGTGAGAAGCGAAAATGGTTGTTGTATTTTCAGATAGATGTCACGTGTTTGCAATTGCATCTGGAATGCTATCACGCGGTTTGAAAGGGGAATGACAGGTTTTAACTGAGTTTTTTTCGAAGCATAGGTAATCCACTTTAACCATCTGTAATCCCTGCCACTTATTCACCATACCTATACCCCAATGTATTCCTCTCACTGGAATCTTGTTGAAGCAACTGGCGGATCAAAGCATAAATTTCTTTGATATTCACATGCTGATCTTCTTGATCCTTTTCCAAAGCTTCAACGCGTTCAAGAAGGTCTTTATAATCGGTGATCATTTTACGCATCTTCACAAAAAGTCGCATGATTTGAATGTTCACCTGAATAGCAATAGGTGATTTAAGAACACCTGAAAGCATGGCAACACCTTGCTCAGTGAAGGCCATCGGAAGTTTTCTGGTTCCGCCCCAACTTGATGTCACAAATTGTGACATCAAGTTATCATGCTCAATATCAGTTAGTTGAAACATAAAATCATCGGGAAAACGTTCAAGGTTCCGTTTAACTGCCTGGTTAAGCACTCTGGTTTCGACGCCATAAAGTGCAGCCAAGTCACGATCAAGCAACACCTGATGACCTCGGATCTTATAGATTTTAGAAAAGATAAATTGCTCAGGCCTGTTTACAGACGAAGAAGAATGAGATGTCATGGAAAAGCATTTTGAAAAGCAATGTAAAGGTATACAGTCAGCGTATATTTATAAATAGCGTTACGGAAGATAATATGTGGAATTAACAGATTAAACGCCTGCCCTGCCTCCCCTTATCTGTATCCACCGCGGCGGACCGATGCAGGCACCTCTACGAATCTGAAATCCCTGCCTTCATATGTCATCCCTGCCTGCCTGCCGGCAGGTGTAATCCGTCGCCTTCTTTTATTTACTTTAGTCCTAACCAAAACCTAAACTCATGGAACCCAACCTCAACATTAGCATGATGGCCGTTGTAGTGGCAACGGTAGCAAATTTTATTTTCGGAGCCATTTGGTATATGCCGCTCTTTGGCAAAGCCTGGGCCACTGAAATGAAAATAGACATGACCGGACCAAAGCCGCCCACTTCGGTGATGGTACGTGGTATGGCGCTTATGGTGATCGGTAATTTTCTGATGGCCTATGTTCTGGCGCATGATATTGCTGTGTGGAATCCGCTTACATGGGGGCATCCTGAATGGGTCAATCACACACCAATGCAATTTACTTTCGCGGCTGCATTTTTTACATGGCTGGGATTTTATCTGCCGCAGGATCTGAGTAAGATGGCATGGGAAAATAAATCCATGAAACTCTTTTTCATCAACACCGGACATCATTTTCTGTCACTCTACATCACGGCACTTATACTCATTTTTATGAGTTGACAAGTGCTTCTCAAGAATGCATCGGAAGAATTGCGTAGTGATTTAAACTGATTTTTTTTCGGTGCATTCGTATTTTGTTAGAGTTATCTGTAATCCCTTCCCTTATCTGTATCCGCCGCGGCGGACCGATGTTGGCACCTCTACGAATCTGTAATCCCAGTCTGATGTTACTTTTTGTCGCATCACCCGAAAAGGATTATTTCAGATTAGTAAATTCAGAAAGCTGCATCTTGCTGCATTTTTAAGTCCGCCCTATCAGTGGTGTGCAAATAATGAATCCTGCTCCCATGTCGCTACTTCCCGGGCCATTTTGATCAGGATGATACTCCTTCCAGTTTATTTTATTACCTTAGATATGCTGAATATAACTTAATTAAATAGAGTTTATGCGCTCTGGTAGTATAACCTTTCTGAATGTATGCTTCTTTTGCCTTCTGGTATCGGTACCTGACAGGATACTTGCGCAGCAAACTTCTTTTGAAAGTGAAATCCAGTTTTCAAATACGTCTGTAATTAAAGTTTTAGAAAAGCATTCAAACGACGGATACTATATTTTTCAAAATGCAACTAACATATTTGGCCAGAATTGTCCGGAATGTATATCCATACATCATATTGGTTTAAATGGAGATCTGTTATCAACAAAGAGTATAGCATCACCATTTGCTAATTTTATTAAGCTGCAGAAAGTTATTAAAACTTCAGATGGAAACTATCTTGCTTCGGGTAATTTAACCACTTATAACGGATTCTTAATTAAACTGGATTCCTCATTTAATGTTATATGGTCAAACTGGTACCAGTTAAATTCGGAATACATTCAATCCCGGAATATTATGCAAACCAACGACGGAGGTATTCTGATGATGGGTGTGACATCTCAAAACAATTCCTTCCTGGCAAGATTCGACAGTTCAGGTAATGGCCTTTGGGCGAAAACGTATAGCAATTTCAACACATCTTACTCAATATCTAAAGCTCTTGAAGATCCGCTAGGCAACTTTTACATCTTTCAGGGCTACAGTTTGTCACCTGAACACTTACTCAAAGTAAATAGTTCAGGGGACATAATCTGGGCAGAAATGTTTCATGATACAATATCGTGGATTGGTCCGTTTTTGTTGGATCTGATGTATGATAATTTCAACAATTGCCTTTTTTTAAGTTCAACGAACGGGCTGGTGAAACTTGATACAGCCGGTACTAAATTATGGGATAAACAATATTCCACTAACAGTTTCGGAACTGTTGGCTGGTTATCCGGGGATAACAATAATGAAATTACCTCGGTGTTTAACAGTTTAACAGATGCTGGAATCATTTATAACAGATTTGATTCAGCATGTAATCCGATTACTTCAATCAAGTATGCCTGGACCGATCCGCCCGATGGATTGAACTCCATCGAGGCAGCGGAAATTATTCAAACTGCTGATTCGTCCCTGTTTGTGATAGGCTACCATGAAAGGTATTACCCCCAAAATATTATCAAATACTCTTATTATTTTAAAACTTCAGGAACATACGAACTTGGGTGTCATTCTTTTCCCTGGTCGCAACAGATTATTTCAACAAATTCATTCAGCACCGAAACTGTTTCATACACGGTACTTTCAAAAAACATTCTATCAACAACTTTTACCCCGCTCTCAGGCACTTTGTTAATGCCTGATACTGCAGTTTGTGCAATTACCTCATTACCGGATATAAATGCCGGAACAACTTTAGTTACGTTTCCTAATCCAAGTTCAGGTATAATAAATATTAAACTGTCGGAACATTTAATGCATTCGGGTAATTTCAAAATGGAAATATTCAACTCGTTGGGAGCACTTATTTATAACAGAGTTGTTATTCCTGATGAAATAGAAAATCCATTGCAGATTAATTTGAAAACTGCCGGATTCTATCTGATAAAAATTTCTGATTCAGAATTTACAACCGTTTCAAAAGTATTAATACAACGGTGATGTAATGTGTGGCATCAGCTGATGCCAAAAGCTAAGAATATACAACTCAACTGCACACCTCTGCCGATTCGCTTGTGAAAGAATCGTTGTTATATTTTTTCTGAAAGGGCCGGTTCACCTCCTCACTTCCACCCTCCTTATCACCACCCCTTCTGCTGTTTGCATGGATGCGAGGTAGATGCCGGCGGGATAGCCGGTGATATCGACAGTGGAGTTGCCTTTGTTGAATTCTTGTGAGAGGATCAGCTTTCCAAGCATGTTGTAGACATGCAGTGTGCCGTTGAGGGTTGATGTAATTGTAAACAGACCTGTGCCTGGATTAGGGTAGATTTGAAGAGCAATGTTTTCTGATTCAGCAGATACTGATTCTTTCAGTTGGTTAGGGCCGATGGGAATGCAGGGGACGCTGACGGTAATTTTGTTGGAGGTATCGGAACAGCCGACAGAATTCTGTGCAACGCATTTGTAGGGTCCTTTGTATTTAACTGTAAAGGTGGAATCTGTAGCACCTGCGATAGGAAGGTTACGCCGGTGCCACTGGTAACCGAAAATTCCGGGAGTGGCGGAGAGTACTACGCTATCGCCCTGACAAAATGTAGTGGGTCCTGAGGCGGTAATGGCAACAACCGGTGAGGGAAGTATGGTGAGGTTAATGGTGATTATGCTGTCGCAACCGGTTGCATTTGGAATGGTATCGGTGTAGGTGCCTGAGGTGGTCCAGGTGTAGTGGCCGCTGGGAGAGGTGTAGCTGTCGCAACTTGCCGGACTAATGGTTTGTGTGGAGTTACTGCAAAATAAATTGCTGTTTTTATATACACCGCTTCCATCCAGACCGGCATACAGGGTTGAGTCGTCAATAAGAAGGCTGGTGGCGATATCGGGTAATCCTGCATTTTGCAACGACCAGCTTGCGCCATTGTCAACCGAACGGTACAATCCCAACAATGTACCCCGGAAAATAGTGGATCCTGATGAGGCAATGGCCTTCATAGCTGCATTCGGAAAAGTGGTGTTTGTGGTCCAGGTAAGACCGTTGTCGGTTGAAATGTATTCGTTCAGGCCGCCTAACGTTGTCTGCACATATATAGTGTTTCCGCTGACGAACAACCCGTAGATCTGTCCGGTGAAGGTGCCTGTGCCCGATGGTACCCATGTGGTGCCGTTATCGGTCGACATCATTAAACCGGCAGAAGTGTGCAGGAGCACGGTGGTGTCGGAGACAACCGCCGAGGAGATATTTACACCGGGCGGAAGCGTATTTAGTACCAGGTTCCACGTTGCGCCGTTATCCGGTGAACGATATACGTTGCCATGTACACCGGCGGCAAAAAGGTAGTTGCCGTTATCCACAACAGAGGCGATGGCTTTGTGATACGTTGGAATGCCTGCGTCGGACGAAACCCATGTAGTGCCGTGATCTCCCGAACGGTAGATGCCTCCGGGGGTGCCGTTGGAGACAGCGCTGACTCCTGCAAATACCAGCGTATCAGAAACAAGAAGTGATGATACCGGCGAATAGGCAAAAGCATTGTTCACATGATTCCAGGTAGCGCCCGAATCAGAAGAAGTGTGAAGGCCACCATAATATAATCCGAATCCGGCAATCAGTACCGAATCATCTTTCACCAGATGATTAACGCGCGTGTTGAGCAGTCCGCCACTTGTCTCGGTCCAGGTCATTCCAAAATCAGCAGAGCGGAATACGCCATTGTAGGTAGCGGCAAACGCATAGTTGTTGTGAAAGGTCAGTTGGTAAACATAAAGATCATCATTGAGCGTTGAGGGGGACCAGCTGTTGCCGTAGTCGGTGGAATAAGAGAGGTGACCGCTGTTGGATGCAGTGATGAGATGGGATCCGGAACAGGCGAGAGCAATGCAATTTAAATCGGTCAATCCGTTTGATTCTATCAACCACCATACTCCGAACTTTTTATACATGCCGGTAGAAGTCGCAGCATATAGCTGATTGAGATCATCTATCGCTATCCCATAAACATACGCACCATCGAGCCCTAAGCTGTCCGAAGTCCATGTATTTCCTAAATCAGTGGATTTGAAAATGCCGTTGTACAACGTTCCTGCATATAGGGTAGAGCCGTAAGCAAGCAGACACAACACCTGCGCATTACCCAATCCGTTATTTACCGCCACCCAGTTCAAGCCGTCGTCTGTCGAACGAATTACGCCGCAGCAGGTGCCCATAAAAATGTTATTGCTTAGCACCGCAGTACAAGACTGATTACCATAACCGGGGGCGTTCATAAAATTCCAGGTATTGCCATTGTCCGACGAGCGGCTTATAGTTCCGCCGCCACCTGCAATCAAAAAAGAGTCTTGAACACACAACGTTTCAACGTAGTTAACAGTTGTCGATGTTGGCGGGCAGTTCCTTGTCCAGCTGTTACCATTATCGTTGGTAGACCATACACAGTTGGCGGATGTGCCGATGTAAAGCGTATTGCCGCTTGATGCAAGGCATGTTGCCGTCCCGCCATAAGGGCCGTTGGTTTGCACCCACTGCGCCTGTGAGTAGGAATGGAGAAGGAGGCAAAGACAACTCAAGATAAGCAAGCGAAATTTCATGTGAGAATAAAAGTTTAATTAAAGTAAGGAAATGTCCTGAACTCTCAAAATGGAGCAGTACCAAATATAGAAATTGATCCTGATAAAACAAAACACATATCTGATGAGTGAAGTATATTTTCAGGAAATTACTTTCAAAAAATCAAATGATATTTTAATTCGGTCGGAATAAAATTCATTCAAATGACAAATCAAAAATATCAAATAAAAGATTGGCCCTCATTACGGAACAATTGACGCACGAAAATGGTCTTTTCACCCTAAGAATATAATCTGGAGGTATTAAACCGGATGCTCATTACGGGTCGATTGAACTTAATAGGCTGATAGATACAGGTAATCACTTTTGTAATAACATGTAACGGAGAATTTGAGGGTTGTTGCATTTTTGATGGATTTCCAGAACCGTTCAATTATTTGTTGGAGTTCATGGGATCAGTTGAATATGCAAATGAGAAATGGATTAAAGTCAAAACTTTGAAGACGTTTCAGACTATTGCCTTTGACTTATCTCAACCTCAGTAAACTTATCAAAAATGATCATTTTTGATGTTTTATAAACGGTATTCTCCGTTAATATAATTATAGATTATTTAATAAACATTTTATAAGTTTGTAAATCAGGAAGTTATTAATTGTGGAGATAAATAAAAACAGATTACTTCTTTATATCTTTACCATTAAAGATTCTTATTGAATCAAAACCGGCGTATCCGGGCACTATTTTAGGCCTGCCCTCTGAGCAGTACACCCCCCAACTCTCAGACTGTATTGTACAGGATAACCGGTTGCCATTTATAATTATGAATCCGGTAAACACGGGATTTTAGGGGGATGAAATTAAATCTGATTTACAGTATCACATGTGATAGTTGATGTCACATGACAGGCAAACCATAGTGTGCCTCAAAGGCCTTAACTTAAATTAAAAGTAAGGCATGAAGGTAAGCGAACGCCTTTAGTTCGTAGGTATAATTATGGATAAAATGCCACTGGTTAAAATTATTTAGACTGCAGTTTAACAATGAAAAAAGATAAAAGGGTGAAAATGTTAAGGAAGAGAAAACATTCAAAAAAAAACCAAATGGAATTAAAAAAGATTCAGAATAAAGATCAATAAGTTATGAATAAGATTGCGATTATCCTGGCCGACGATCATTCACTCTTCAGAATGGGCATGGAAATTACATTGCAAAGCATTGCTGCAGTTGGGAAGGTGAGTCATGCAAAAAATGGAGTTGAACTAATTAGTATGTTCCAGGAAAATAATGCAGACCTGATATTTATGGACATTCGTATGCCTAAGATGAACGGCATTGAGGCAATACGACATATTCGCAAAACAAATACTGAAATTAAGATTATTGTTTTAAGTATGCTTGACGATCGGGCTAACATAATAAGAGCCATGCAGAGTGGAGCTAACGGGTATCTTCTAAAGAACTGCAGCCGCAGTGACCTTACAGAAGCCATTGAAACAGTTATAAAAGGAGGAGTCTATTATTCACCGGAAGCATATGAGAAAATTGGAGGATACTCCAAACATAAAAGCGGTTTAATCGGATCCCGTGAGAATCAGCACAACTGGGATGGTGTGGAGACGCCTTTGAGCGACAGAGAGGTTCAGGTACTTAAACTTATTTGTCAGGAATACACCAACCAGGAAATGGCAGATATATTATTTCTGACAACTAAAAGTATAGAGGGATTAAAAACAGGTCTGTATCAGAAATCGGGTTGTAAAAATATTGCGGGTCTTGTTCGTTTTGCAATTGATAAGGGATATGTGATTTGAATGTTACACAATTAACATAAAAGCGCCAGGATTAAATAGATGTAAATTGCTTTCTGTTTTGTATGAAAAAGAGAGAACTTTTTTAATTCATAATCTTAACAAGTATTCTTTTGATTTTTAGGGAAACCCCTGATGAAAGAAATGTAATGGTTTATCAATTTTGGTTTTCTATCAATCTTACGCAATAGGTTGATGATGTTTTTGGCTGTTAATACCGGTAGTTGAAGGGGGTTTCTGCTAACCGGGTTTGCCGGCAATTAAATTTGAATTTGTTTTGTGTTTGAGTTGTGGAATCCTTTCCACAACTTATGTTGATATTATTCATGAACTTATAAGTGTAAAAGACCTTAGTATTACTTAATAAATAATTAAATCCTAAACAAATGAAAAAGTTACATTATCTGATGCTGATTACAATAGGCAATATTTTGCTTTCAGCATCACTGCCTGCATATGCCGGTACGCAACCGGGAAATGACGACAATAATATTATCAGGACCGGATTTATTAGAAATGCCGGACAGGTTTATGATATGAAAGGTGAGTTGTGTCCAAATGTTTTGTATTCGCTGCAGCTTGACAAAATGTCAATATTTATTACTAACAAGGGATTGACATGGGCAATTGCAAATACGGAACAAGTCGAAACCCCTATAGATGGCAAGTTAGTAGGGGAAACCCCTAAAGAATTTATTTATCGGGAAGTTCAAAGGTTGGATATGAATTTGCTGAACGCTGATATTCGAATGGAAAACTGCGTTGAACAAATATGGGACGATCATAATGGGGTTGTAAATTATTATGCGCAGGGACTAACGGATAAGGCGCTCAATCTGCACTATTGTACAAAATTAAAAATTAAGGACATATATCCCGGCATTGATTGGGTTTTGCAGGTGGATCCGCAAAAAGGGTTCAAAGCCGATTACGTTATCAGCCAATCGGCAAATATCTCTGATATCCAAATGGAAATTAAGGGAGCCACTTCTTGTTTATTAAATGATGAAAGAAATAGTATAAGTATAATTACTCCTATGGAGACGTTTCAAATTGGCGAATTGGTATGTTATACTGAAGACGGACAAAATGTAAACGCTGATTATTCCCTTAAAGAAGGCAATTTAATAAACATAGAGACCGCAAACTACGACCACACTCAAAACCTGATTATTGACCCGTTTGTAAATATTACGCGAGCATGGGCTACATATTTTGGGGGTAGCGGAAATGATTTTTTGAAAGCAACTCGTCTTGATATGGTAATGAATAAAATATATTTTGTAGGATATTCTTATTCCACAGCATTTCCTCCTCTGTTTAATAACGGAGTTTCCTACTATACCTCTAATGCAGGTTATTCCTCACTGGCTGATGCGTTTATTATGCGCACCGATCTTGTTGGAGTAAGGGAATGGTGTACTTACGTATTTAGTACAGGGAACGATCTTTGCAATCATGTTACAACAGATTTACATGGTAATGTCTATATGGTTGGTGCTTCATACGCCAGTACGGCATCAACTTTAGGGTTTCCGCTTCTTAATGCAGGGGGTTATTTTCAAGGGTTAAACAGTTGCGGGCAAGGAGCATTTAATCCTATGTATGATAGTTTTATTACACGATTTGATGCAAACGGAGTGATGGTTTGGTCCACTATGTTTGGAAGTAACTCCCCATGCACTCAAAATTATGATGAAATTTTTGATGTAGCATGTAATGCAACTGATGAGGTATATGTAGTTGGAGCAAGCCTGAATCAATCACCTGGCGGTAATTTCCCATTTACCCAATATGGAACGGGCTTTTTATACACTACATATACGCTCCAACAAACGGGATTTATAGCATGTTTTTACCCAAATACGAAGCTGAAATGGGCAACTTTTGTTCCCAATTTATCTCTGAATGGGGTCGCATTTGATGCAAATGGCAACATCATTACTGTTGGTTTTGGTGGAGGTCCGCCTTTTCAAAATTTTAGCGCATTTAGCGTTCCTCAGTATCCCAATGCGTATTTACATGGCCCATTTGGTACAGGTGATATAGACGGAACAATTCTAACCTTTAATAGCAATACAAAACGTATATGGTGGACCTATTTTGGAAGCACAAACAGCACCAATGATGCAAATGATTTTGCTACAGGTTGTTCTGTAAGTGCATGGGATGGTAAATTATACATTTGCGGAAGAACAGAAACTACATCATTGTCATCACCAACTAATTTTCCTTTTTTTACAGGCAACTATCTGAACACCTCATTCCCTTTGGTGCCAAACTTATATGGCACTATCAGTCATGGATGGATTGCTGGATTTAGACCTGATTTTTCACAAAACTGGGCTACTTATTTCCCGGGCAACGGACAGGATGCTGCTGTAAAAGTAAGCGTTCACCGGGGAGGGAATATTTTATTATGTGGCAATACAACTGCGCCGGCGAGCGGACCAATCACTTTCCCACTTAAGAACCCGGGATCTCCATTTTATTATGATGGTGGAACACTCAGCTCAAGAACTGAACCCTATATTGCCATGTTCTCCGATAATGCCAATGAATTATTTTGGAGCACTTATTATGGAACGGATAATTCGGATGAGACATCTTCCGATATTGAAGTAGGGGGGCCTTATTTAGTTTGGACTGGCAATACAGATAACTCGCCTAACCCATCTCTTAATTCGCTCTTGGCCGAAGTAACAGCAAGCTGGCAACAAACCTCATATGGGTACGGAAATGATGGAATAATTGCTAAATTTAAAGCGCCAGTAAATATTAGAATGGCACAATCAGAAGAAAATTTATTTGAAGGCAAAAAACATAAAGTGTTTATGAGTCAGACCTCCAATGCAGTAATTGTTTCGAATAATATTGGCAATAACAATGATCAGGAATTAACTTTAAATTTGCTTGATGTTAGTGGTCGGTTGATTAAAAGTGAAACGTTCAGAGGAATGTATAATGAGATAAGAGTGCCTGATATTACTAACGGGGTTTATATTGTTCAATTGATCGGCAGCTCTGAAACAGAGACATATAAAATCAGTTACATGAGATAAGATTGAGCAACGGACATTTATGATGAAAAAATTATTATCCGTTTGGATCATTATATTGCTAGTTGTAAATGCTGCAGCACAGTCTCCCGCTGTATACTTTCCGGGAGGCAGCTGCGGCATTTACAATAATGGCGCATTTACAGTTTATAGCAGCGGACTGCGATTTAATTATTTTGATGCCGGGTTATCCTTTGAAGTGCAAAAGGCATGGGCAGGATATAACGTTAGTAACGCTTCAGCCGATTTAAATCGCGTGGAATTTGTGCATGAAAATGGGACGGACTATCTTATCTGGTCAGGATCTACCTCTGTGTTTGATACCATATCACCTGGTGGTAATAATCAAGCAGTAGTTATGAAAACCGCTGTCAACGGCGACACCATCTGGACACATGTATACGATGATTATTCCGGATTAATAGGTGGTGTTATGACTTTGGCCGACGATGGCAATTATGTTTTTGGCATGTGGGGCGGGAAGGGAGATGTTGTTAAAGTCGATAGTCAAAACGGGGATACACTGTGGACCAACAAAAATGTTTACAGCAGCAGTGGTTACGATCTGCGTACCACAATTAACGCAATGGCAGTGAACACCGGCGATGCCTATTATTTTTCGGGTGAGGTGTACCCAATTTCGAATGCCAACTTTATGCTGATGAAGACAGACACACTGGGCAATGCATTGTGGGTAAAGGCATACGGCGATACTACGGCCAACCTCTGCTGGGGAGGAGCGCAAACACACGATGGAGGATTTATTATGGTGGGACAGAGTGCTCCCAATGATTTCACTGTAGATACACTTTGGTATCATGACTTTCTGGTGGTGCGAACCGATTCCAACGGCGATACACTCTGGTGCAAGAGATATGATAACAATCTGCAGGTAGATAAAGCATACAGTGTAATGGAGACCTCCGATTTCGGGTTTGCCATACTTGGGACTACACAATCGTGGACGCCTCTTCCGGGAGGCAATGGAGTAGATGTGCACACCACTACGCTCTTATTAAAAACGGACAGTTTAGGCAATCCGATATGGGCAACAACATACGATCCCGGACAAATCAATAATATTTACCGGACCTCGGCTATACGCCCAACCACAATGGATGGATTTTACTGGACCGATTTACTCCTGCAGGTGACTGATAGTTCAGGAATCAACTGCATGGCACAAACTGCATCGGTCACAGTTGAACCGGCTGCCATCAATATTATTAACGTGCCTACATACACCGAAAAAGGAATCGATATAAGCAGTCGCGAACACCCGCATACCGTAAACCCTTTTGGAAGCGTAATCGATTACTGCACTTTTCTGGGAGTTGAAATACCTGTGCTTTCAACGGTTGATTTTTCCATTTTCCCCAACCCTGTTCAGTCGTTATTAAACATCCGGTCCGATCATTTGTCATCAACTGCACCCTATTCCATTTTTAACCTTTACGGAGAAAAAGTCCAATCCGGAAACCTTAACAACTACCAAACAGATGTTTCCGTATTACCACCGGGGATGTTTATTTTTTATGTGAACACCGGTACTGGAACAGGCTATCAGAAATTTATTAAACAATAACTGTAGCTGTTGAATGGTTCTTTTTTCAAATGCAGTGATCTGTTATTCCTGCCTGTCGGTGAAATGCCGAAACAGAGCGAAACAATGGCTGCCAGGGGTTACTTTCAACTGTAATAGTGTTTCCTTCATCTATTAACAAATTAATGCGATCTTTACCCATCACCCCAAAACCCATACCATGTCAACAATCCCTCCCTGTCCCAACTGCAAATCGGAATATGCCTATGAAATGGGGGCCTTGTTGGTTTGTCCGGAATGCGGTCACGAATGGAATGCAGCCGAAAGTATAGAACAAATTGAGGCGCCCGAAGCAGGGCTGATTGTAAAAGATTCCAACGGAACTATCCTTCAGAACGGCGATAGTGTAATTGTCATCAAAAACCTACCCGTGTCGGGAGCTCCCAAACCGGTGAAAGCCGGAACCAAAGTCAAAAACATCCGGCTCGTTGAAGGCGATCATAATATCGACTGCCGCATTGAAGGATTCGGATCCATGGCACTCAAATCGGAATTTGTTCGAAAAGCCTAAAGAAATAAGCCACTAAATCACCCTCATTTGTCACCCCTGTCTGCCGGAACAAAATGAAGCCATGGCAGGCTGGTGCCGCCTCCTGATCTGAATGTCTCATCGCTCCCTCTTTCTCCTGGTCTTTTCGTTGGCGATGGCGCTGCGGCTGATGTTGTGTCTGCTGAACCGCGAAGCCAACGACAACCACATGGAAGCCATCGCGCTTATTGCGGATAACAAATCGATACCCGAATCGTGGGAGTGTGCCGAGTGCTTTCAGCCCAAAGCCTTTTATCTGCTGAGTGCGGGAATATTGATTGGCGCAAACATAACCGATCCGACAGCGCGTATTATAACTATCCAGTTGCTGAATCTGGTATTTTCTTTTTTTATCTTGTTATTTGTGTGGAAGTATTTACGCAGCAAATCGTTTTCGGATGGCATCACGCTTTTAATCTTTTCGATGGTTGCACTGAATCCCTCACTCGCAGGAATCAATGCGCAAATCACCAACGATACCATTGTTATTCTGATGGGGACTGGTGCTATCTATTACCTCGACAAGTTTATACAATCGGGCAATCGTAAGGACGGATGGTTGCTGGGTCTGTTTGTGTTGTTAAGTCCGGTTGTCAAAGGATCCGGGATTGTGCTGGTGGCTTGTGTATTCTTTGTACTTGCGGTACGTGCTTTTTTAGGGACCGCAGAAAAAAGAAAGCCATTAATAAAAGCGGGATGCTGGCTGGCTGTGACCTTGCTGGTTGTGGTTCCGTTTGCCGGAGGATACTATTCCTCTTATGTCAAATACGGTACGCCTTTTTCAACCGGCATAGGTCCGAAGGCAAACGTAAAACAGGAAACACAAAAAGAGGTATTTCATTGGCGGCCGGGCTACCGTTCATTACGTGAGGGATTTCTGACCTTCCGATTGGCCGGCATGTTGCAGCAGCCCTATATCAACAACGACACGTATACCTACCCGTTACACAGGACATCACTCTGGTCGCAGCTGTATGGCCGCACTTTTTTTATGCATTTCGATCAGCACCCGCCCTCATGGCAAAACAGATCACCGGTGTTGTTAAATGCGGGACGACTGGCATTGGTTCTCGGACTTATACCGGCGCTGTTGCTTTTTGTCGGAGTGGTTTTGTCGGTCACTACCTTATGGACCACTTATTCGTTCCGGTTGAAACAATATATTCAAAAAGCCGAATGGCACCACCTGGTATTTATTGCAGCGTATATTGCATTTATTATGCTGTATGCCCGAAGTTACCCCGATTTCAGCACCATGAAATCAATTTTCATCTTCCCTGCAATACCGGCTTTTTGCTATGCAATGGCAAGAGGAATGTCAGCAGTACGCTCCGCGTCAGTAACCAAGTTAATCTCAGCGGCCATCATCGTACTTCTCCTCGTCCATGTGTACGACATCTCCTTTTTAATACGGCAACTTATATAAGCCTAAAACACCGCAGGATAAATTGGTGTAGTGTAGTAACAGCCGCCGTTCCGGAAATAGTTTTTATCCGGCGAATCCGGTTACATCTCTTTTTTCGTTACCCTACTACCTTAATAGACTACCAGCTTCCGCACCGCAGTTCCGACATCTGTCTTGACAAAATAAACGCCTGCTGGCAACACAAAAGAAATCGTGTGGTTGTTGGCATCAGCCGGGAAACGACGCAATTCTTGTCCTGCTACATTATAAATTACAAAAGTGTCGTTTTGATATTGCGATCCGTCGTAGTTCAGGTGCACCACACCGTCGGTAACGGGGTTAGGATATATGTTAAATGTAATTCCGGAAGCAATTTCGCTTACCGAAACATTAACAACGTTTCTGCAGTTGGAGGTATCGGTGCAGCCGTTAGCAGTAACCTGAACTGCATACGAACCATTTACAGAAGGGAAAAAGGTTTGTGATGTAGCACCGGCAACCGGAGCATAACCGTTGTTGCAGTCGAGCCACTGGTAGGTGCCGCCACCCTGGTTCGACTGAAGTGCAGCACCTATTTGCAGAATACTTGTGTCAGTAGCGTTAACGGTAAGATTAATGGTGATGATGGAATCGCAGCCGGATCCGTTAGGAATGGTATCGTGATATACACCACTTGTGGTATACGTGTAAAGTCCGCTGGGCGAAACGTAGCTGCTGCAGGTAACAGGATTTAACGTTGCAGTGGTATTTCCCGATAATGCTTTGCCGGTAACCCAGTTGGAAGAGGTGCCGGTAAGAGCGAAGTTGTAAAGGGTGCCGGTGTTGTTGCCTCCTGAAAAATCGGTAAGTGTTGTAACACCGGGATTGGGCTGCCCTGCTGTTCCCTGATTGAAAGTGTAGTAGTCGACCAGGTGTGTAATAGTACTGCAAAATTCATGATTCATGTTAGCGGCAATCTGTGATTGTGAGAGTGCAACATCCCAGTAGCGCACTTCGTCAATGAGTCCGATAAAATAATTGGTTGCATCGTTTCTGCGTCCTATAATAATACCGTTAAGGGCCGAAGTGTAAACAGGAACGGAAAAGTTTCCGGAATTTACCATCACACCATCGATATAAAGACGCACTTGCGGGCTGGCGTTGTTATCAAACGCTGCTGCTAGGTGATGCCAGGTGTTGAGTGAGATGGGTGAAGGCGAGCTGAATCCGCTGCCGCCAACTTCGATGCGCGGAATGCCGTTGATAATATTTAAAGTAAAGCGGCTGCCGTTTGACATATCGCCGTAGTCGAGAATAACTTTTTGAGTGGATGAGGTGCTTGGAATATTAATCCACGCTTCTACAGTTCGCGAAGCGTCTCCGGTGGGGCCGGGAAGTGCCGCCTGAATATAATCGTTGGCACCATCGAAGCGGAGCGCATTATCAATTTGATTTGTTAAAGTTTTGGAAGGCGAACTTAGATATGAAAGGTGTGCGTGCTATCCCTTTGCACAGGATTTTTAAATTGCTTTTTTATAGGGAGAGCAGATGCTATTTGAAATGCTCGGCAGGAAGTAGCTGACCGGTTCGTTTCTGTTGCTGATGAATTGGTACGGAATAGTAAAGTTAATGAAGGCTGTAAATAGAATTGAAAGCTTTCTTTTTGTAGACATGTTTAGTTGGAAAATAGCAAGTCAAAACAGGGTAGTTGTAATCGTCTCCTTATCGGGAAAGCGAACGCTATTCCCTCTCGTCAGGTTTTCTTTTTCCCTCATGGATATGTACCTTCGCTTCCCATCCAAAAATTAACCACCATGAAACAGTTTCTAAAGCCATTCAGCTACCTGCTGGTTGCATTGCTGCTTCCAATAGCGGCTATCCCACAAACAAAACCCTCCCAGCCATCGGCTCCTCAAAAAGTAACTACAGTTGAAGGAGTTACAGAATACCGCCTTGGCAACGGGTTACGGGTACTTTTGTTCCCGGACCCCTCAAAATCGACTATTACGGTGAATATCACCTACTTAGTGGGTTCCAGGTTCGAAGGATACGGCGAGAGCGGTATGGCCCATCTCCTGGAACATATGGTCTTTAAAGGCACCCCGAACCACCCGAATATCCCGCAGGAGCTGAGCAGTCACGGTGCCCGTCCCAACGGCACCACCTGGCTCGACCGTACCAACTATTTTGAGACCTTTTCGGCTACCGACGAGAACCTGAAATGGGCGCTCTCTCTCGAAAGCGACCGTATGGTGAATTCCTACATCGCCAAAAAAGACCTTGACAGTGAGTTCTCTGTAGTGCGTAACGAATTTGAATCAGGCGAAAACGACCCCTCAAGTGTCCTGATGGAGCGGGTCATGTCAACAGCTTACCTCTGGCACAACTACGGTAAATCAACTATCGGTTCGCGCGAAGACATCGAACGCGTTCCGATCGATAACCTCAAAGCCTTTTATCAGAAATATTATCAACCCGACAACTCGGTGCTCACTATCGCGGGTAAAATTGATGAAGCAAAGACCATTCAGCTGGTGAACGAATATTTTGGTGTGATTCCTAAACCCACACGTGTATTGCAACCAACTTATACCGTTGAACCGACACAGGATGGCGAGCGTCACGTAACACTGCGTCGCGTTGGCGATGTTCAGGTGACCTCCGCAGGTTATCATATTCCTGCAGGCGCTCATGCCGATTATCCCGCTGTTGAAGTGCTCAGCGACGTACTGCTTAACGAGCCTTCAGGTCGTTTATATAAGGCGTTGGTAGAAACCAAAAAAGCAACAAGCGTTGATGGATTTGCTTTCGACTTAAAAGATCCCGGATTCATGTACTTCAGTGCGAATGTGCTGAAAGAAAAGTCGCTCGACGACGCCACAAAGACCATGCTCGACCTGCTCGACAACATGAAAAATACTCCTGTCACACAGGAAGAAACCGACCGTGCTAAAAATAAATTCCTGAAGTATTTTGAACAGACCTACAACAACAGTGAACGTGTTGGGCTAACGTTGTCGGAATATATTGCAAAAGGCGACTGGCGGTTATGGTTTTATTACCGCGATCAGGTGGAGAAAGTCACTGCCGCTGATGTAAACCGAGTAGTGGCCGCGTATCTCAAACCATCCAACAGAACTACAGGCGAATTTATTCCTGATGCCAACCCCGACCGTGCTATAATCACCGAAGCTCCCGATCCTGCAGTCCTGCTGAAAGATTACAAAGGCAACACCGCATTAAAACAAGCGGAAGAATTTGATCCCTCACCGGCCAACATTATGGCGCGCACCAAAACAGGTTCATTTAAAGGCGGTGCTAAATATGCGTTCCTCTCCAAATCGACACGGGGCAGTGCAGTAAACCTCTCACTCACGTTGCGTATAGGAAATGAGAAAGCGCTGGCCAACAAATCAAAAGTTACTGAGTTTACCGCTTCTATGTTACGTCGCGGAACTAAAAATCATACACTGCAGCAGCTGAACGACGAACTGGATAAAATAAAATCAAGTGTCACCATTTCAGGCAGTGGTCAAACGGTTACGGTAAATTTACAATCAACAAAAGAACAGCTGATACCGGCCCTGAAACTGGTGCAGGAAATTTTACGCACGCCTACATTCCCCGCCGATGAGCTGGAGAAACTCCGTGAAGAAGAGATTGCCGGCATCGATGAACAGCGCAGTGAGCCCCGTGCAATTGCCGGTGTTGAATACAACCGCATCATGTCTCCTTACCCATCATCCGATTTCAGATACACAATGAACTTTGATGAGGAGATGACAGCAGTGAAAGACATTAAAGCGGATGAACTGAAAAAGTTCTACACCGATTTTTATAATGCACAAAATGCTACCGTTGCCGTTGTTGGTGATTTTGATGAGGCTGCAGTGAAAACAGCACTTGGTTCAATTCTTAACGACTGGAAATCATCTGTATCGTTTACACGTGCCGGCGATTCCTATTTTGATGTAAAAGCAACAACCAAAAAAATCAACACTCCCGATAAAGCCAATGCAATGATGCTTGCAGGCACTAACCTGCAGCTGCGCGACGACGATGCAGATTATGCGGCGCTGGTTATGGGGAACTATATGCTGGGTGGCGGTTTCCTCAACTCACGTCTTGCGGTGAGAATTCGTCAGAAAGAGGGCATCAGCTATGGTGTGCGTTCTTACCTGAGAGCCGATCCCATTGACAAATCAGGTGACTTCGGAACATTTGCGATTTATAATCCGACAAATTCCGAGCGACTGGTAACGGCCTATAAAGAAGAGCTGGATCGTATGCTGAAGGACGGGTTTACCCCGGAGGAACTTAAAGATGCGGTGAGCGGCTATTTGCAGGGACGTAATGTAAGCAGGTCGCAGGACAGGGAGTTGGTAGGCAGTTTAGCGAACAACTTGTATCTGAACCGCACCATGCAATGGGATGCCGATATGGAGAAAAAGATTGCCGGATTAACTGTTGAACAAATCAATGAAGCAATGCGTCGCTGGATTATTCCTGCCAATCTTGTTATTGTTGAGGCCGGAGATTTTGAGAAAAAAGCCGGAACAGAGTAATTCTGATTAAATTAAAATGGAATGGCCTGCTACTCGTTTAGCAGGCCATTTTTTTATGTTCCGAAATTATTTTCTGATCCTTCAAAAGGGGCGAAGGGTTAACATTTTTCGGGCGGGCGAAAAAAAATTTTCCCGCTGACCCGGGGGCCCTCCGGGCCCCCTCCCGCAGTAAAGTTAAAGGGAAAAAGAATACGAAAAGTATGGTAAACGTTTACAAACGGGTAAGTGTATCCGGATGTAAAACGGCAGACCTTAATGAAAGATGGAATGGATGGCGAAAAAAAATTTTACCATTGACCCGGGGGCCCTCCGGGCCCCCGCCCGCAGTAAAGTTAAAGGGAAAAAGAATGCGAAAAGCATGGTAAACGTTTACAAACGGGTATGTGTATCCGGATGTAAAACGGTAGACTTTATTTGCAGATGGAATGGTGTGTGAAAAAAAATTTCCCGTTGACCCGGGGGCCCTCCGGGCCCCCGCCCGCAGTAAAGTTAAAGGGAAAAAGAATGCGAAAAGCATGGTAAACGTTTACAAACGGGTAAGTGTATTCGGATGTAAAACGGTAGACTTTATTTGCAGATGGAATGGTGTGTGAAAAAAAAATTTTCCCACTGACCCGGGGGCCCGGAGGGCCCCCGCCCGCAGTAAAGTTAAAGGGAAAAAGAATGCG
>DASUFP010000108.1:0-32261 GCA_036274495.1 Bacteroidia bacterium
AAGTACCCCCGGACTCCGGATACTGATGCCGGTTTGCTGGAACCTACTGGTTGCCATTACTTGTTTATGCCATCGCCGGAAGAGATGCTGCCGGAAACATTGCCCGTTCCTGAATTTGATTTTAAACAGCTGGAAACCACAATGGAAGGGGCATTCCGGCCCGGTCATTTTAAAGGAATGGCTCAGATCGTTTATCGTTTTTTTGATCTGATAAAACCGAACAAGGCCTATTTTGGAGAAAAGGATTTTCAACAACTTGCTATAGTTAAAGAAATGAATCGCTCCTACCATTTAGGGATAGAAGTGATTGGATGTGCAACGGTAAGGGAACCGGACGGACTTGCCATGAGCTCCCGAAATATCCACCTTAATACTGAAGAGCGAAAGGCTGTTCCGGTTATATACGCTTCACTTTTGGCTGCGGCCGAGATGATTCGGGAAACTACTCCGGACCAGACTGCTGAAATGGTCAGGCAACAAATTGAACACTACCCTTTTTTGAAAGTTCAGTATATCTCTTTTGTCGATTCCGATTCACTTCAGCCAATTGAGGCATACGATCCCTACCGCAATCAACGGGCATGTATTGCCGTTACAACTTCAACCACCCGGCTTATCGACAACATAGCGCTTTGAGGCCCCTTGCACTCCGTCAACAGATTGAAAAATAGCTACCTTTGCCCGCGTTATGGAAATTCAAATTCTGAAATCGAAAATTCACCGCGCAAGGGTTACGCAGGCTGAACTGCATTATGTTGGAAGCATTACACTTGACGAAGCATTAATGGAAGCCTCTAACCTGATTGAAAACGAACTTGTTCAGGTGTTGAACATCAGCAACGGTGAACGTTTTGAAACATACGTTATAAAAGGTGAACGTAACAGTGGTATGGTTTGTCTGAACGGACCTGCTGCCAGAAAAGTTGAAGTAGGCGACCTGGTTATTGTAGTTTCATATGCCATTATGGATTTTGAAAAAGCGAAAACTTTTAAACCTGCACTTGTTTTCCCGGATGCCGATAACAGAGTTATCACCAGCTGAATTTGAAGCAAAAACTTTTAGCGGCCCTGAAGTACTTCTTGCTTTTCTCTGCAGGCCTGACATTGTTGTGGCTCACCTTCAGGCACCAGGACTTATCTGAAATTTATGAGAAAATTAAACAGGCCGATCCTTTTTGGCTTGCGGCTTCATTGTTTCTTGCAGTACTTGCATTTATCAGCCGGGCTATCCGCTGGGTAATTTTGATGGAGCCGCTCGGTATTAAACCAAAACTGGGTCCTACTTTTTATGCATTGATGATTGGCTATTTTGCCAACCTGGCCATTCCGCGTATCGGTGAAATAACACGGTGCGCTACCCTCTCCAAATCGGAAAAACTTTCATTTAACAATCTGATAGGAACTGTTATTGTAGAGAGAGTTATTGATTTGTTTATGTTATTTTTTTCAATGCTGCTTGTAGCCATTTCAGAATTTGATGTGCTGGGGAACTTCCTTCAGGAAAAAATTTTACTCCCGATTTTCTCAGGCATCCATGGCACCAAAGGAATTTTAACAGTTGCTGCGGCAGGAGTACTTTTCACAATTGTCGTGGTACTGATAATTAAAAAACTAGGTAACAATTCGCTTGTGACAAAATTGAAAAAAATAGTCTCAGAAGTTTCCGCCGGACTTAAAAGTGTACTCCGGATGAAAAACAACGGGTGGTTTCTGTTTCACACATTCTTTATCTGGTTCATCTATTTCCTGATGACTTATGTTTGTTTCTATTGTTTACCTGCCACCTCTCACCTTGATATGAAAGCCGGGTTGTTTGTGCTTGTAATTGGCGGACTGGGAATGTCTGCACCCGTACAGGGTGGAATCGGAGCATTCCATTATATAGTATCGCAAGGCCTCTTATTGTTTGGAGTGTCGTATACCGACGGCATTGTATATGCAACACTTGTGCATACTACACAAACGCTACTGGTTGTTCTGCTCGGAACAATGTCACTGCTGCTGATGTTTTTACACAATAAAAAAAACGCGCAATCAAATCATGAGTCAGCTGAACCACCACTTTCATCGTCAACGCTCTCCGATATTCCGAATAAAACAATAGTTAACGATACTTTTAAATTGTAAAAAGCGATTTCATATTTCTAATTCAGAACTTAAAAATAACAGCACAAATTAATGACTCATTTAGATCAGATAAGTGAAAAATTTATTGCTCCGGAAGACATCAGCCGGGTAGTTGAAAGAATGCGGCTGAAAAGCAAACGGATTGTATTCACCAACGGATGCTTCGACCTATTACATTACGGACATATTGATTACCTGAGTAAAGCTGCTGATTTGGGAGATGTTTTGCTTATCGGATTAAATTCAGATGCTTCAACAAGCAAACTAAAAGGTCCGGGACGCCCGATCAACAACGAAACTTCACGCAAACATATTCTCGGATCACTTTTTTTTGTGACAGGGATCATCCTCTTTGACGATCCGACACCAGCTGCCCTGATAGAAACGATCCAACCGGATGTCCTTGTTAAAGGCGGCGATTATAAACCTGAAGAAATTGTAGGTTACGACATTGTTACAAAAAACGGGGGCAGTGTGGTAACAATAGATTTTGTTCCGGGCTATTCAACATCTGCCCTGGAACAAAAAATCCTTCAATCGTCACACGGTTGACACCTCCCTGAAACCCCCATAATTCCTGCCCCTTTTAGGCCTGAATTTATTACTTTTGATCTGTTATGAAACGGCTGATTCCTTTTCTTCTGATAATACTGACGTTTGCATCCTGCGAAGACAGTATGTTTTTAAAATCGGAGAAAAAAATGAAAAAGGACCTTCAGGGAGTTTGGCAACGCGAATTCTTTGGAGACACTTCCATTCATTACAGGGAATACTGGACTTTTGACGGAAATAAACTTTATACTACCAAAGAGGAGCCTGACACTTATGACGAAGGTGCCCCCGATTCGGTTAATACTGATCAGGTTGATACCATCGTAATCAGCGGATTCAGCATCGACACACGTGTCTTTCGTGCTTTCCTGAAATTACAGGTAGAATATGGTCGGGATACCGCATTTGTTGACAAATGGGAATTTGTCACGCTCAAAAAAGGAGTTTTGGATATTGCCGCCGACAATCCGATAGGTCCCGGAGTGGAACAACGGGAATTTTTTAAAGTCAGGTAGTAGTTTTCTGAGAGGTTCCGGATTCTTATGGCTAAAACAAAAACTGTATTTTTTTGCCAGAACTGTGGCGCTTCCTCACCTAAATGGCTGGGGAAATGTCCCTCATGCGGCGAGTGGAACTCTTTTGTAGAAGAGCTGGTTTCTCCTGTCGCTGCTTCTCAGGTCCCGGCATGGCGTGCTTCATCAAATGGCGATTCTGGACGACAGGCTCAACCGCAACTAATCACAGATGTGGCACCCGAAAAACTGCAGCGCCTACAGCTTCCGGACGCAGAACTCAGCCGCGTGCTGGGCGGAGGACTTGTTCCGGGGTCGTTGATATTACTCGGCGGTGAACCGGGAATTGGCAAGTCGACATTAATGTTACAGCTGGCGACTAAAATTACCGGTATAAAAGTACTCTTGGTTTCTGGTGAGGAAAGCGAACAACAAATAAGTATCAGGGCTTCCCGCATCGGAAACGGAAATTCTGGTTGTTACATTTTAACCGAAACAAATCTGCAAGCTATATTTAAGCATATAGAAAAAATGAAGCCGGGAATGGTAATACTTGACTCGGTGCAAACCTTATATACACCCGATATTGAATCAACACCGGGCAGCGTGTCTCAAATAAGGGAATGTGCAGGCGCATTACTTAAGTTTTCAAAAGAAACATCCACGCCGGTATTTCTGATTGGGCACATCACCAAAGATGGCTCCATTGCCGGACCCAAGGTACTGGAACATATGGTAGATACCGTACTGCAATTTGAAGGTGACCGTCATCATTTGTACCGGATTTTGAGGGCAACTAAAAACAGGTTCGGTTCAACCTCTGAGATCGGAATTTATGAGATGTCGGGGAACGGTCTTGCAGAAGTGCCGAACCCCTCCGAAGTTCTTCTATCGCATATTGATGAAAACCTGAGTGGTATAGCCATAACATGTACCATGGAAGGATTGAGACCCTTGCTGATAGAGGTTCAGGCACTCGTAAGTTCAGCTGTTTACGGAACTCCTCAGCGTTCAAGCACCGGCTTTGACCTCAGGCGGCTGAATATGTTATTGGCTGTTCTTGAAAAAAGGTGCGGCTTCCGAATCGCTGCCAAGGATGTGTTTCTGAACATCGCGGGGGGATTAAGGGTAGAGGATCCGGCTGTAGACTTAGCCGTAATTTGCTCAGTTTTGTCATCAAGTGAGGATGTGCCCCTTCCTCCGCGTATCTGTTTTGCAGGCGAAGTAGGTCTTTCCGGTGAAATACGCCCTGTGAACAGGATTGATCAGCGGATACGGGAAGCACAGAAAATGGGCTTCGACAAGGTATATTTTTCCAGGTATAATCTTCAGGGGCTTGATAAAAAGTCATTTAAAGGGATCGAATTAGTGGCAGTGGGTAAAGTCGAAGAGGTTTTCAGAGCACTTTTCGGCTGATTTGCATTCACCCCCGGAATGGGTCGTTTGACATAAAAAAGGGCCGGGAAATTTGCTTTTTCATCAAACTTTAATAATTTGGTAATACCTGACCATAAATCTATTGCCATGAAAAAACCGTTACTGCTGACATTTGCCGTTTTGCTACTAACGTTCGCTGCCTATTCGCAGAGTTCATTTGAAACGGGTATAAGCCTTGGTGCGACAAATTATTTTGGCGATCTGGGTAATGAACCATGGGTTCAAACAGGCTCAACCAGTCCCGGTATTGCAGTAACCTTTCGCAATTTTTCGGGAAGCAATACAGTAGGCGGATACCGTTATCACCCGCTCTCATGGGAGGTGCGGCTTTCATGGAACCGCCTTCAGTATGATGAGACAAAGCCAATCGGAAATCAGCAAGGTTTTGAGTTACGAAACTATGGCAGAGGTATTGGTTTCCGGAACGATTTGTTTGGAATTGCGACGCATGTTACCTATACCATTTATGAAAATCCAAGAGCACCGCTTCATCACCAGCATGCAGCCTTTTTTGTATTCACTGGAATAGGAGCATACTATGGCAAACCAATGGCAGACCTGTTCAGGGGCAGTATTGACCTGAACAACAGGTATTATTTCTGGCCCGATGGCACCATCCGCGACGGAGCCTATCAGAATGGCAACAGCCAGGCAAATATTATTGAAAAGGACGGCGATTACGAGACCGATCTATCCGACTGGATGACGGAAGGCGGAACCTATAAAGGTGAGCATGCCAAAAACAAAGCATACAATTTTATTAATGTCGGATTTCCGCTTGGTTGCGGTATCAGGTGGGGACTCAGTGAAAAGATTACCATGTCGGCTGAATTTGGCTACTATTTCTTTACAACCGACTTTCTTGACGATGTGAGCGACCAGTACCCTACCGCTGCCGAAATCAACGCCAATTTCCCCAACGATCCTGTAAAACAGGCTTTGGCGCTTTACATTACCGATCCTACCGGCTGGGGTACAACCGGATATCCGGGTCCGGCTACCAGCCGGAGAGGAAATCCTGCTAAAAAAGATTCATTCAGTTTTATCAGCCTTGAGGTAGCCTACCGTTTCGACCTTAAAAAAGAACTGCCCAGAATTTGGGGACGTAAATAAAACGCCCACCAAACACTTGTCTGCGTTATTTTCTATTCCTTTCGATAAGGCATAACAGTTGTTTTACGATTTTTGACTGGTTTTCGGTACTTTCGCGGCATGGCAAACACATCTGAAGATTTATTCAAAAACCTTGTTTCACACTGCAAGGAATACGGTTTTATTTTCCAGTCAAGTGAAATTTATGACGGCCTGAGTGCTGTATACGATTACGGCCAGTATGGATCGGAACTCAAAAAAAATATTCGCGACTACTGGTGGAAATCAATGGTACAGATGCATGAAAATATTGTCGGAATTGATGCTGCAATATTTATGCATCCTACAACATGGAAAGCTTCAGGTCACGTAGATGCATTTAATGATCCGTTGATTGACAATAAGGATTCTAAAAAGCGGTACCGTGCCGATGTTTTAATTGAAGAGCATGTAGCCAAAATTGAAAACAAAATTGAGAAGGAAGTCGGTAAAGCGCGGGCACGATTTGGAGAATCGTTTAATGAAGAACAATTTGTTACGACAAACCCACGGGTTACAGAAAATCTGAAAAAAATAAATGAGATAAACGAACGGTTTCGTTTGGCTATGGACGCAGGCGACATGGCAGCTGTCAAGCAGCTCATTATTGACCTGGAAATTGTTTGTCCTGTTTCCGGAACCCGTAACTGGACCGATGTACGACAGTTCAACCTGATGTTTTCTACCCAAATGGGATCGGTAAGTGAAGAGTCCTCCACATTATATCTTCGCCCCGAAACAGCACAAGGTATTTTCGTAAACTTTCTAAATGTTCAAAAAACCGGGCGGATGAAAATTCCGTTTGGCATTGCGCAAACCGGAAAAGCATTTCGAAATGAAATTGTAGCCCGGCAGTTTATCTTCAGAATGCGTGAATTTGAACAGATGGAAATGCAGTTTTTTGTGAAACCCGGAACTGAAATTCAGTGGTACGACTATTGGAAAGAGAGGCGTCTTAAATGGCACAGGGCACTTGGATTTCCTATTGGCAAACATCGGTTTCACGATCATATCAAACTGGCGCATTATGCCAATGCTGCATGTGATATTGAATTTGAATTCCCATTTGGATTTAAAGAACTTGAAGGCATTCATTCGCGGACCGATTTTGATTTGAAGGCACACGAAGCTTACTCAGGAAAAAAACTTCAGTACTTCGATCCTGAAATGAATGAAAATTATGTGCCCTATGTTGTTGAAACTTCCATTGGTTTAGACCGGATGTTTTTGGCAGTAATGACACAAGCCTACAAAGAAGAAAAACTTGAGGACGGTACGGAACGCGTGGTGCTGAACATCCCCGCTTTTCTTGCTCCGGTAAAAGTGGCCGTATTACCTCTTGTGAAAAAAGACGGACTGCCTGAAATTGCCAGAGCAATTATTGACACATTAAAATACGATCATCTTTGTCAGTACGATGAGAAAGATTCCATAGGCAAACGCTACCGCAGGCAGGACGCCATCGGCACTCCTTTTTGTATAACAATTGATCACCAGACTACGGAAGACAACACTGTTACCATCCGTTACAGGGACACCATGCTCCAGGAAAGGATACATACAGACACTATAAAAGTACTGGTAGACGGAAAGGTAAGTATGAGAAGTGTGCTTGAACGTTTATAACTATTCCGGCATTCAGATTTGTATCCCGAATATGCAGCGGTCATCAGTAAAAATTGATTCTGCTTTCTCTTAGAAAAGAGAGAAGCAAACACGAGCCGATTCAGAGAATCCTTATTTATTATTGAACTGATTCATTGCCATCACAGGGCCTGCGGCGATAAAAGTCCGGACAGCGTCGGCTGCCAATTTGATTCGCTCCGCAACAAGTGCTTTTTCATCATCGCCCCATTTTGACAACACAAAATCTGCCTGGCGTCCTTTCGGGAAATCGTTACCGGCACCAAAGCGCAACCGGGCGTAGTCGGTAGAATTAAGTGTTTCCTGAATATCCTTGAGCCCATTGTGACCGCCATCGCTGCCTTTAAGCCGAATGCGAACTGTTCCGGCGGGTAACGCAATATCATCTGTAATCACAAGCAGGTTTTCCTTCGAAATATGTTCTGCCTGCATCCAGTAGTTAACGGCCTTGCCACTCAGATTCATGTAAGTGGTTGGCTTCACAAGAATAACCTGTTTGCCTCGCATTTTGATGCGGGCTACGTAAGCGTGCCGGTCAGATACAAAAGTGGAATCGCCCGACGCAGCCAGAAAATCGACCACATCAAAACCGATGTTATGGCGGGTATGAGCGTATTCATCGCCCGGGTTACCCAGCCCAACAACGAGAAACTTCAAGGCTATAAATTATTTTGCGGTTGCGGCAGCAGCAGCTGGTGGAGCGGCAGCTTTTGCGGCTTCAGCAGGAGTTTCAACAACATTACGCGTAACTCTTATACCTACAATAATATTGTTTGGAGAGTCGAGTAATTGAACGCCTTTGATAGCAACATCCTTAACCCTGATATCCTGTCCTATATTGAGAGGAGTAACATCCAGTTCAATTGCATCTGGGATATCTTTTGCAAGGGCCTTTATCTGAAGTTTTTTCATTTTAACAACCAGCTTACCGCCTTGTTTCTGGCCTTCGGATGTACCAACAATATTCACCGGTATATCGAGTGTAATTGCCTTTTCGGGATTGACTTCTATAAAGTCGATATGCAATAACTTATCTGTAACAGGATGTGATTGTATTTCGCGCATTACTGCGTCATACGTTTTTCCGTCGATGTTTAATTTAACCATATAAACCTCCGGAGTGTAAATCAGTTTTCTAACATCCAGTACTGCAACTGTAAAGTGAACATTTTCACTTCCGCCATAAAGAACACATGGAATGAGATCGTTTTTACGTGCTGTTTTTGTGTCTTGCTTGGCAAGGCCTTCGCGTTTTACTCCGGCAATTTCAATAGATTTCATGACAATAAATAATTATGCTTTTACAAATAATGGGCTTATGGATTCGTATGTATAAACTTTTTGAATGGCTTTGGCAAACAATCCCGCAGTTGGCAAAGCTGTAATTTTTGGTGATTCTCTTTTAAGAGGAATTGTATCACATACTATTAATTCGGTAAGGACAGAGTCTTCAACTCTTTCGTATGCCCGGCCCGAGAGTACGGGATGGGTACAAAATGCTCTAACGCTGCTTGCGCCGCGATCGATGATCAACTGCGCTGCTTTGGAAAGGGTGCCGGCTGTGTCAACAATATCGTCAACCAGAATCACATCTTTTCCTTCAACATCACCTATGATTTGCATGCTCTCGATTTCGTTAGCACGTTTTCTGTGCTTATCGCAGATGGCCATTTCGGCACTGAAAAACTTCGCATACTCACGGGCACGGTGCACACCACCCATATCCGGAGCGGCAATAACCATGTTGTTGAGATTGAGGCTTTTTATATACGGAACAAATATGGTAGATGCGTCGAGGTGATCAACCGGTACGTCAAAAAATCCCTGTATCTGCGGCGCATGCAGGTCCATTGTCATTACACGGGTAACGCCGGTAGCCGCCAGTAAGTTTGCAACCATTTTGGAAGCTATCGCAACACGCGGTTTATCTTTTCTGTCGGAACGGGCAAATCCGAAATAGGGAATTACCGCGGTAATATAGTGGGCAGATGCACGCTTGGCCGCATCAATAAGCATCAGCAATTCGAACAGATTGTCGGTTGGAGCAAAGGTGGATTGAATAATAAACACATCACAACCACGAACACTCTCATCAAATGACGGGGATATTTCACCATCACTGAAGCGGCTGAGGGTAACTTCTCCAAGGGGAGCTCCATACTGATCCGCGATCTGCTCAGCGAGGTAACGCGATGCAGTCCCGGAAAAGATTTTGACCTGACGGCCGGTTCCATAAGAGCTTCTCATGATGGGTTTTTAAAAGGGATGCAAAGTAAGTAAAAAAGCAGGAGATCTCAAAATATATTAACCATCTGGATAAGAGAATATTAATGTGTTTTGGAAGGGCCTGCCTGTCCGGCTTAAAAGGCATTTTTAATATTATCCAATATACTGATATTCAGCCTATTATGAAAAGGAGAGGAAAAGTACCCGGGATCGGGATCGAACCTACTTAATATTCACTTTTCTCATATTTCTCATTTTCGCCTTAGTTATCCTCTATAAAAAGAGAGTCATTAGAAAGAGGGATTAAGTATGGAAATTCCGCGCATATAGACCCCTATTTTTCGTTTCAAATTGACCCCACTTCTTCGCGTTAAATTGACCCCACCATGCTGGCTATGCAAGGGCAGCAAATTCTATTGAAAATATTGACAACCTTGGATTCTCAAAAAACAATCAAGAAATTGAACTTTTCTTTGGAAAGAGTAAATTTAATTTCAATGTGACACCTAATCCTAGCTCAGGAAAATATAAAATACGAATTAACACAAGTGACAACTCCCTCAAATCAAAAATTATCGTTAGAAATACATTGGGTGGTATTATCAAAATCCTAGAAATTGAAAATATTACCGTCGAAATTGAGTTGAGTAATTTTGTTGATGGTGTTTATTTTCTGACTTTTGAGCATGGCGATGAAAGGATAACTAAATTAAGAATCAAAAACTAATTCCCATGAGAGTTAAATCAATTCTTGCTTTGGCTTTTTCGGTTGTGAACATCTCATGCTTCTCACAATCTTGGCAGTGGACTAAGCAGATTGGAAGCAGTTCTGTTATGTTTGACGAATTTCCTACAGAAGTGTTTTGTGACGGTCCTTCAATTTATCTAATCGGCGCTTATGGCGGGAAGTTGCTCTTTCCTACAGATTCTCTTTCAAGTAATGGATACAATGATTCATTTATTGCCAAATTTGAAGACAATGGTAGTTTGGTATGGATTCGAACCCTAGGAGGGGCATCAATGTCTCCTAGTCATATTGAAAGAAGTTGCGGTGCCTTTGATACCATAAATCATCAACTCTATTTATCAGGTTCAATTTTTGGCCCAACAAACTTTGGGAATGGTATCAACTTAACTCCTAGTTTGCTCAATAATGACGCTGCCTTTCTTGCCAAATTTGATTCTAGTGGATTGTGCCTATGGGCTAAGCTGTTTGATAGTCCCGGAGACGATTTTGCTCGTTGCTTTTTGCAGCCTGATGGCAATATACTTGTTGCCGGAGAATTGGATAAAGATGGGTTGATAGATAGTCAACCAATAGATTCAGGTGGATTTTTTGCCAGGTTTGATCCAAATGGAAACCTATTATGGGCTGAACAAAAGTTTATGGGTCCAGAAGTTTACCCGTTTGGCATTTCATTTATTGGAGAAGATATCATAATGACGGGTTATTTTAACTATAATAACTCGATTATTGACACCAGTTATTTGGCTTTGGCTGGAGTTATAAATGGATTTCTTACCAGACTCGATTCGTTAGGCCATGTAAAGTGGATTCAAACATTTGACGGACCTGGCATTAACGGAAGTTCAGGGATTTGTATTGATCAGTTTTCAAACATATATATAACAGGCGGGTTTCAGGATAGCATTCAATTAGGGAATTTGAAATTGTATGATACTGACCGCGATTTTTTCTTGGCAAAATTTGATGATTCCGGAAGCGCTATATGGGTAGCGCAAGGAAATTGTGATGGTAACATTGCTTCGGGTTTCAAAATAGTTTCAGATCAGGATGGCAACTGTATATTGATTGGAAGTTTTAGTGGTAACGCTCAATTCGGAAGTTTTAACGTGAGTGCTTCCAATCAGACAGACATGTTAATTGCCAAGTACAACAACAGTACTTCTGCCTGCATCGGTGTACGGAATTTCGGTCTTGCTGATGGTTATGCATTAGCCGTCGATAACAATAGAGATATTGTTTGTACCGGGACATTTCGAAATACAATTAATATTGGAGGAACTATATTGAGTGCTTACCAAGGTTCTGACATTTTTATTGCCAAAAGTGATGAAATAGTGGGGCTTGAAGAAGATAGACAATTTCAGGAAAAACTCGTCATTTATGCAAATCCTAACCGTGGGACATGTACAATTTTGGTCCCAGATGATTTATTAAATTCAAAGGGCTTAATTTTAAGTGTTTATGACCATAAAGGGGAAATAATTCAGCAAACTACCGTTAACATTAACAGTGAAAAGATTAGTTTAAATATTGATCATGAAGCCAATGGCATATACAGGGTTAAATTAGGCAACAGGTTAAAGAGTTATTTCGGTACAATTATTTTTGAATGATGTAAAATATGTTATTGTTGGTAATGAAAAATTTCCCATGACCTCCCCCCAATAAACCGGACCAGTTAAAAATAGAGGATCTGGTAACAAAAAAGACTAATTTTAATCATTTGTTACTATGAAAAAATCAAAATTTACCGAAGCTCAAATTGTTTTATCAAATCTAAGGGTAACCCCTTAGATGATTGGCTTAAAATCAACCAGTTGGCTTACCCCTTTTCTGCTCCCCCTTCTTCCAATCCCTTTCCTCCTTCCGCTTAACCTGAGCGGCTATGGCGAGCTTTTCAGCCTCGCTCATGTTGGATCGCCAGGGGTCAATCCCATGTATTTCTAAGCCTGTTTAATGCGTGACGCCTGTATCTGCTGGCGGATCGCTTCTTTCAAATTTTCGATGTCCATTGGTTTATCTTTGGTCTAACAGGTATAAAGTTACCTCCCAACACGTTAGTCATTACCAGAATTTGAACATCCATATCTCTGTAGCCAGATCTATTCTCCTTTTCTGAGTGGTTTAATTACATAATAAAAGAAAATAATTCCAGCCAGGATATAGGCTATAAAACCGTACTCTCCCCAGATCTGTATCTAATAGGCTAATGCAAACAGTAAGGCTCCAATAAAAGTAACTCTAATGAGTTGGTATAGGTTCTCGTTCATTTTTTTAAGTTGTATTAATCAGTCCATTTATCGTAATGCAAACTGGTAGTATCCTTATAAAGGACATTTAAATACTCCTCATTCAATATGAAAAGATACGAAAAACTTAAAAACTCTATCAAATATCAAAAACAGAGAAAAATGGATATTTTTAGTCCCCTATACAGTCCCCTAATGTTTGAATTTTAGAGTAATATGTTGGTCTATAAATATATATAAAAATAAAAAGTACCCGGGATCGGGATCGAACCGATACGATATTGCTATCACTGGTGTTTGAGACCAGCGCGTCTACCAATTCCGCCACCCGGGCATTTTACGGGCCACGAAGATACCAAAATTAACAGGAAAGGGAAATGTACTTTATTGCCTGATAAACCTTGAAGAGAGCACCTCATTTCCACTGCGAACCACCAGTATGTAAACTCCTGAATGTAACCCGGAAGCATCAATGACCCACTCACTATCGGCGATATCATTTATAACATTTTCGCTCAGCACTTCTTTCCCCAGCGCATCGTATATGCTGACTGTTACTTCCGTCGATTGCAAAGCAGGGGTGCTGAACGTTAAGATATCCTGAACAGGGTTCGGATAAATTTTCATTGTTTCGCTGACTTGATTTTCTCCGATACGGCAAACCGAATTAACCGAAATTTTATTCGAGCTTCTTACGCATCCGTTCTGGTCGGTAACTATAACTTTATAGGAACCCGAAGTATATGCGGTAAGTTGATTTGTTGCAGCGCCTGAAATAATGTTAGCATACTTTTTCCAGACATAATTCCAGGTGGCGTTTTGAGTTGCCGTTAGCACAACACTATCGCCCGGACAAAATGTAGTTGGCCCTCCTGCGGTAATATGCACTACCGGAAGCGGAACCTTATCGACACGGTAGTTGGAAGACAACCTGGAACATCCGTTGGGCTTTGTCACAAGGACTTTGTAATTACCGGTTTTAGTAACATCGTAAGTACTGTTTGTTGCACCGGAAATAGCTGATCCATATCGTGTCCATTGGTATGTTAAGTTAGGCGAAACAGAATTTGCCGTAAGGGTTAAAGCAGATCCCGCACAGACAATTACCTCATTGCCCGGTGCAGTAACATCAACCTGTGGCAGTCCGTTTACTGTGACCATATTCAAATTCACCAAAGTATCACTGCCCCCTGCGTTAGCCACAATAAGTGTTACATCATATGTCCCAGTACTGTTATATGTAACAACAGGAGTTGAACTGGTGGAAGATGACGGCGTTCCTCCGGGAAATATCCATTCGACTGACGTAGGACTGTTTGTTGAGTTATCGGTAAAAGAGACCGTTTGATATTTGCAGATTTGTGTAGCCGTTGATAACATTGAAGCTTCGGGGGCAGCCGAAACAGGAGGCACACAGCCAAGAGAAGTCAGTAAACTCGAACGTGAAGATGTGATGGCACTGTTCATACGTGTTCCCTGTCCGGCAGAAAACATTACCATACACTGATCATACACATAATCCATGTAATTCATAAACATATCGCCATTGGGTCCGTTAGAGCAAGTAACATGCGGGAAGGCCGGGCAACCGGTATTTGCTGTTTGTTGAGTAGGAGTATCGGCAACAAAATCATTTCCGCAATTGCTATCACCCCAAATATGTCTTAAGTTAAGCCAATGCCCTATTTCATGAGTAGCGGTTCGGCCCAGATTATAGTTTGAAGTTGTACCCATTACATTAGGACCACCGACAGAACCATTTAACAGCACCACACCATCGGTATTAGCAGGTCCGCCCGGAAACTGAGCATACCCCAGTAATCCGCCTCCAAGATTTCCAACCCAGATATTCAAATACTGATCTCTCGGCCAGGCATCGTCACCATTTTGTGAACTGAATTTAATGCTGTCATTTGTTGTCCATGATGTCACTGTTGTCGCCTTCCTTATAATACCTGTTGTTGCATTGCCATTAGGGTCGCGCTGTGCAAGACAAAACTGAATATTAGCATTTCCGATAAATGGTTGAAAAGCGCCCGGCACTATACTTATATCGGCATTAGTAGCAGTAAAATCCTCATTCAACGCCACCAATTGATCATTGATTCTGGCTGTAGAAATATTTTGGGTGCTGTTATTTGTGGAATATAAAATGTGAAACACAACCGGAATGGTCACAACTGTCGAAGTGCGGAGGTGACTATTTACAGCATCAGCGGTTTGTTGTTCCAGCGTTGCCTGAGCGCTCCTGAACTCCGGATGGGCCGCCATAATCCTGTTGTTAACTTCCATGGTAGCACACTCGCGCTGTTGTGCAAATAAGGGCATCAAACCGATGCTCATAATCGAAATCAAAACTATACTCAGTACTTTTTTCATGACTTGTGATTTTTTTTGCAGAGACCCTCTCCGGAAACAAATATAGGGCATATGTATTATATGTCGGACGGGGTTATGGTAAATTTTTCCCCGGTCAAAAACTCTTTTACGGCAGCCATTTTAACAATAACTTTTTCGGAACAACATCCGGATTCAAACAAAAACAACAGCCACTACAGATGAGGCGATTCGCACGTATTATCTGAATGGAATTCAAAAAATCGGGAACCGCTTTTGTCGTAAAACGTGACCGGCAGTCCTTTACCGGTTTTTACTCCGGAAATACCGTAGCATACAATTGCCTGTCCGCCCCCATCGAGTCCCTGATCTTCTTATCTTTGCACCTTTAAAAAACACAATTTATGGGGACCCCTTCTTTTGATGATATCTACATGGAGCTGGCGGCAAATCTGGCCCAAAAATCACATTGCGTCAAAATCAAGGTTGGTGCAGTACTGGCAAGGGATACCCGCATTGTCTCCCTGGGTTACAACGGTCCTCCTGCCGGCACCCACAACTGCGATCAGGAATGGCCCGAAAACGGGTGTGCCCGTGACCGGAAGGGCGGCTGTTCACTTGCCATTCATGCCGAAGAGAATGCCATTTTATACGCCGTTAAAAACAATACTCAAATTGAAGGATCAACGTTATACGTTACCCTTTCTCCGTGCCTTGCCTGTGCAAGGGTGATATTTACCACAGGCATCAAAAAAGTTATTTACCTGAAATCGTATGCCGAATACAAGGGTATTGACTCTGACGAAGGAGTTGACTTTCTCAGAAAATTCAATGTAGAAGTTGTGCAGTATCAACCAACAGTAAATTTAATTTGATGGAAGGAAACAGGCCTAACCGTTATATGCCTTTTGTTTTCGCGCTTCTAATTGGCGGCGGAATAGTTTTAGGAAGCAAACTAAGTGATTCAATAAATGGCGACGGAGCTGCCGGTAATAAAGGCGGGCGCTCATTCAATAAAATTTCAGATGTGCTGAATTATATTCAAAATGAATATGTCGACACAGTTAACAGGGAACAGCTGGTGGATGCATCCATTGAAAAAATGCTCCAGGAACTGGATCCGCATTCGGCATACATCCCCGCTTCCGAACTTCAGGCTGCTAACGAACCTCTTGAAGGGAATTTTGAAGGTGTTGGCATTGAATTTCACATTCAGTCGGATACCATTATGGTGGTGGCGGCTATTTCGGGAGGGCCTTCCGAAATGGTAGGCATTCGTTCCGGCGACAGAATTGTGCGTGTTAATGACACTTTAGTTGCAGGTACGGGGATCACCAACAACGAGGTGATGCAAAAACTGCGCGGACCGGGAGGCACCAAAGTTAAAGTCGCCATTTTCCGCCGCGGTCAGCCGCGTTTGATAAACTTCTCCATAACCCGGGGAAAAATACCGTTGTATTCGGTGGATGCCGCGTTTATGTCAGATGCTCAAACCGGGTATATCAAAATAAGCAGGTTTGCCGCAACAACGTATGAAGAATTCATGGAAGCTGCTGCAAAACTCGATCAGCACGGAATGAAACGTATGATACTCGATTTAAGGGGAAATCCCGGAGGCTATCTGGACGCTGCAACTAAAATGGCCGACGAGTTTTTGCCTGACGGAAAGTTAATAGTGTATACGCAGGGGAAAGCAAGACCCCGGACCTCATACAATGCAACTTCCGGCGGTCGCTATGAAAAAATTCCGCTTGTGGTGCTTACTGATGAGGGTTCGGCTTCGGCTTCTGAAATCCTTGCAGGTGCATTGCAGGACTGGGATCGTGCCACCATTGTAGGGCGACGGACCTTCGGCAAAGGTCTTGTGCAGGAACAAACCAAGTTACCTGACGGATCTGCACTGCGCCTCACCATAGCAAGGTATTATACACCAACAGGAAGATCCATTCAAAAACCATACGATAAAGGTTATGATGAATACAATGAAGAGTTGTATAACCGGTACGATCATTCTGAAATGCTGAATGCTGACTCCATTCATTTTCCTGACTCTCTCAAATACACTACTCCGGGCGGCAAAACGGTATACGGCGGCGGCGGTATAATGCCCGATGTATTTGTACCCATTGACACTACCGATCGCAACAATCATTATCTGGCAGCAGTTCTTAACCTGGGACTTGTAAGTGAATTTTCATATGATTATGTTGATGCCCACCGTCAGGAGCTTGAAAAATATAAAACCTTCGCCGATTTCGACAAAGGGTTTGTTGTCACCGATGCCATTTACAATTCATTTTTGAGTGAAACTGCCGCCAAAGATGTAAAAGGAACAGCTGTTGAAACCGCTGCTGCTGCTCCTTTTCTGAAAAACCAGATTCGTGCTTTCATCAGCCGTCAGCTCTACAGAAATGACGGTTTTTACCCCATCTTACTTCGACTTGATCCGGGATATAAGAAAGCAGTTGAAGTGATTGAAGCAGGATCAGCAAAAACATTATGAAATCAGAAAACAGGGATATATTAATTGTCTCCCTGCTGATTTTTTGCAGTCGTATTCCCTTTTTGTTTTCCGGTTTCGGGTCAGAAGAGGACGCATACGGTCTCATACTCACTGCGCGCAACATATCACTGTCGGGCATATATGAAGTATCGCGCATGCCCGGGCATCCTGTTCAGGAATATTTATTATCGTTTTTGTGGGAGTATCCTTCGTGGCTGCTTAATTTGCTTACTGCATTGGTTTCCACTGCCGGCATTTCCTTTTTTATGCTGGCGCTAAAGCGGTTGCACATTAAATCATTTTTAACTTCAGGCATTGCCCTGGCTTTTGTGCCTGCAGTTTTCATCAACAGCAGCAATATAATGGATTACACCTGGGCTATGAGTTTGATACTGGCCGCATTTTTAATGGCTGTTGACAAAAGACCATTAACTGCAGGATTGCTCATTGGCCTGGCAACAGGATTCAGGATTACATCACTTGGAATGGCATTGCCGTTGGCCTTACTATTTATTCATTTCCCATTTAACAGGGCAGGCATTCGCAGTGTTCTTTTATTCTGGAGCAGTGCAGCAATTATTTCCATTCTTGTTTTTCTGCCTCCTTACCTGACTTACGGCTCCTCCTTTTTCATGTATTATCAGTATTTCCCTGAACCGCCGGTTTTGAAAAACATTTACAAGGCAACTATTGGCGCATGGGGATTAATCGGATGGATGGCGTTAATAGTGACGGGGGTAACAGCAGTTCGGAATTTTTTTGGAAGGGAATTCAACTTTAATCAGAAGATTATTCTGCTGGCATGCTTAATCATTATGGTCATGTTTGCGTATGCCTACTGGCAGTTACCTCAGAAATCAGCTTTTGTTATTCCGGTGGCACCGTTTGTAATTCTGGCGCTTGCCGTACTGATCAGACCGGTAGTGATGAACTATTTTGCTGCTGCAATGATTGCATCATCGTTGCTGCTGGGCATTAACCTGGATGATGCAAACAGGGGGAGTTCCCGTTCGGCAATGAGTTTCGGCTTTTCAGTTGCCGGCTCAAATAATGCTGTTGATTTACTGTATGGTCCTGTATACGCCGATTTGACGAAGCGTCAAAACAAAACCCATTATGCAAAAGTGGTGTCCGACAGAGTAATTGCTTCCGGAAAGAAAACAGTGCTTATAGCCGGTTGGTATCAAAATGAAATTGAATACTATTTACTTGGAAAGTCCCGCGGGAATTTAAAAACGGTTTATTATGCCGATAAGGACGAGCTTACCGGTTATCGCAATTCAGGATACCTTATTTACTACCTGCCCGAACAGGACCTTTACAATGATTTGCGCTATAAGGGTGCATTCACTTCGACACTTGCCGAATCATTTCCGGATTCATTGCCTTGAGCTGAACCGGTGTTTTGCCGTGCATTTTTATCCTTGAAAATTTCGGATTGAAAAAGGATAATGATCCCAACACCTACCGAAATGGAGGCATCAGCGAGATTGAATACAGGTCTGAAAAACTCAAATGAATCGCCTCCCCAAAAGGGAACCCAGTTTGGGAATGTTGTATGAATAACCGGGAAATAGAGCATATCAACCACCTTACCATGCAACAGTGAAGCATAACCTCCTTCGGCAGGAAGAAATTGTGCAAGCTGGTAATCGCTTGAGGAAAAAATTACACCGTAAAAAATACTGTCAATAATATTCCCAAGCGCTCCCGCAAAAATAAATGAAAGGGCCAGTGCAAATTTTGGATTTTCGCCCGAAGCAGATATTTTGAACAAGTACCAGCCTATTCCGGCAACAGCCGCAATGCGGAAAAGCGATAAGAAAAGTTTCCCGTATTCACCCGCGAACTCCAATCCGAACGCCATACCATTGTTCTCGGTAAAGTGAATGATGAACCAATTTCCAAACACCGCAAATTCCTGACCCAGATACATCGTAGTCTTGATCCAGAATTTTAACGACTGATCAAAAATCAGCACTAACAAAACTATCAGGAGAGAGCGTTTCAAATGCAATAAAATTTAGGCGTGGTTCCGAAACACATCCAACTTAAAAAAAGTCACTATACCAACTGCTTCCGGTAACGGAAAGAGAACAGACTGGTTTGTAACAACGCCCATCAGGGAAAGCGGCAATCAGTCGCGGTACTGCTGTAACTTCGCTTCAATACTTTGTGTAGTATGAGGCACCGCACGTAATCGCTCCTTGGGTATCAGCTTGCCTGTAACACGACACACGCCATATGTTTTGTTTTCGATACGGACCAGTGCATTTTCCAGTTGTTCAATAAACTTCTTTTGACGAGCAGCCATCTGACCTGCTTCTTCTTTAGCAAGCGTATCAGATCCATCTTCAAGAACCTTGAAGGTACTTGCAGTATCATCTGTGCCATGTTCATTCGCACTATTTAATGCAGCTTGTAAATTGGCAAGCTCCTTTCGTGCATCAACGAGTTTATTGTTGATGATATCCTTGAACTCCTGCAGTTCCTTATCGTTGTACCTTGTTTTGTCTGTTGCCATTTTACAATTTATTAATACTTGTTCGTACTTGTATAGAATCGTCTACTTCTATCAGTGTGCTGTTACTGTCGTCGAGGTCTTCCACCAGACTCAAAGAGGCGGCTAAAATTTCGGTGCAAATATAACTTAAATTATTGTTTACCGATTTCGCTACCAGTTCGCTGTCCTGAATTTTCACATTGATCTTATCCGTAACATCATACCCTTTCTCTTTCCTGATATTCTGGATCCGGTTTACCAGTTCTCTTGCAATGCCCTCTTCCCTAAGCGATTCGGATATTGTAACATCCAAAGCCACAGTTAGTTTACCTTCGGTATTCACCTGCCATCCCGGAATATCCTCCGATATAATTTCAACATCTTCCTTGGTTACCTCAAAGGGGGTACCTCCGGCTTCAACGGTCAGGTAGCCGTTTTGTTCAAAAGCACTAATTTGAGGCTGACTGAGTGAGGTAATGGCATCTGCCAGGGGTTTCATTAATGCCCCGGCTTTTTTACCCAATACCTTAAAGTTCGGCTTTACTTTTTTGATAAGTATCCCTGAAGTGTCGGTCATAAAGTCGATACCTTTTACGTTCACTTCGGCCATAATCAATTCCTTAACCGACTCAACCTTTTCTTTGAAACCCGGCTCAAGGACAGGAATCATGATTTTTTGGAGCGGCTGACGAACGCGAATATTCACCTTTTTCCGAAGCGCCAGGGTCATGGAAGATATTTTCTGGGCAAGTTCCATACGTTCTTCCAGCTGTTTGTTTATGTGATCCCGGTTTACTTCCGGAAAAAGGGACAGGTGAACTGATTGCGCCATTTGTTTGCCGCTAATTTTATTCAAATCGGTGAAGAGCCTGTCGGCAAAGAAAGGTGCTACAGGGGACATCAGCTGACTGATGACCTCCAAACACCTGTAAAGGGTTTGATAGGCAGCTATTTTATCGGCCGAGTACTCGCCTTTCCAAAAACGTCGTCTGCATAACCTTACATACCAGTTACTCAAATGAGCATCTACAAATTCCTGGATGGCTCTGCTTGCTTTTGTAGGTTCATAATCGGCGTACGCCTGATCAACAATTGCAATGAGTGAATTTAGTTCGGACAATATCCACCTGTCAATTTCAGGTCGTTCGGTAATTGGCACCTCTGCTTCCTTATAGGTAAATCCATCAATATTAGCATAAAGTACAAAAAACGAATAGGTATTGTACAAGGTTCCGAAAAAGCGGCGTTGCACTTCACCGATTCCTTCAGCATTAAATTTAAGGTTATCCCATGGCTGTGCATTACTGATCATATACCAGCGGGTAGCATCAGGGCCAAATTGTTTTAGTGTTTCAAAAGGGTCAACTGCGTTTCCAAGCCGCTTCGACATTTTGTTGCCGTTTTTATCGAGTACCAGTCCGTTCGAAACAACGTTCTTAAATGCAACCGAGTCAAACAACATTACTGCAATGGCATGCAAGGTAAAAAACCAACCCCGCGTCTGGTCAACACCTTCGGCTATGAAATCTGCCGGATATGATTTAGCAAACTCTTCTTTATTTTCAAACGGGTAATGCCACTGCGCATAGGGCATTGCTCCCGAATCGAACCAGACGTCAATAAGCCCGGTTTCACGAAATAATTTTTTACCGTTATCAGAAATCAAAACAATGTCATCCACATAAGGCCTGTGCATGTCGAAATCAGGGCCTTCTGTTTTGAAACTATTTTTAATTCCCGCTTTAGCGGCTTTCGCAATCTGATTCTTCAATTCTTGTACTGAACCGACACAAATCTGGTCGGATTTATCTTCGGAAGTCCATACCGGCAGCGGAATTCCCCAAAAGCGTGAACGGCTCAGATTCCAGTCAACAAGATTTTCGAGCCAGTTTCCAAATCTTCCGGTTCCAGTTGATTCCGGTTTCCAGTTTATTGTTTTGTTTAATTCTATCAGCCTGTCTTTTACGGCAGTGGTACGCACAAACCATGAATCGAGCGGATAGTACAGAATCGGCTTATCTGTTCTCCAGCAATGCGGGTAAGAGTGTTCATACTTTTCAACTTTAAACGCTTTGTTCTCTGTTTTAAGTTTGATGGCAATCCGCTCGTCAACAGAAAGGTATTTATCGCGGCCCTGTTTTTTTATTTCTGCTGCCTTCTCCTCTTCGGTTAAATATTCTTCCTTAACGTATTCACCTGCAAAGTCGGTTACTTCTTTTACAAACCTGCCTCTTTTGTCGACAAGCGGAGAGGGATTACCCGTTTCGTCGGTTACCAATATTGAACTTATACCATTTTCATTACAAACCCGAAAATCGTCAGCGCCAAAAACAGAAGCTGTATGCACAATACCTGTTCCGTCATCGGTAGTTACAAAATCACCCGGTATTACAGTAAACGCTTTCCCTTCAGGCTGCACGTACGGCATCAGTTGTTCATAATTTAACCCGAGCAATTGTGAACCTGAAACAGTAGTTAGAATTTTGTATGGTATGAGCTTATCGCCTTCTTTGTAATCTTCAACAGGAATCTCTTTTGCCTTTTCAGAAAAATATTTTCCAACCAGTTCAGTTGCAAGAATGAGTGTTACCGGCTTGTATGTATAGGGATTGAACGTGCGGACAACGCTATAGTTAATATGTTCGCCTACGGCAAGGGCACAGTTAGCAGGTAACGTCCATGGGGTAGTTGTCCAGGCAAGAAAGTAGACATCGGTATCGGTTGTGTTGAATAAAAACTGAGCGTGTTCTTCGTGCTTCAATTTAAATTGAGCAACAACCGAAGTGTCTTTCACCATGCGGTAAGTTCCCGGCTGATTCAACTCATGAGAACTGAGACCGGTCCCTGCTGCAGGGGAATAGGGCTGGATAGTATAACCTTTGTATAATAAATTTTTATCGTAAAGCTGTTTCAGTAAATTCCAAACCGATTCGATATAATTATTTTCAAAAGTGATGTATGGATTTTCCAGGTCGACCCAGTAACCCATTTTGCGGGTAAGATCGTCCCAGACTTCCTTGTACTTCATCACCTCTTTACGACATGCTTTGTTGTAATCTTCGATTGAGATTTTTTTACCGATGTCTTCTTTGGTAATGCCGAGCGTTTTTTCAACACTCAATTCTATCGGGAGACCATGCGTATCCCAACCGCCTTTTCGTTTAACCTGAAAACCTTTAAGCGTTTTGTACCTGCAAAAAATGTCTTTGATGGTTCGGGCCATCACATGATGTATGCCTGGCAGTCCGTTTGCAGAAGGCGGACCCTCATAAAAAGTAAACGAGGGTGCTCCTTCCCGCTCATCTACGCTTTTGCGGAAAATTTCCTCTTTCAGCCACCATGCCAATGTCTCATCGGCAATCAGGGGCAGATCGAGTTTCTTGTATTCCGGGTATTTCATCCTGTAAAAAATGATTTGCGAAGGTACAAAAAAAGGAGGCTCGCCCTATGTACATCCTATCCTTTTGAAATAGCGTCTGTTGCGATCATATAAGCCCTATCTTACTGAATTACAATTATTTGTATTAAGGTTGGGTTGACAAAAAGGACAGCGGTTTATGGAGCCGGAAATGAATGCCGTATGATTCCACAGGCCGGATATCGCTGTAATGGAAACAGTAGCGGATTCAACTCTCTGAAAAGCAGCAGTTATTAGTTGCTGTATTGTATCATCGCCAGTTTTGAATGTGTCAGGTAATTTTTATCGGGGTAGTAAATAAACACTACAGATCCTTCACCTAATGCGCTGATGATTGGCCGGGCCAGGCATGAACTTACTGCGGGACATCCAAAGCTGCGGCCTAATCTTCCGGTTTGCCGGATAACCTGTTCATTTACATAATCGGCTCCGTGAATTACAATTGCCCGTTCATAGGCTTTATCATTGTAACCGGGTTCCATACCGTGCAGTCGCAGGGATATACCATGTTGTCCGTTGTACGATTCACCTGTCAGGTAAAATCCGAGACTGCTTTTTAGTGACCCAGCATTATTCGAAAAACCTCTCGCCAGATTTTCGCCGGTGTTTTTACCATGAGCCACCCAGGTATTATATAACAATTTATGCTGAACGAGATCGATAACATACAGGCGCTTGGCGGTAGAAGGCTGCGACAGATCGGCAATGGCGATTATACCGGGATTGCCAATTGAATTTTGAGATAAGAGTGATGTATAACCTGCTATAGCGACATTAAAAACCGGAAGTTTAAGTCCCAGTTTGTCCAGATGCATTTCGTTGTACAATTCATGATTAACTGAACTTACCACTTTAGGACATTTACCACACTTGCCGTTGATGAGTGTAAAAGGCACCAGCAACAATCCTGATAACAAAAAAAGGACAAGTATGAGATGTGATTTTTTCAAAGCCGGCACCTGATTATAAATGCAAAGGTACGGACAGAAAATGAAGAACAGCTGTTTTAATATTATAATTAGCTGATAATGAATTTATTGAGATGATTTTGACAGATTCCCGGAATGGCTCCAGCAGGTAATTCAGTTGTATTCTCCGGACTCAAACCCCTCATCAGCGTAGAGTTTACCACTCAAGGCTGCTGCCACGGCGAGTTCGTCGCATCTTTCGTTTTCAATATGGTTATTGTGCCCTTTAATCCATTTAAAACGGACATGGTGTTTCGGATAGATCTCCAGAAACCGCTCCCACAGGTCGGCATTCTTCTTTCCTTTGAATCCTTTTCGCTCCCATTCAAAAAGCCATCCTTTTTCAACTGCATCCACCACATACTTGCTGTCGGAGTAAATCAGCACCTGTTCTCCTGCTCTTTTTAAGGATTCCAGTGCAACAATAACACTCATGAGCTCCATTCTGTTATTGGTTGTTTTGCGAAAGCCCATCGAAAGTTCTTTTCGATGCTGTCCTGAGGCCAGAATAATTCCATAGCCACCGGGGCCAGGATTTCCTCTGGAAGAGCCGTCAGTAAAAATTGTAATCATCAGGTGTTACATTAAAAATGAAAAATAGTATTACAAACCGACATTGGTACGGAACAGTTTTACGGAAATTGCCAGCAGAATAAATCCGAATACTTTTCTGACCACCCCTATTCCGACGGGGCCGAGTAATCTTTCAAGAAATTTAAGATTTTTCAAACACAGATAGACCACTACAAGATTCAGCACTATTCCAACAATAATAGTAAATATCTCAAACTGCGCCCGTAATGAAAGTAATGTAGTCATTGTTCCGGCACCTGCTATTAGAGGAAAGGCAATGGGTACCACGGTAGCGGTTTCCGGCATTTCGTCTTTATGAATTTTTATGCCGAGAATCATTTCCAGCGCAAGGAAAAAAAGCACCAATGAACCGGCGATTGCAAAGGATGAAATATCGATGCCCAAAAACTGCAATAGGTTCTCTCCCAGAAAGAGAAACAAGAGCATGATTAAAAACGAATAAAAAGTAGCCTTTTCAGCATGAATGCTGCCTGTCCGCTGACGAATTTGAATGATAACCGGAATGGACCCAATGATATCAATAACCGCAAAAAGGATCATTGAAACGGTAATTATGTCTTTGATGCTAATGCTCATCTGCCGGTTTGTGTAGGACAAAAGTAACTGGTATTTATCAATTTCAACCATCCTCTAAGGAATTAGCAGAGGTTCTTATTGATTTCTGCAAAAAAACATAAAAACATCGGGCCTTAACGCGTTTCCTGCAAAAATGACTTTTCAGGAACTGCATTGATGAATTTTTTGAGAAAATCCTTTTGGCACTTGTGATGCATCAATTTTCACTTTCGCCCTTGTTCTTCCAATTTTGAATCCATAATTGAACCGGTAAAAAGTCTCAAAATAGAACTGCGACAAAAGAAGATGAGATAAACCATATGCGTCAACACAAAAGCGAACATGATAGTATACTGTATATTACGATTAGTGCTTTTCTCCTGCGGAGCCGCACATAAACTCTATGCGAATAAACTGCACTTTCCCAAACGCGGGTTAATAGTACTGGTGTGTCTGGCAACACCCAATCCTCTTACCGGACAGATTACCAAATTAAACTACACAATCATACGTGAAAATAAAGAAGTAGGGTATATGCATATAACCAAAACCGAATTCAATACCTCCAATACAGTTGAGTCCTATACAGAAGTGCTCATAAGCAAACTGCTTGATATACGCATGAAAGAGACTAAATCGGTAACTGAACAAAACGGAATTGTCAGCAGTACAACTGCCAGCCGATCGGTAAGCGGGTATTTAAAAGTTACCACCGCTACCAACTACCAACACGGAATATACAACAAATCAAAAAACGGAAATGTAATTGGAGCTGTCATTGATCCCATCCATTCAACAGTACTTCAAATGCATTTTAAAGAACCTGTAAACTGCACGTCTGTTTATTCTGAATATTTCCAGCTGTCGGTGCCGGTAAATAAAACCGGCAAAGGCATCTATCAGCTCAGTTATCCCGATGGTACGTACAGCATTTACCGTTATTCCGGAGGTCGGTGTACATCTGTTAAAGCCATCACCCGTTACGGAGTTGTAACACTCGTTCTTGTACCTGAAATACAATTGACTTCAAATGAATGATCCTCAAATTATGGCACTGATTTACTGTGTGCTGGCGCTGACATTTGCCATAACACTTCAAAGCCCTTTGGTTAATTCTGTTATCGCCATCAAAGGGCATCTCAGCAACTACTGGGTCGTTGCAAGGAGGATTATAGGTGCTGTTGTTTTAACCGTTACTGCACGCTCATCGCTTGGCGGATTCGCACTTCTGCTTCATCCTGTATCCAAAACCGACTTGTTAATTGCTTTAACAGCAGTATTAATTCTACTTCCTGCCTGCGCCTACATGGTAAAAAAAACTCCTCAAATCGGAGATCATTATCCGCAATTACAATTTGAAAGATGGAACACGTCTCTATACATTCTGAATAGTTTCAGCTGGCTGATTTACATGTCAGGATTCGAACTATGCGCCAGAATTGCGGTATTATCGTTACTGGCACCCCATATGCATCCGGCAGCAGCAATACTTTTTATGTCGCTGGTCAATGGGTTGGTACACATCCCGAAAGGGCGCCAGGAAAGTCTCGGAGCAATCCCTTTTTCCATGCTTATCGGCACCATCTACCTTATTACCGGGTCATTCGCAGCGATAGTTTTCATTCACACTCTTTTTGCAACCGTCACTGAATATTATGTTGTTCGATCTGAAAATAAGAATAATAAAATAACCGTATGAAAGTACTATTGACAGGGGCTTCAGGATACATCGGTTCAGCACTATTGAATCAGCTGTTAAGCAGGCGTATTCAGGTAACTGCGGTTACCAGAAATTCGGATGTTATTCCGGCACACCCATTAATTAAAATTGTTGAAGCGGACCTAACTCATGAAGATGCTGTTGATACAAATCTGTGGGGATGCGATCATGTTATTCATGCTGCAGGTCTGGCAAGGGCGTGGGTGCGTGACAAACATCGCTATTTTGAAGAAAACTGTAATCTAACTTCAACATTATTAAAAGCAAGCCTCCGTTCAGGCGTTCGAAAATTTGTGTTTATTTCTTCGGCCGGGGTACTAAAAGCATCTGATGGTGCCGGCAGTGAGGAAACAGCAGTTTTAACCGCGATTACAAATAATGCTTATACCGACAGCAAATTATTATCGGAGCTGATTGCATTACAATTTCAATCTGCCGGATTACCGGTGATAATAGTCCGACCCGCAAGAGTATATGGTCCGGGCAAATTATCAGCAAGCAACCAGGTAACACAAACTATTATAAATTATATAAATGGAAGACCTCTGGTAATTCCCGGCAAGGGAACCCATACAGGAAGTTATTGTCTGGTACAGGATGTAGCAAGAGGCGTAATTGATGCACTAATGATTCCGGGATTAACGGGCATATATAATTTTGGAGGGACCAATGCTTCATACAATGAACTCTTTGAAACAATAGGAAATGAATGGGGCCGGATACGCAGGCTGACTCATATTCAAAAACCTGTGCTAATTACTGCAGGGCTACTGAATCAATTTGGGGGATGGGTTACAAACGGATCCCCATTGTTGACTCTAAACCAGGTAAAAAAACTGACAAGCAATCACAGTGTCAACAGCAGTAAAGCAGTGCAACATATTGGATATTCTTTTACTCCTTTATCAACCGGCATCAAAGAAACCATAATGTGGGCTCAGCAAAACGGATTCGTAACAAACGGCGCCCCTTATTCATTTGTATCATGAATCACACTGCACTTATAACAGGAGCCGGTTCGGGGCTTGGCAAATATCTCGCACTGGAATGCGCATCCAGGGGTTTTAATCTGGTATTGGTTTCGCTGCCACATTCAGGGCTGGATCTTGTAGCTGCAGAAATCGCGATAAAACACAACATACATCCTTACACCATTGAGGCTGACTTTACAGAACAATCTGCTCCCGCCTATGTATTTACCAAAGTAAAATCTGCAGGTATTTCGGTATCAATATTGATTAACAATGCCGGAATAGGAATGGAAAATGCATTTGAATCACTGAGTGTAACTTTTTGTTCCGATTTACTCAATGTAAACACACATGCAGTCGCTTTGCTTACCCGTTTCTTTCTCGATGACTTACAGCATTCTAATCAGGCCTATATTCTGAATGTGAGCAGCCTGGCCTGTTTTACTCCAATGCCGTACAAAGGGATTTATTCTGCCAGTAAAGCATTTGTTTACTCCTTTTCCAGAGCGCTTGCCGCTGAACTAAAATCCACATCGGTATCGGTTAGTACCTTATGTCCCGGACCTATTCCAACAAACGAACAAACCAGGAGTCGCATTCAGCGTCATGGGATATTTGCCCGGGTATCGGCTATAGAAGCTGATAAGGTTGCACGGATTGCCATTTCGGAAATGCTTGATTTGAATCCGGTTATTATTCCGGGAAGAATAAACCGGATCAATAAATTTCTGATGTCGGCAGTACCCAAAGCGCTTCAATTATATCTGCTGCATGCAAAATATTCAACTGCGGTACACCTGAAAGCAAACAAAATTCCATCTGAAGTTAGTTCTGCCGCGTGACACAAATGACTTTAGAGGGATCACATACCTTACATCATCATTTTATTGATACTTTATACGTTATTGCTTTGTTTAGTATCAGCATTTACGTAACTTCATACTTGAGATTAGTTCAACCATTACTGTGTACATGCAACAGCACTTTCATATTATAGCAGGAGTGGCAGGTATAATCATGTTGCCGGCCTGTTCATATCAATCAAATCCATATACTGAAACCGGGACACCTGAAAAAGCATTTGTTTATTTTTCAACTCTCGTCGACACTACTCACTTTACTTCCATTGAATTACTGACTTTACAAGATTCAGTTATCGAAGTTCGTTTTTCAGAAGACCCGCAACCCGTTTTAGCCATACCCATTACAGCCATTCATACCATTCGTATTATAGTACTGACACAAAAGCACTTAAAAAACAACAGCTATAGTATTTCAGGAGGTGTTGCTGGAGTAAATTCGAATGCTATTGGTTTTTCAACAGAAATGCATCATAATACGGGCAATTCGGATTATGATTTTGGTTTGCCGGCAACTGCAGGAACTTCAGCTGAAACATTTCAGAGGAAACCAAATGTCAAACCAAAAGCACGTTCATATATAATAAAAGGCAGGAAAGATGTATATCTTCAGTTCAAAGCGGAACTGGCAAATTATCTGAAAAGAACTTAAGGCAACTATACCAGTTTAAACGTTTCCAAAAACTTGGTAGTATAATTTCCTTTACGGAAATCTTCGTTTTGCATCAGCTGCTGGTGGAAAGGAATTGTTGTCTTTACTCCTTCAATTACATATTCGCTCAATGCCCTCTCCATTGTATTAATAGCTTCCTCCCGCGATTGTGCAATTGTGATCAGCTTCGAGATCATTGAATCATAATTGGAAGGAATCGTGTATCCGGCATATACATGTGAGTCGACTCTTACACCGTGACCGCCAGGTACGTGGAGATTGGTGATTTTGCCTGGACATGGGCGGAAGTTGTTATAAGGATCTTCAGCATTTATGCGGCACTCAATAGCATGCAGTGAAGGGAAGTGATTTTTTCCGGAAATTTCGATACCTGCAGCTATTTTAATCTGCTCCTTAATGAGATCGTAGTTGATGACCTCTTCCGTAATAGGATGTTCGACCTGTATACGGGTATTCATCTCCATAAAATAAAACTTCTTATGTTTATCTACTAGAAATTCAACTGTGCCTACACCCTCATAGTTTACTGCAAGGGCAGCTTTGATGGCGGCTTCGCCCATTTCGTCGCGAAGTTTTTTGGTCATGAAAGGTGAGGGCGTTTCCTCAAGAAGTTTCTGATGCCGGCGTTGAATTGAACAATCGCGTTCGGAGAGGTGACACGCTTTTCCAAACTGATCACCCGCAATCTGAATTTCAATGTGGCGTGGTTCTTCAATGTATTTTTCAAGATACATACCATCGTTACCAAACGCCGCACCGGCTTCCTGGCGGGCATTTTCCCATGCCGCTTCAAATTCATCCTGATTCCAGATAATACGCATGCCGCGGCCGCCACCACCGGCAGTTGCCTTCAATATCACCGGGTATCCTATTTTCTTGGCAATCTTTTGTCCTTCCGCAACGCTGCTGAGCAATCCCTCAGAGCCGGGGATGGTAGGCACTCCGGCCTTTTTCATTGTTTCTTTTGCATTGGACTTGTCGCCCATGGCATTAATCATTGCCGGAGAAGCGCCGATAAATTTTATCTGGTGTACATCGCAGATCTCAGAAAACTTTGCGTTTTCCGAAAGAAATCCATATCCGGGATGAATAGCGTCGGAGTTGGTTATTTCGGCTGCAGAAATGATGTTGGCGATATTAAGATACGAATCGCGGCTTGGGGGAGGACCTATGCAAACGGCTTCATCTGCAAACCTTACATGGAGACTTTCCTTATCGGCTGTAGAGTAAACGGCAACAGTATTTATGCCCATCTCTTTGCATGTGCGGATGATTCGGAGGGCAATCTCGCCACGATTGGCAATAAGTATCTTTTTAAACATAGGAGGCCTGTGAGTTAAAAAAAGGAATTACGACCGTCCGGTCAGGAAGGATCGACAAGAAAGAGTGGCTGATCGTATTCAACCGGAGTTGAATTATCGACCAGTACTTTTACTATCCGTCCGGAAATATCTGATTCAATTTCATTGAAGAGTTTCATTGCTTCAATGATGCAAATCACTTTACCTTGTTTCACCTCATCGCCGACATTTACAAAGTTGGGTTTATCGGGACTTGATGCGCGGTAGAACGTACCAATCATCGGTGATTTTACGACATGGTATTTTGATTCATCATCCGCTTTGGGAGCGGCAGGGGCCGGGGCAGCAGCGGGAGCGGGAGCCACAGCGGCCGGTGGTGCTGCAGCCATGGCAACCGGAGCAGGAGCTGCTGCATATACCGTTTCAACATGCTTAACAGCATTCTTGATAGTAATCTTGAAATCCTTTTGCTCCAAGCTGACTTCGCTTACGCCGGATTTTGAGACAAATCGGATAAGTTCTTCTACTTCTTTCTTATTCATACTGATGGCGTATTATTCCTGGATGGTGTTGTTGACTGATTATTATTCAATTAACGGAAGGACAGCAGATGGTCAGATCAAATATAAACAATTATCCTTTCGGATCGTAAGCCCATTTGAGGTAGACAGAACCCCAGGTGAAACCACCTCCAAATGCAGCCAGGATGATATTATCTCCTTTGCGCAGCCGGGATTCCCACTCCCATAAACAAATGGGGATTGTTCCGTTGGTGGTGTTTCCGTATTTCTGGATATTGAGCATGACCTTATCGTCACCGAGGCCCATTCTTCGGGCGGTAGCATCAATAATGCGCTTATTGGCCTGATGCGGCACAAGCCATGCAACATCTTCAGACTTCAGATGGTTCCGCTCCATGATTTCGGCCGACACATCGGCCATGTTTGTGACCGCGAATTTGAACACTGCCTGACCTTCCTGAAATATGTAATGGTGTTTTGCATTTACCGAATCGATGGTTGCGGGTTCAAGTGAGCCTCCTGCTTTTTGATGCAGATAGGTTCTGCCGATACCATCGCTTTTAAGAATACTATCGATTATTCCGTTGCCTGTTTGTTCTGGTTCAATTAAAACCGCGCCTGCACCGTCGCCGAAAATCACGCAGGTGGTCCGATCGGAGTAGTCAACAATTGACGACATTTTATCGGCTCCTACAACTATCACTTTTTTAT
>DASUFP010000109.1:0-6728 GCA_036274495.1 Bacteroidia bacterium
TCTCCCCATTCTCCCCATTCCCCCCTAACTACCCCAAAACCAACCATTTTCATTCATAATTACTTCATAAAAGAAACTACCCTTTTTCATACCTTCGTCCCCTATATCAAAAAAGGTCCGCTTACGCGATGAAAAACTATAACAGGATCAACAACTTAACCGGCTGGATCACTTTTGCCATTGCCGCTTATACCTACCTCTCTACTATAGAGCCAACCGGCAGCTTTTGGGATTGCGGCGAGTTTATAGCAGCAGCATTCAAGCTCCAGGTAGGCCACCCTCCAGGTGCTTCTCTCTTCCTGATGCTTGGCCGTGTCTTCTCGCTCTTTGCCGGCGATAATGTGAAACTGGTACCTATTATGATTAACTCTATGTCGGCACTGGCCTCTGCCGCAACGATTCTTTTTCTCTTCTGGTCCATCACACACCTTGCACGTAAAATTGTAAATACTCCCGAAGATCAGCTGACAACTGCTCAGTTAATCACTATTATGGGTTCCGGTTTTGTAGGTGCACTTGCTTATACCTTTTCCGATTCGTTCTGGTTTTCGGCTGTCGAAGGTGAGGTGTACGCGATGTCGGCGTTGTTTACAGCCGTGGTATTTTGGGCCATGCTTAAATGGGAATACCATGCCGATGAAAAACACAGCGACCGCTGGCTCATTCTTATCGCCTATCTGATGGGTCTTTCTATTGGCGTTCACTTACTCAATCTGCTCTGTATCCCGGCACTTGCGTATATATATTACTTCCGTCGTTATAAAGTAACTACCATCGGACTAATAAAAACAGGAATAACCGGTGTTGCTATTCTTGGCATTGTTCAGTACGGTATAATCGCGGGTTTTGTGAAAATTGGCGCTTACTTCGATCTGCTTTTTGTGAATTCGTTTGGACTGCCATTCTGGAGCGGTTTTCTTTTCTTTCTCCTGCTTATTGTGGTGGCAATTTATTTCGGACTGCAATATTCGGTAACAAAAAACAAGCCTCACTGGAATACGGCAATCCTCTGTTTCGCTTTCATCCTTATCGGATACACCAGCTATGCACAAATCGCCATTCGTTCAATGGCAAATCCTCCGATGGATGAGAACAATCCGGAAAACGCGTTTTCGCTGCTGAGTTATATCAACCGTGAACAATATGGTGACAGACCGCTCTTCTACGGACAATATTACAATGCCAAACTCATCGACCAAAAAGAAGGGTCAATGTCGTATGGTGTAAAAGATGGTAAATATGTTGAAGCCGGACGTAAGATAGAACCAATATATGATCCTGCAGCCTCTACCATACTTCCGCGGATGTACAGCAATCAGGAAAATCATGTACAGGCATATAAGGATTGGACAGGTATAAAAACCGATCGTACACCAACATTTGGTGAAAACATCGGATTTCTTTTCAGCTATCAAATTGGTCATATGTTCTGGCGTTATTTCATGTGGAACTTTGTGGGACGTCAAAACGACCTTCAGGGACATGGCAATATTTTAAAAGGAAACTGGATCAGCGGAATCAAAGGTATTGATGCCGCCCGCCTTGGTCCCCAGGATAAACTTCCGCAAAGTCTTACCAGCAACAAAGCGTATAACCGGTTCTATTTTTTACCACTCATATTAGGACTTATCGGTCTGGTATTTCAGTTCCGGCGCAATCAACATGATGGCGCTGTTGTAGGACTCTTGTTTTTCTTTACAGGACTTGCAATTGTTCTTTACCTTAATCAGACTCCATATCAGCCCCGCGAAAGGGATTACGCTTACGCGGGATCCTTCTATGCATTTGCCATGTGGATTGGTCTAGGAGTTCTTGCAATTGTTGAAGGGTTGCGCAAAAAACTCAACCCTGTTGTTGCTGCAGGAGCTACTACCGCCCTGTGCCTGGTTGCCGTTCCGTATGTAATGGCAAAAGACGGTTGGGATGATCACGACCGGTCGCACCGTTATACGTCGCGCGACTTTGCATACAACTACCTCAATTCGTGTGCGCCAAATGCGATTATTTTTACAAACGGCGACAACGATACCTTCCCGCTTTGGTACATTCAGGAGGTTGAAGGTGTGCGTACCGACGTGCGTGTTGTAAACCTTAGTCTTCTGAACACCGATTGGTATATTCAGCAAATGGAACGGAAAGCCTACGACTCCGATCCGGTACCGTTTTCGCTTACGTACGATAAAGTGATGCAGGGAACACGCGATTATATTCCGTTTTACGACCGCAAACAAGGTGCGCTTAATTTAAAAGATGTGATCGACTTTGTCGGCAGCGATGACTCCAGGGCAAAGGTGATGACACAAGGCGGTGCCCAGCTTAATTATTTCCCGACAAACGAATTTATTGTCCCCGTTGATTCAAATCTCGTTCTCCAGAACGGAACAGTTGATCCGGAAGACGCAGGGAAAATAATTCATAACCTCGATATCAAAATCGACCGCCGTTATCTTCTCAAAGCCGATCTGATGATTCTGGATTTGCTTGCCAACAACAACTGGAAACGACCGATTTATTTTGCAGTTACCGTGGGAAGTGAGAGTTACATAAATCTGGACCCCTACTTCCAGCTCGAAGGGTTAGCCTACCGGGTTGTGCCTATACTTACTCCCGACCAGTCGGGCGGACAAACAGGACGTGTTGGTACCCGTGCGATGTACGATAACATGATGAACAAATTCATGTGGGGTAATATGAACGATACACGCGTGTACCTCGATCAGAACAACCTCAATATGGCGATGAACCTCCGAAACAATTTCAGCAGGCTGGCAGAGGCATTGCTCTACGAAGGCAAACGCGATTCGGCTATAGCCGTATTGGATAAATGCAACGAAGTGATGCCCGACAAAACGGTTCCTTATAACGTAATGATGCTTCGTCCGATCGAACTCTACTATGCATTGTCGACCTTCAGAAACCCCGACTCCGCATTGGTGGATGCTGCAGCAGGAAAAGATATTGAAATGCACGACAGCCAGTCGAAGCATGCGGTTGAAATGGCGAATTCCATTACCCGCCGCCTGGCTGATATTTCCGAAGATGACATACGCTATTACATGTCGCTCAAAGGCACCGAACACTACAAAACCGTAGAGCGTGATCTCGGACAATCGATAGCGGTGTTTCAGGAACTGGTGCGAATGTCGAAGCAGGCCAAACAGGATGCGCTTACCAAAGATCTTGAAGCACGCTTCAAGAAAATTGAGGATGCGTATTACCGCTGAAGCGTAGATTAAAGTTATTTTTTTGGCGTATCTTGTGAGTTATACGTAACTCCGGTAATTCGCGAATGTTTTTTATGCATTCGGTCATCATTCAATTCTGTGTTCTATCAACCCGTTCGTCCTCCTTATTTGCTGCGCTGGTATTATCCGGCTTTTATTTGGAAGGTACCGGCTGCTGACAAATCGGTTTATCTGACATTTGATGACGGACCCATTCCGGAGGTCACCCCATTTGTTCTCGATACACTGAAGGAGTACAATGCAAAAGCAACGTTTTTCTGTATCGGCAAAAATGTGGAGCAAAATGGCGATATCTACAAACGTATTTTAAAGGAGGGTCACCGAACAGGAAACCATACTTACAATCATCCGAATGGATGGAACACAACTGCCGGAAAGTATATTGCCAATGTACAGCAGGCACAGCAGTATATCGGTACCGATTTGTTTCGTCCGCCTTACGGACTCATTCGTAAAGCGCAATCGAAAATACTGATGCGTAATTTTAAAATCATCATGTGGGACGTGCTCAGTTATGATTTTGAAACGGAAAATACACCCGAACAATGTTTCAGAAATGTTACCCGCAAAATACGCCCGGGTTCCATTGTTGTTTTTCACGACAGCATCAAAGCGCAACCAAATATGGAATATGCGCTCCCTAAAACACTTCACTATTTAAAAGAAGAGGGATATGCCTGCAAGGCGATTCAATTTTGAAACAATTGCTTCTTCACATCAATAATTACCCGCACAGGTAAGTTGTCCTTCAGTAGTGGAAACGTTAACGAATCCGAAATTCGTATCCTCCGTTTTACGCTGAAAATCTGCAGTGGAAACGTTATTCAATTAAGCCCAAACTTATCTGCGGCCATTTCGCAGATAGCGGTTCCGATAGCAAGAGAAGCGGTGGCGGCCGGAGAGGGTGCATTCAAAACGTGAAGTGCATTACCGTGGTGTTCAATACGGAAATCATCTATCATTTCGCCATCACGATCGAGTGCCATAGCACGTACTCCTGCACGACCCGGAACAATGTCGTCCATCTGAAGAGAGGGAATCAGTTTCCGCAACCGGTTTAGAAAAAGTTTTTTCGAAAAGGCGCGTTTGTATTCATCAAGTCCGAAACGCCAGTGTTTAAAGAACAGGTTCCACGTTCCGCCATACGACAATGCCTGCAAGGTGTCCTTTAAATTAAAATCGGTTTTGCCGTACCCTTCACGTTTAAAGGTAAACACTGCGTTGGGGCCGCACTCAACACCACCATCAATCATACGGGTAAAGTGCACTCCAAGAAAAGGGAATTGCGGATTGGGAACGGGATAAATCAGATTCCTCACCTTGTTCATCCCTTTTTCTGAAAGATCATAATAGTCGCCCCTGAAACCTACAATCTGCATTCCCGGCTCAATACCCTCTTTTTTCGCCACTCTGTCGCATTGCAATCCGGCACATGCGATTATATAGCGGGCGGTATATTTTCCGCGATTGGTTTGTACGGTTGTATGCTCTCCTGACTTTTCAAATGCTTTGGCCTCATGACCGGTAAAAACCTTACTCCCTTCGAATCGTTGTTCAATGAGTTCAACATATTTGCGGGCCACATCGCTGTAATCAATAATACCTGTGCAGGGGACATGGATGCCCGAAATTCCTTCACAAAAAGGTTCAATCTCTTTTATCTCATCACGTGTAATGGTCCGGATGCCTTCAACTCCGTTTTGTATGCCGTTATTAAACACACGGTTCATATGCGGCAGCTCTGATGCGTCGGTAGCAACTACAATTTTACCGCAGATGTCATGTGGTATGCCATGTTCCTTGGCAAAAGCTACCAGTTCTCTCCGCCCGTCCACACAGTTTTTGGCTTTGTACGTTCCGGGCTTGTAATAAAGTCCCGAATGTATCACGCCGGAGTTGTGACCGGTTTGATGAGCGGCGACATGATCCTCTTTTTCCAGTACGCCAATTTTAAGATTCGGAAAACGGGTGTTTATCTTATAGGCAGATGCCAAACCTACTATGCCGCCTCCGATTACCAGAATATCAAAAGTGCTTTCGTTGTTCATGGGGTAGCAAAGATAGGCAGGTGGTCTTAACAAAATGATGTTTAAAACTACTCCTTTCTAAAATAGCTTCATCTTGCCTTGTGTGGGCTATATAGGTACCTTTGTTGATATGCGGGGCTTTTATACCTTATTTTCAAGAAGTTGTTTTTTTCTTTCTTTACTGACAATTAATGCGTTAGCAGGGGGATTCGAACAGTCCTATCAGAGCGCACGCATAATGGGTCTTGGCGGAATCGGCAACGGCTTCAGGATGGGGGCGGCGAGTACATTCTATAATCCCGGCGCCATCTCATTTTTGCCAAAGAGTTCGGTAACATTTGGAGCCGCGTTCAACTCATCCGAGTCATCGTATCTGAGCCCGTACACCGGAAATACCAATCAGGAAAAAAAGGTGCTGGCGCCTGTACATATATATGGAGTACTGAAACTGGACGATGAAAAGTCGGCTATCGGCCTGAGCATAAACCAGCCATTCGGAATTCATACAAGCTGGCCGTCCGACTGGACGGGCAGGTACATCGTTACGGAATCGGGACTTTCAACCTGGTTTATCCAGCCAGCCTTCAGTTATAAATTTACCGAAAATTTTAGTGCCGGCGGTGGACCTGTCATTGCTTTTGGACACCGCACCTTAACACGCAACATCAATATTACCGGACAAGGTAACCAGGAGGAGGTGCAGGATTTTGACGGTCATGGAACGGGTTTTGGCGGAAACGTAGGTTTGTATTATGAAAACGAAGAGCTTTTTGCTGTCGGACTGACCTTCAAGACTTCAGTTAATTTAAAAACATCCGGCGGAGACGTTTCATTTAGTCATGTGCCCGGTTCACTGGCAAACGAATATCCTTCTCTCAGTTATGATTCCGACCTTAAATTGCCTTCCGAGATAAATCTGGCGGCTTCGTATATGCCTATCCGTGAGCTCCTGCTCATTGCTTCATTTTCCTATACCGGCTGGTCATCGGTAAACGATACCCGGTTCGACACCAATGGCTCAGACGATCTGGATTATAACAGTGGCTGGGATATGGAAAACACACTCTCCTTCAGGGTAGGAGCAGAGTATGAGGTAAGTGATAAAATTTCGGTTCGTGCCGGACTGGGCCTGGATCCGTCGCCTGTTAAAGATGAACATCTGACCCCTGAGCTTCCCGATGCCGATCGTTTTATCGGATCTCTCGGACTCACTGTCCGTTTCAGTGAAACGTTCAGCGCCGATCTTGCATTTCTCACCGAAAACAACAGGGAGAGGGAGGTATATAATTATGCTATCGCTTTTGGCGGTACTTACAAGACCATTACCAATCATTTTGGATTTACACTCAATTACGATTTTTAAATGAAACTGCTGAACCGGTATTTCTCTTTTACAATGCTGCTTGGCTCCATTGTAATAGCAGGCTGTAATACCGCTTTTGATGATATTAAATAT
>DASUFP010000110.1:0-22982 GCA_036274495.1 Bacteroidia bacterium
AGTGCTTCAATCAGTCACAACGAGATCCTGTACAAAGGAAAGTTATTTGATATTAAATCCGCGGTTTGCAAAAACGGTCTTATAGCATTGACAGTTATTTATGATAACCGCGAACAGAATATTATCAGTTTTATTACCGGAATTAAAAACAATTCCCGGAACAACAGTGCCGGTCACCCAGTTAAATTAAAATCATCACAACCTTTTAACTGCATATTTCCTGTTTTAAATAAACAGACATTTGATTTTGCCGGCGACAGGCATTACTTTATTAAATACACGGTGACACCCACGTCACCCTTTTCAAAATTATTGGCCCCGCCGCCTGAATGGTGTTGAAGCTTTTTTGAAAGTAGCACAACCGGAACCTCCGGTTGAAAAGTTGTTCAACATCTAATTTTATTTTTATGAAATATGCAACAATAGCTGTATTCAGCTGGCTTATGCTTGTGGCAGGATTTGCAAAAGCGCAATCAACCAGGCAACCTGCAACCAATTTTACAATTACAGGTCGTGTTACCGGTGGCGAAAATCAGGAATCACTAACAGGTGTTTCAGTTTATATTCCCGACCTCCAAAGAGGCGTGGTGTCTGATGAAAATGGAAATTACAAAATTGATTTACTGCCCCAGTCAATCATTCTCATTCAATACACCTTCATTGGTTACAAGTCGGTATTAAAATTGGTAGATCTGGTCGGCGATACCACATTGAATATAGATATGGAAATCGCAATCAACGACCTGAACGAAGTAATGGTAACATCTAACAATACCAAACTCAACGGGAATATTCCTTTTGCCGTTACAACTCTTAAGATGAGCGATCTGAACAGGTACTGTGCACCCGGACTGATGCATAATTTAAGTTACCAGCCGGGGATCGATAAAATTTCAAATGGCAACGGGAGTGCTAAGCCTGTAATAAGAGGACTCTCCTTTAACAGGATACTGTTGTACAGTCAGGGTACGCGCATTGAAAACCAGCAGTGGGACGATCGTCACGATCTGGGTGTTTCGTCGATTGGGCTTGAAGGCGTTGAAACCGTTCGCGGGCCTGCAGCATTGATATACGGAGCAAATGCCTTAGGCGGCGCGCTGATATTCCGTGATGAAAAACCTGCAGCAACCGGCACAACATTAGCGGATGCAAACCTCGATCTCTGTTCCAATACTCTGGGAGTAAAAGGTGATATCGGATTAAAAAGCAGTTCTGAAAAAGGATTTTTTTACGGAGTGCGCTTAGGCGGAAATTCACAAACAAGTTACGTACAGGGAGAAATTGATGAAAAGGATAAACCGGAAGGCGAAAAGGAAGCATTTGCTCCAAACAGCAAATATTTTGATGCCGCGGCAAAAGCGTTTGCAGGCATAACCGGCAAATGGGGCATGAGCAAATTGTCGTACTCCTACCTTAAACAGCAAATTGGAATTATTGAAGATGAATCAGCCGGAACCGTAGATCCGGGTGCTGATGAAGAAGAGCAGCGCGACAGAGAAATGGAAGCACCTTATCAGGATGTTGCTTCGCAGGTGTTGTCGCTGGAAAATACGTTGCCTGTAAAAAAATCAAAAATCAATGTAAACTTCGCATGGCAATCGAATATCCGAAAAGAATATGAGCCGCTGGCGGATAAACAAAAGGAGCTGGCTTTCGGACTTGATCTCAATGTTGTTACATACGATGTTAAATGGACCAGTAATCCGGAACGTCCATTTGGATTTACAATTGGTTCACAGGGAATGATGTTAAAAAATAAAAATAACGGAATGGAATCACTGGTACCGGATGCTACCGAAAGTGATTATGCCGGATATGGGTTGTTTCGTTACGATAAGGGAATCATGAATCTATCGGGAGGCATACGATGCGACCGGCGAAAAATTGAATACGAAGCGTATGAAACGGATGAGGTTGAACCGGTTTATGTGTTGCAATCAACAGGCGATACCCTTTACAAACCCGAAGCGGATGGAGAGAACACCTACAATCCGGTCTCCTTTTCAATCGGAGCCTGTTTTCTTCTTACAGATGGGTTAACATTAAAAGTAAACGGGGCTTCGGGATTCACAGCACCTAACTATGCACAGCTGGCAACTTTTGGTAGACACGAAGGGACCTATCGTTTTGAGAGAGGAAATACCGGATTAAAAGTTGAACAAAATGTGGAGGCCGATATGGGAATCAACTGGGAACGCACTTCTGTCACAGCATACATTAACGGATATCTGAACAAGGTGAATGATTATATCTATTTGTCAAATACCGGCGATACGCTGATCAGAACAAAGGCGGGGAACACCGGTTATTTCCCGTTATACGATTACAAACAAGACGATGCAACCCTCTCCGGATTTGAAGCAGGTGTGGTGTTCCATCCCGCAATGATAAACTGGGCCGAAGCCCGGCTTTCCTACGCATTGATTACAGCCAAACTTAATTCGGGCGGTAATGTTCCCTATATACCGGCAAACAAATTGGTTGGAGAGGTAACTTTCAAAAAAGAAAAGCTCGGCAGCCTGAATAATTCATTTGTGACATTGGTGGTGAGCAACTACAGTAAACAAACCAAGGTCGCCGATTATGAATTGTCGTCGGACGGGTATACATTACTCGATTTGCACATCGGCACTTCATTCAAGATGGGGTCGCAGCAGGCAACCTGCAGTTTGTATTGTACCAATGTGCTTAACACGGGGTATTATAATCAATTATCGCTGGTAAAATATATTGGAGTAGCCGATATGGGACGCAATATTGGAGTAAGGGTTCATATTCCGGTTTATTTCAGTGGAAAAAATAAATGATAACGCGGATGTTTAAAAACCGGGAATCTCAGCAATAATTGATATATATTTGAAGTTATAACTGCTTATTGTATGAAATTTAAACATGTAAGAAATTACGGAATGCTGATGGTTGCAGTATTCCTTTTCCGAACGCTGACCTTTGCGCAGGATGCAGCAAATCTGGCAAAGCAGCTCTCCAATCCTATTGCCAGCTTGATTTCAGTTCCGTTTCAAAACAACACGGACTATGGCATTGGAGAATTAAACGGAACGCGTAACACACTTAACATTCAGCCGGTGGTGCCGCTTTCTGTCAGTGCCAACCTAAATCTCATCACCAGGATTGTGGCTCCGGTGGTTACCCAATATAATATCACGGGAATCGATTCGAAGCAATCCGGATTGAGCGATGCGGTGTTAAGCGGTTTTGTTAGTCCCAAGGAAACCAAAAGCGGCATTGTATGGGGCGCAGGACCTGTATTTTTGCTGCCAGTTGGCACAGACGATTATCTTACAACAAAAAAGTTTGGAGTCGGTCCGACGGCAGTTGTTTTGAAACAGAACAACGGATTTACATTCGGAGCACTGCTCAACCAAATATGGAGTGTGGCCGGCGACAAAGACCGCCAGGATGTTAATCAACTCTTTTATCAGCCGTTTGTCTCTTACAACTGGGCTTCCGGAGCAGGGGTTACCTTTGTAATGGAAGGGACACAATACTGGGACAGCAACGACTCGAATATTTGGATATCACTGCCGGTCAGCGGCGTTACTGCTATCGGGAAACAAAAAGTCCAGTTAGCCTTCGGACCCCGCATGAATGTCGCTGCGCCTGACGGAGGCAAGGCAGATTGGGGCTGGAGAGCTGCAATCGTTTTACTCTTCCCTAAAAAGTCATGAGGGTTACGTGACTTTTAGAAAGTCCGGCAACCTATAAAAAGTATCAAACTAATCTGCAATACCATGAAATACACAACTCTTATCCTGCTTCTCTTCATATACGCACAAGCAGTTTATGCAGGAGCTCCTCCACAAGCTGTTAAGGATGCTTTCACTCAAAAATTTCCGGCTGCCAGGGATGTAAAATGGGGGAAAGAGAATAAAAATGAATGGGAAGCGGAATTTGTAAGTAACGGAACAAAAACATCGGTAAATTTTTCAAACGACGGCAAATGGGTTGAAACAGAAACGGAGATTGCCGTTTCTGAATTGCCGGCCGCAGTAAAAGCTGCAATCGAAAAAGAACATAACGGCTACAGCATAACCGAAGCCGACCGTATTGAACGCGCGACCGGTATTTTATATGAGGTGGATCTGAAATCGGGGATGAAAAAAAAAGAAGTACATTATTCTGCTGAAGGAGCCGCCGTACATTAATGAAGAAGGTAGCTGAAGTTACGCTTGTTTTCTGGATCATGAAAATATGCGCGACTACGTTAGGCGAAACGGCCGGCGATCTGCTTTCCATGACAATGAACATCGGTTATGCCGCCAGCTCTTTGATATTGCTCTCCTTTTTTCTTGTTACACTTATATTGCAGCTTTCAGCTGCCAGCTTTCATCCCGTGCTCTATTGGCTTGTTATTTTATCAACCAGCACTGCCGGAACCACCATGAGTGATTATATGGACAGAACTCTTGGGTTGGGATATGTCACAGGTTCCGTAATTCTCGCCTCACTATTACTGTTATCGCTGGGTATCTGGTGGCTGTCGGAACGGTCGCTCTCGGTTACCAATATCAGCTCCTTTCGGCCTGAACTCTTTTATTGGATTACCATATTGATATCCAATACATTAGGTACTGCTTTGGGGGACTTCCTGGCCGATAGTTCCGGGCTGGGATTTTCGGGAGGCGCATTGTTGATAGGCTCCCTGATTGCACTTGTAACAATTGCGTTTTACCTGACACGCCTTTCCCATGTGTTATTGTTCTGGATTGCTTTTGTGCTGACGCGACCCTTTGGCGCTACCTTCGGTGATTTGCTTACCAAACCTGTTGCATCGGGAGGACTGGGATTCGGTACCGTTGGTTCTTCATTGATCTTATTTTTAATTCTTGGGATTTTCATGACTGCATCAGTAGTCAGACATAAAAAACAGCAAACGTTGAATCAAACGGTTTCCTGATTTTTAATAATTAAGCAGGTAGTGTAACAAATGTTACCGTCCCGGCAGAAATTGCGCTGCATATTTGTATAGCATTTCAGAGAGGAATCTGAAAAGCAGTCAGCCATTAAACTTTAAAACAAACAAAAATGCTGGAAGCAATTAAAAATCTGTTTACAGGCGGACCTGCCGTCGACCTGAAAGAAGTAATGCGCAAGGGCGCAGTAATCATTGATGTGCGCAGCAAAGCCGAATTTCAGTCGGGCCATATCAAGGGCGCAATCAACATTCCGTTACAATCGCTGAGTACAGGACTTTCGAAAATCTCAAAAGAAAAGCCGGTTATTACCTGTTGTGCCTCCGGTATGAGGAGTGCATCTGCAAAGAGCATTTTGCATTCGAACGGGTTTTCCGAAGTTTACAATGGCGGTGGATGGATGAGTCTGAATAATAAAATCAGGTAAGGATAAAGTCTGTAAATCATTCAAGACATCAGGAATAAAAATGCGGCTGTTTTCGGTCGCATTTTTTTATTTGCTAAACTTTTCCGTTAAGGATGTCAATGGATGATGATTGAATTTAATTACATTTACACAAACCATTTATCAGAACGTTGTAAACCGCTGACAAGAAGTTTAGAAAACACTATCGCGTTATATGTTCATATAAAATCAAAAGTTAAATTTTAAATCACACTCCATTATGGTTAAGCAACTCTGGTTAAATCTTCCTGTAAAAGATATCGCGAGGTCGAGAGCCTTTTTTACCAAAATCGGATTTTCGTTTAATGACACGCACGGGGTAACGGCCGATTCGGCATGCATGGTAGTGGGTGAGCGCCCTTTTGTGATAATGCTTTTTACGGAAGCGTTGTTTACAGGATTTACCGGGCATCCCATCAGCAACACAACAACTGCCACTGAAATGTTGATATCAATTGATGCACAGAGCAAGCAGGAAGTGGATGAACTGGCGGCAAAAGCTGCCGGGGCCGGAGGACATGTTTTTGGGGAACCCGCATCCGTACAGGGGTGGATGTACGGTTGTGGATTTACAGATCCCGATGGCCACCGGTGGAATGTGCTGTATATGGATCCTGCCGGACCCCCTGCAGCAGGTTAAAGCACACAATTATAGTTGGTTAAATGGTTGTGAAAGCCATATAGGTTGCTGAACATACATTTTTTCGATTGGTTTTTTCAATCGCGATGGTTAATTTTAGTAGGCATAAATCCTTTCCATCATGAAAAATGTAAACAGCATGTTAAGACTGGTTATCGTTTTTTCAATGATACACCAATTGTCATCAGCACAAAATTCAGGCATTATCAGCGATTATTGTTATGGCGGCTCCATGGATGATTACCTGGTCCGTTTAAAGGACATTCAGGGCATTCAAAACATTAATCTGATTGCTCCCGGTTATACCGGATCGTCTAACGGAACTATTTCGGGGAATGCCGGCGCTAATGACGCCTGGCTGTTGGGTGTCGACAATTCCTATTCTGTTGTCATCTCAGAAACTACAGGGGGTAATCAAAATGAATACGCTACCGATTGTGTTGCCGATTTAGTGAATGGCATTGCCGTAATTGGTCAGGGGTTTTCTTCGCAATTGGGAAATCACGGCGGAGGAGATATTTTACTTTATACCCGCGATAACAACGGCAATACCATTAATCAGAAATATATTGGCGGAACGCTGGAGGACAGAGGAGTCCGCCTTCTCTTTGATGCTGCTTCAAGCAGGTACATTGCACTTGCCAACATTAAATCTACCGATGGCGACATTTCAGGACTGACCCATCACGGGCAGTCGGATATCGGGGTATTTGAACTCGATCTTTCCTATAACATCACAAACAGTTTTCTCATTGGAAGTTCGGGTTTCGATATTGTGAAAGACGCGTATCTTGACAACAACGATCTTTACATTATGGGCGAAACGGACGGAAACAATTTTGATTTTTCCGGAACCACTGCAAATGGAAGTGACGACATTTTTGTCAAGAAATACAATACGCTTAACTGGACGGTGCAGGCTACTTACAGATACGGCGGAAACGATACCGATCATGGAAACAAATTTATTTTTGAACCCGGAAGCGGATTTACGATTACCGGTTCAACACGTTCTACAAATTATGGAGGGTGTTTCCTGGGGCAGACAAATGGGATTGTGATAAACTGTAACCTCAGCGGACAAACCAACTGGGTGAAATGTATTGAGGGTTCAGATGATGACATTCTGGTTGCCGGTACCTACTCACCTGCCTATCCGAATGTATATTTTGTTTCGGGTTATTCCTTATCTGTCGACGGACATTTTAACGTTCCCGGATTTGGTAACTGGGATTGCTTTATGGCCGCATTGGACGAAAACAACAGCGGATCGCTGTTGTGGCTTAAAAAATATGGGGGTTCTGGAATCGATATAGCAGACGATATGCTTCAGCCGGCCTCCGGACCAATCGTAACGTTAAATCATACCAACTCAACCGACGGCAATGTTACATCTTTTAATCACGGGTTGTTTGAAGCCTGGATTGTTGTGCCGGATAACCCAACGGCCTTAAATAATGTGCAGCCCGGGGTTACCAGCTTAATGGTTTATCCCAACCCCGCAAACAATTTTATTACGGTTCATGTTCCGGGATTGCCATCTGCCAACGTAAAATATGAGGTAACGGATTTAACAGGTAAAGCAGTTGCAAACGGGAAAGAAACCGGTAACACCTTTACCATTCCGGTGCATCAGATTGCAAAAGGGTATTATCTGATAAGGGTCAGCTGCGACTCCGGACAGTGGCTTGACCGGTTTACGGTTGAAAGATGATGTCACAGTTCCTTACCTGTTGAACATCCGACAAAAGTTGCATTCAGGTGCAACTTTTTTAATGAAGCAGCATTATTGTACCGGACTTATATATAAAATGTGACCGAAGAGCAGTTGCTGTCAGCAATTAGGGAGAATCCTCAGGTTTTTGAAGAGGTGTTCAGGCGCTATTATACACCGGTATTCGGATATATATTGCGGCGTACCGGTAATATCGACGATGCGGCAGATATTGCCGCTGAAACATTTTACAAGGCATTTGTACATATCCGGAAATTTGAATACAGGGGGATTTCAATAAAGGTTTGGCTTTACCGGATTGCAACAAATGAGTTGAATATGTTTTTCAGGTTTCGTAAAAAGCAATTATCTGTTTTCAGCAGATGGGATGCGGCAACAGTACAGGAGTTCAGAAATGTACTGCATCACGATCGCGAAATGTTTGAAGCCGAATTGAAGCGCCACGAGAGGTACCTGGATGTTTTAAAATCACTCAAACAAATGCCGGTCAACTATCAGGAGGTAATTGCGTTAAAATATTTCGAATCAAAATCGATACGGGAGATCTCGGAAATCACCGGGAGAAGTGAGGGTACTGTAAAATCATTATTGCCGCGAGGTGTAAAAAAATTACAGCTCTTATGCAACCAAAAATGAAGTAATGAATTACTGACATAGATAATGGAACCCTTTGAAGAAACATTGAGTAACATGTCGTTGCCCGAAACGGGTGAACTACAGCACCGGCATTTATTATCCGGTCAGATTATTCAGTTAAAGGAAGAGCGCAACCTTACCTTGTGGTGGGTCACCATTCCGCTTTTTCTGATTGCGGCATTTTATATGCGGAGCTGTTATATGCATAACTCATTTACGGAAGGATTAGAAACATTTATTAACGATCAAAAAATGCCGGCGACATGGTTGTTTGTGATCGCTCCGGCATTGTTAATTGTGCTGAATGCATTTCGTATAAAAAAAATATATTTCCTTGCCGGCTCACCCAAATTAATTAATTTGGTAAGTGCGGTCTGGATGAATCTCGCAATGATAACTATTGCTGTTGGGTGCATCATCTTATATTTTACCTTAATACACTTGTCATGAAAACAGCCTGGTTCCGACGTAGCGGACTATTTTACGTTCCCGCAAATCCTGTTGGATGGATTGTATTCCTGGTGGCCCTTGTTTATGCAGTTTATGTTTTCATCGACATCGACAGCAGGTCCCATTCGGTGAGTGACACGCTGATTAATTTCGCGTTTAATTTACTGCTTATAGGGGCAGTTTACACCTTGATAGGCTGGCTTTCCGCTAAACTGTTACGTATCTGATTAAGCGTTGCCGCCTAAAAGGCTTTCAGTTTTTGCGCCAGCATAGAGGCAATGGTGTCTTCGGGGCCGAACCGCTCCCGTAACAAGGTGGCGTTACGGTTTTCCCAATACCCCGATTCGTCAATCATTTCAAAATGCTCAAAATATTTTTCCGATAATTTACGGAGCAGGTCCACAATCCGCATATGAACTTCGGGTCCGGCATAATGCGTTTTTGTGAATGCCCCTTTGAGTGCCTGTTTGTCGGCTGCAGTGGAGCGTTTTATGCCCTTAGCCTCGGAACTATCAAACAACCACATCCGCAGCTGCCGGTTGTTGTCGAATGTCAGGTACACCGGTTCACTCTCGGGCGCATAAAACAGCATCCCGTAAATGCTGTCGTCGGCGTTGTGCCCCGATGTGGCAGGAAATGTTTCCTTAAAAACATGTGCTCCCCATCCTGCCGAGCGTTTAACGACAGCCATGGTGTCGCGGATTAAATCGGAGAGAGAGGTGTTGTGACGTAGTACGCCGTTGTAGTGCAATGTAATTCCCATAATGAAAAGTGTTGAAAAGTTAAAATTGAAAAGCAGTAACAACTAAACACAAATATAATAAGTACTGCATACAAAAATGGACCTGAATAAAAATAGCCGTTTACGAAAGTGAAAAAGTTGTTTATATAAAGCGAAAAAGTTGTTTATATAAACCGGGTCTGATTGCCGAACGGGTTAGCAGGGTAGTACAAATTGGGTACATTTACCACCACAATCATACGCTATGGCCGGCAGGAACAACTTCCCACACCCTATAACCATTCTGTTTTTTGCTATAATCATTGCTGCCGGCTGCACCTGGCTTATGCCATCGGGGGAGTACAGTAAACTGTCCATAAAAGGGGATCGTTTTGAGATGGCCACTCAGGATGGCAGCATATACCTGCCGCTTACCCAGCATACATTGGATAGTTTGGGTATGCTTATACCGCTCGAAAAATTTACCGGGGGAGCCATCATAAAACCTGTTTCGGTAAACGGAACCTACCGTAAGTCGAAGGAGAAAAAGCAGGGATTTCTTGAAATAGTTTCCGCACCAGTAAAAGGACTTTATGAGGCTGCTGATATTGTCTTTCTTATTCTGGTAATCGGCGGATTTATAAATGTTTTTAATGAGACGGGCGCCATGATGGGAGGCGTCACCTGGCTGGTACATAAAATGAAGGGCAGGGAAAAATGGCTCATCATTATTCTCACTTTTTTGTTTGCGCTGGGCGGATCAACATTTGGAATGGCCGAAGAGGGTCTCGCCTTTTATCCTGTTTTGGTGCCTCTGCTGCTTGCCGCAGGATACGACCTGCTGGTGCCTGTAGCTGTAATTTATGGCGGTACCTGCATCGGAAACCTATCCTCTTTTACCAATCCGTTTGCAACCATCATTGCGTCCAACGCCGCCGGAATCAACTGGACCGAAGGAATGATCGGGCGTATCATCATCTTTATCATTACCACTTCGGTTGCAATAGCGTATATTTTGAGATATGCGCAAAAAGTTAAAGCACATCCTGAGCGTTCACTGGTCTATCGTTTCGCCGGCGGTTCCGTTTCTCCGTACCCGGTAGTTACATTCGAAGGCGATGTTATTCCAACACTTCCCAAAAGAAACCTCCTGCTGCTGCTATTATTTGGAGCCACCTTTGTGGTTATGATTACGGGTGTTGTGGTGTACGACTGGTGGCTCGAAGAGATGACAACTGTTTTTGTTGCCTCTTCGCTGCTCATAGGTTTAATAACACGCACCAACGAATCGGTATTTGTAAAGCAGTTTGTTAAAGGTGCCGAAATGCTCTTGTCTGCGGCATTAATTGTTGGTATTGCCAGAGGTATTACCATCATCCTCAATGAGGGCATGGTGAGCGATTCCATTTTATATTACGCCGCACAGGCGGTACAGCACTTGCCCGCATCACTGTTTATTGTAATGATGCTTATTTTATTTATTGTCCTGTCTGTTTTTATCTCTTCATCTTCCGGAATGGCGGTGCTGACAATGCCGATTCTGGGCGCACTCGCAGTAATTGTAAATGTCCCGGGAAAAGAAATCGTAAACAGCTATTTATACGGAATCGGAATCATGGGATTTTTAACTCCTACCGGGCTTGTACTGCCATCGCTTGCAATGGCGAATGTTAACCTGAAAGTATGGTGGAAATTTATAAGGCTGCTGATCTTAATGTTATTTGTAATTTGTTCCGCAGCGCTAATTATAGGAATCTGGCTGCATTAACAAACCAAACAGGCTAGCAGTTACCGGTTAAATGCTACGGGTAACCAGGCCCTCATCAAGGGCATAAAAAGCAAGGTCGGCCATATTGGTAATCGAAAGTTTTGCATAAACATTCGAGCGGTGTTTCTCAACTGTTTTTATCGAAATTTCGAGTAAGTCGGCGATATCTTTGCTTGAAAATCCTCTGCATACAAAACTCACCACATCTTTTTCGCGTGCGGTGAGGGTTATTTTTGAGAGCGCCCGGGGGCTGGGCGTTTTTAAATCGACAATGCGATCCATCATCGCCTGCGAAATATCTTTGGCAAAATATTTTCGACCTTTTAGTATTGTGTTAATCGAATCCTGCAATTCGGCAAAACTGGTGTTTTTTAAGAGGTATCCATAGGCGCCGGCTTTAAACATACTCACAATACTATGACTGTCTTCGAGCATGGTGAGAGCAATTACACGTGCGGCGGATTTCATTTTCGAAAGTTCTCGGGTGGTTTCGATGCCATTCATTTCAGGCATGCGTATATCCATGAAAACAATATCGAAATGCCGTTCATGTAATTTATCGAGAACTTCTTTGCCATTTACGGCCTGGTGAATTTCGGCGACAAACGGGATTTTTTTCAGGAGGCTCTCCATTCCTTCCCGAAACAGCTGGTGATCGTCGGCAATAAGGACACTTATGGGTTGCATAGGGTAAAGTGATGGGTAAAGTTACACTTTCCTTGACAAAGAAATTCCTAACGTTCCAGCAAACCTTTCAGCGGAAAAGTAATGGTAAAGGATGTTTTTACATTCGGAATGCTTTCTGTCTCCAGGATGCCGTCGTAGAGCTCGGTACGGGTACGGATATTTTTAAACCCCATTCCGGAGCCATCCAGACCTACAGTGTCAAATCCCTTTCCGTTATCCGAAACCGAAATCAAAAAAGTACTGCCGCTGCGTTTGATACGCATTTTAACCTGCGAGGCACCCGAATGCTTAACGGCATTGTGCAGCAGTTCCTGAATAATCCGAAATGCGGTAATCTTAAATTCATTTTTGAGCGGCAGTTCATGATCGTCGGTCTCCAGTTCAATTGTAAATCCCGAAAGCTGACGGTATTGGTTTACCAGTGTTGTAAGCTCGTGCAACAATCCGTTTTCATAAACATATTTGGAGGCCTGGTTGCGGACAATCCTTCGGATATCACCTACCACCTGATCTAGCAGTCCCGCATTTTTTCGCGCGTAAGCAGTACCGTTTTCGGTAAGCCCTTCGGCCATTACGAGTTCATTTTGCAGTTTTAACGCCGAGAGCTTCGCTCCGATGTCATCGTGCAGGTCTTCCGCTATACGCGTACGTTCAGCTTCCTGCGTATCGTAAACAGCTTTCAGAATGGCCTTTTGTTTTTCGGCCTTTACTTTAAAATAATTGTAAACAAGTAAAACAACCAGCGTGGCTAAAATAAAGAGCACGGTAGCAGCAATAAATACGGCAAAAATTAGGTCCTTTTCAGTGGAAGGCATATAATTCCTTTGATGAATAAGCTGTTTGCTACTATTGAAAGAATAGAGTTCAGCACCCAGGTGTATCTGCGAAGATAAAAATGTTCGTCAATCAGTATGTCGGCTGTTGAAAGAAGTACCGAACTCACGGTGAAATACAGAAATACCGAAACAGCAAACCAAAACCGGTAATTTTTAATGAGAAACTGCGTGCGGTCGCCGGTGAGCTGGAACAAAACAAGTGCCGACAATACTACAAGCATCAAATTGCCAATGGTCATACTGTATGTGTCAAGAGTGTTTTTATGCAGGTTGCCCAAAACATAAATGGCAAGCACCAAAGCGGTTAATCCCAAAATCAAAAACAGGATACGCCTTAATTCATTGCTCCGGTACCACGACAGCAGTCCCATCGACAAGAGAAAAAATTGCGCCACACCAAATACATTGGCGACCTTCAGATTATTGATCCCGTTGTACTGGAGTATGCCCAATGTGACATCCGTTACGGCAGCAATCACAAAATAAATTTTGAAATAATTACTGCCGGTGTCATAACTCTTATTGCTGAGCAATAAAGTTACCATAGCCGTAAGCACCATAGAAGCTATCGACAGGTATGTCAATACATAGTTTAACATGACGTAATAATCAGCTGTTGCTGTTCAGTGGATTGGTCTCAGAACAAAAATCAGGACACAAAACAGACATTTCAAGCAACGTGCCTTCAAAGAGATCCACGTTTTCGGCGGTCACTCCTACCAGCACCAGAACCGGTTTTCCGCCGCTGTCGAGACCGTGGTAATAACGCAGTCCTGCACAGTCGGGCTGATTCAGCAGGTCGCGGACAGCATCCGCGTTAAAGAGACCGCCAATAATATTGCTCGAAGCAATTGCATTACGGTAACGACGGGTGAGTGTTGCCGCGTCTTCTAATGAAATGTTGTGGTCATCGGGTCCCGGGAATGGCATATGAGTAGTGTTTTTAAAGGGTTTATAACATATATGAGTTCAGGCAAAAGGACAGAATAATGTAAACAAGCTGATTTACAACAAAATCCGGAAGAAATTGCCACCGGTCCTCAAAGATACGAGGCACGGTCGTTAGTGAAATAAAAACTACAGGGAAACCCTTACATACTACATAGAAACCCGTAGAAAAAAAGAGTAGGGGTTTTCCCCCTTGACGGAAAACGGATAGAGTCGGAATTTTGAAACTACGAAAAAGGAGTAAGATCAACTTCATCCGTAATGGCACCCGGTATCCCGCCCGGTGTCCAATCCCCCCGATGAGTGCCGGCCTCTCCACGATGAGGTTTTTTAAGGAGAGGCCGCTTTTTATACTCCTTTATCCGCAATAAACACCTGGCGAAAAGTGTTTTGAAAGAGAGGTGTTGACATGCAGCTGTAGTGGTTTTACTATCTTTAGGATGTTTCCCGTTTATCAAATGTGCCGGATAAAAATACATTGGCAAAATGAGGTACCAGGTATATGTAATTGAATTGTCGAAGCGCGTCTTTACCGAAAACGCACGCTTCAGAAATGCCAACCCGCAGTTTAACGGTGTACTTCAGTGTTTATATGTTGGCATGACCAGCAAAACGCCTGCCGAACGGTTTACACAACACAAAACCGGATACCGCAACTAAAAAGGACATAACCTTGCAGCGGCTATTGTATTTAAGTACGGAATGTACCTGCGCCCGAGTTTATACAACGAAATAAATCTTAAAACGATGACCAGAGAAGAGGCGCTGCGGATGGAAGAAAAGCTTGCGTGGGATTTAAGAAGACAGGGCTATGCGGTTTGGTTTAACTGATGCAAAACAGCCGAACGCGAATGACTTAAAACAGTGTTGATGTAATGCTGCGTTCAATTTTTTAGATAGATCAGTAACGGTTCACTAAATTGGGATGTGCCGAATATATTTTGGTAATTCCATTCCTTTATTTAGCTTTATCTGATAATTTCTCAACAGCTATGAATCCAACACTCAGAAACATTTTGGCGGTGGTTATTGGCGTTTTTGCCGGAGGCGCATTAAACATGGGTATTATCATGATCAGCGGTTCCATTATTCCGCCTCCCGAAGGGGCCGATCTCACCACCATGGAGGGATTAAAAGCTTCGATGCACCTGATGGAGCCCAAACATTTTCTGATGCCCTTTTTGGCACATGCGCTCGGGACACTGCTGGGGGCATGGGTGGCGGTACGGATTTCGGCGACTCACAAAATGAGGCTGGCGTTAATTTTAGGAGGCTGGTTTATGATCGGCGGTATCACCAATGTAGTGATGTTGCCTTCGCCTATGTGGTTTACTGTTGTCGATCTGGTTGCTGCCTACCTGCCAATGGCCTGGATAGGCGGTAAACTCGCGACCGGGCCGGTGACACAGCCCGCATGATTACATAGTAATTCAAATCCGGTTGCATCCGGAAAGAGGTATTGCGCTTTAACGTTTTCCGGTAAACAGCGGGCAACAATTAATTTAATGTTCTCCAATCGGTGCGTTGGTAAATTAGCATTACCCCATTCAACGCAAATGTTCAATACCGCGTGCCCATCGTATAAAAGTATTGTCGGGCCACCGTTACATTTAATGGGAGATTGATTACTTTGCAATGCAACATGGAACGCGTTTCAATAAAGTGGGTGCTGTTATTATATGCGCTTATTGCTGCATTAACCATTGCCTTTTTTAATGGCACCGGCGATGCCGGCGACAGTATTGTCCATTATCTCTTTGCAAAATACGCTCCTGTTCATCCCGAACTTTATTTTGATCACTGGGCAAAGCCGCTTTTTGTACTGCTGGCAAGTCCGTTTGCGCAGGCAGGATTTACCGGAATCAAACTGTTTAATGCAGTTGTTGTACTGCTCACACTTTACTTTACCTATGGCTGTGCCCGGATGCTGCAAATGCAGCAGGCAATTGTAGCGTCGGTATTTCTGCTCTTTTGTCCGCTCTATTACATTCTCACGTTTTCGGGACTCACCGAACCCTTATTTGCCTTGGTGGTAACGGCTGCCATTTACGCGGTGCTGAAAGAGCGACTGCTTTTAGCCGCAATCCTTATCTCCTTTCTTCCGTTTATCCGTTCCGAAGGGCTGTTGATGATTGGCGTCTTTGCGCTCTTTTTTTTGGTGAAGCGGCAGTGGAAATTCATCCCCTGGTTAATCACGGGTCACCTTGTTTATTCAGTTGCAGGATATTTTGTATACCACGACATGCTGTGGGTGTTTAATAAAATCCCGTATGCAGGAATGGATAAGGCTTATGGAAGCGGTACATTATTTCATTTTACCGAGCAGCTGCTGTACGTAACCGGCGTACCGTTTTATATTTTATTTTGGGCAGGCATCGTAAGTATGGTGTGGCAAATAATCCGAAATAAGATCAGCACCGAAACAGCTATCCTGGTGTTTATCGGATTTATGACCTATCTGATGGCGCATTCACTGTTCTGGTATTTCGGAATCTTTCATTCAATTGGTATCAAACGGGTACTGCTGGGTGTTATTCCGCTTGCGGCGCTTATTGCCCTGGCGGGATATAATTTTCTGACAACTGTTTTGCTGAAAAAACAACCGGCAATAAAAAAAGCAGTACAGGGATTATTGATTGCCTATGTGGCAGTGTTTCCGTTTACTTCCAACAAAGCTGCCGTAAACTTTAAACATGACATGATGCTTACCGCCGATCAGCAGGAGGCGCTCCGCGTTTCTAAATATGTGATGGAAAAGTATGGTATGGAACACCGGTTCATTTATTCCTATCCCTATTTTAGTGAAACACTGCAGCTCGATCATTTCGACCATTCACGAAGGATTCCGTTTTCACAACCATTGGTTGATCATTTTGAAAAGGGAGATGTGGTAATTTGGGATAGCTGGTTTTCGGTTGTCGAATGCGGTGTCAGCAAAGATACACTCGATCATTCGGCTCGCCTCGTTCCCGATCGGCAATTTAACAGTCAGGCAGGTGCCGGAAACCGTACGTTTAACATTTACCTGGGTGTTGACGGCGAGTAGTATACGCGGCGGATTGAGTAATAATCAAATTTTCAATCGCCTGTTTGCACAGGATTTTTTATTTTCGCCGAATAACATGAATGCACTCCGGCTACTCTTTGTTTTTTTAATTCCGTTTCAGCTTACAGCACAACAAGCGCACTTGAAAGTATTGCATTCGGGTTTGCCCTCCAATATACGTGCGCTTTCAGTTGTAAACGATTCGGTGGTGTGGCTTGCCGGAAGCAACGGGTATGTGGGACGCAGTACGGATGGGGGTAAAACCATAAAAGTACTTCCGGTACCGGGAATGGACAGTGCCGATTTCAGAACGTTGTATGCATTCGACGATAAAAATGCGCTGGTAGTTAACATCGGGTCACCGGCACGAGTGTTCAGAACCACCGACGGATTCACCTGGACCCAAGTATATGAAAACACTCATCAGGATGTTTTTGTTGACGGCATCGGTTTCTGGAATGCTTCCGATGGTGTTATTTATGGTGATCCGATCGACGGACAATTGTTTTTACTGATGACATCCGACAGCGGAAAAACATGGCAGGAACTTTCAGATGTTTACAGACCCTTGACAGTTCCCGGTGAGGCTTCCTTCGCGGCAAGCGGAACAGCCATACAATGTGCCGGTGACAGCACGTTGCTTATTGCCACCGGCGGCACTGTTGCCCGATTGCTTGTATCAAACAACAGAGGTATCAGCTGGCAAACGCAGGTAACACCTATTACGCAGGGAACACCTTCTACAGGCATTTATTCGGTGGCGCAGGGAGCCGGCGAACTGATTGTTATAACGGGCGGCAATTACAAAAGCGATTCAACGGTTACCGATGCTGTTTTCTTTTCACCCGACGGCGGCGCATCGTGGCAGCAACCGGTTAACGGGACAAACGGATTGCGGGAGTGTGTGTTTTTTACCGACAAATTTACAGCTATTGCCGTAGGCCCTAACGGCATCGACTGGTCCACATCGGCCTGTCGTAACTGGTCTGTGTTGTCGGAACAAAAGGGATTTCATGTAGCGCGTAAGGCGCGTAACGGCGAGAGCCTGTTTGTTGCCGGCAAGGGGATGCTGGCGCAGATGTATTTACCTGAAAAGTAGAGCCGGTCACCACTCCAAATAAAAAGGGAAGACCAATTGGATGATCTTCCCTATCTGAAATGTGTTACTTAAAACAGACTGCTGATCCGGGAAAAGGGATTAGTGTTGGATAAGGATTTTTGATAAGGACCGGTAGTCGTCACCTTCTATTATCACCACATACATTCCTTCAGGAAAGAGAGAAGTATCAATATCCCAAACACTGCTTTCTGTTTGTGTGGAAATCGATTTGCTGAAACAAATTTTACCGGTTATATCCCGCACCAACACCGCATAATCAGCTGACGGTACTTGTAACTGAAGGTGCATTACGCCTGATGCCGGGTTGGGATAGATGAGTACATTGTTGTTTATTGAGATATCTGCAGGATCAGCTATTGTTCTGCAATGATTGTTTTTCGAAACATTTTTTGTCCTCGACTGACTCACTCCGCAGGCATTAACAGCAAATACTTCAATGGTTCCGTTGTTGTTTCCGAAGTTAACGGTAATATCGGTAGTACCTTGTCCGGTAGCTACCGTTGCACCCGATGGAACATTCCACAGATAGGAAGTAGCATTTGATACCGGTGATATACTAAAGGGTACTCCTTGTTCATTGGAGCAAAACTTAGAAGAACCGCTGATGTTTCCCGGCCTGGACGGAGGTCCTGTGGATACCGTAACGGTGATGCTATTGGAAATTGCAGTACCGCAAATATTATAAACTGCAAGGTCATAATTGCCGTCTTGGGTTGCAGTAGTAGATGCACCGGTTGCACCTGAAATAGAATTGCCATTTAATCGCCACTGGTAGCTGATACCCGAACCTGTTACAGTTGAATTGAGGACTACACTGCCGCCTGAACAAAACGTTGTGGATCCGGCTGCCGAAATAGAGGCCGTTGGTCCCGATGATCCGTTGGCAGTTACCGTAATTACATTTGAGGTGTTGCTGCCGCAGCCATTGGTTACTACAGCACTGTAATTGCCGCTGGCACTAACAAGCAACGAACTGTTTGTGGCTCCTGAAATGGTGCCGCCGTTTAATTTCCATTGGTACGTATAGCCTGTACCGGTAGGCGATGCGTTAAGAGTTACACTTCCGCCGGCACAAAAAGTAGTAGGGCCATTGGCTCCTATTGAAGCCGTTGGTGCGGTGAGCAGTGAAACCGAAATACCATTTGAAGTGGAACTGCCACAGCTGTTTGTTGCTGCCACATCGTAAGTTCCCTGAGCGGATGCGGAATAGGAAGCGGCCGTTGCGCCGGAAATGGGCGAACTGTTTTTCCGCCACTGATAGGTGATTCCTGTGCCGGTTACGGAGCTGTTGAGGGTCACCGATGAACCCTGACAAAATGTTGTTGGCCCTCCGGCAGTACAACTAACGGTTGGAGTGTTGTTGGTTGTAACGGCAATGCTGTTCGATTGTGACGATCCGCAATTGTTGGTAACAACAACATTATAAGAACCTGCTGTATTAGCAGTGTAGCTTGCAGTTGTCCCGCCTGGAATGGCCGAACTGTTCAATTGCCATTGATAGGTTACACCGGGATCGTTTACAGTGGAGTTTAACACTACTGCTGCACCATTGCACAAAGCCGTTGACCCTCCGGCTGCAACAGCAACAGTTGGGGTAAGAGCTGTGGTAATCTGAATGGAATTTGTAGTTGCACTGCCGCAGTTGTTTTGTATCGTTACCGAATAGCTGCCGGGAGTGGATGCCGTGTATGATGTTGAAGTAGCGCCGCCTATCGGGCTGCCGTTTAAATTCCACTGATAACTTAAGTTCGAACCGGAAGCAGTCAGGTCGAGTGTGACAGATGCGCCCGAACATAATCCGGTTGATCCGTTGGCGGCAATACTGCCTGAAGGTGCCGGTTCAACGGTAACAGTTGTTCCTGCAGATGTAGCATTACAGTAAATACTTGTATTTATTCTAACGGTGTAAATACCGGGTAATGTTGCAGTAACAGATGTACTGTTGGCGCCTGAAATACCAAGACCATCTCTGAGCCATTGATAGCTTGCACCGGACACAGCCGCTGTTGACAGCACCACACTGCCTCCGCTGCAGATAGCAGTTGAGCCGGAAGCAGTAATTACAGGAGTTGAAAGGGCGCAAGGCGGAATAAACATGTACAAGGATACACCCGGAGCAGTAACAGTTCCTCCGATTACATAACTCACGCCGCCGGCTTCTGCAGGACAGGCACTATATCCTGGGTACGGAATAGCGGCATCAGCAGTCCAGGTATTCAGCTGCGCATCATACTTCCAGAAGTCGGAGTAGTAATTGCCGCCGGGCGGAACAGTATTCGTTCCCATCCCAATATATCCATTGCCGTCTGCGGCAAAGCCTGCGGCAAAACTTCGTGCAGTGCCGGGGAAGTTTAATTTTTGTGTCCATTGCTGTGTTGAAGGATCGTATTCCCACAGATCGTTTTTCATCACCAGGTTACCCACTGCATCGTAGCCAACTCCACAGCCAACATATCCTTTTCCGTTAACACTGAATGTGGAGGCGCCATACCGGATTACTTCACCGGGGTTTGGGTAAGACGTGCCGCCAATTGGAGGTGCATTTGAGAAAGCTCCCGTGGCAGGGTTAAATACCGACATAGCATTTGACGGAAACAACCCGGTTGTACCGCCGACAACATACGGAACAGCATTTATGGTAAATACCGAAGCATATATGCGCGAGGGGTGAGACTGACCGCTTAGGTTTTGCCACGAATTTGAAACAGGATCGTATTTTCCGAAATCAACTCCGACACCCGCGGCACTTTGTCCGCCTCCTATAAAGCCATTGCCATTTGCCGAAAAGGCATAGGCGCCATAAACACCGGTACCTATAAAATCAGCTTTCTGAGTCCATGCCTGAGTAAACGGATCAAATGCCCAGATATCCTTGTCGTACACCTGTTGCAACGTAAAATGATCGATGTGAAATCCGGTACCATAATAAACAATGTTGTTTATGGTAAAGGAAACAGCATCTGTTCTGGGAGTGCCGGGAAATGAATTCAGCTGCGCCCAGAATCCAACAGAAAATGCAGGCAGCAAACTCATTTGAAATAAAACCAGCAAAAGGAGTATTTTATGTTTCATCACTTACAAGAATTAGGAGGTTAGGTTTTCCGAACTTAAAATTTTTTTAACTACAATCCAAGAATAATTGGGGAACATACAGATTTGATTGGCCGGGAATCCCTTTCTAAAATAGAAATGCACCCTATTTCGCTCGTAAAGGCCTATTCTATAGGCATTTGAACCGAAAGGAGGAATTTTACAAAAAATCCCGTCACCGGCCTTATTCCGGTAAAAACAAACTGTATGAATTCAATCCTGACAAAAAGAGGACAATTGGTAAAGTATCACTGATTTGCAATAATTACCAAAAGCCCTATCCAAAATGACACAAAACAATTATGATGATGCCACATCATTATGTACTTTAGTCAAATACTAAAGCACTAAAAGAATAAAAAAATCGACACATGAAAACAACTCGACTCACCAAGCAGTCAATACTGATTTTGTCGGGACTGGTATTCATTTTAATTACCGCATCAGTACAGGCAAGGGAAAATCCGGGTGCATCGCATCAGCAAACAGCAGTTGCAAAAACAGCAAGCGGTTGTACTCCCGCCACGGCAGTAACCGATTTAAATATAAATAACGTAAGGGCCACTTTACTCACCGGCGGCGATATGTGGTGGAACTTATCAAGTGCGGGGTATGAGGTTCCTGTCGGTTCAGGTAAACATTCAATATTTTGTGGTGCGTTGTGGATCGGCGGAATGGACAACAGTGGTAATTTGCATGTGGCAGCTCAGACCTACCGGCAAACGGGATTAGATTTTTGGCCGGGAGCTTTGGACACTACCACGGTAAACATTACACCGGTAAGATGTCTTTACTACGATCGCTTTTGGAAAATCAACCGTGCCGATGTGGCCACTTATATTCAGACCGGAACAGCCACAGCCGATATACTCAGCTGGCCGGGTAACGGAGATCCGGTTTCTAACGAAGGACATTTTCTGGCGCCGTTTGTTGATGTAAATGGTGACGGATTATACAATACAGTGGACGGCGATTATCCCGGATTCAAAATGTCGGGCTCCTTTCCCAACATCCCCGGAACCACTGTTCCACAATGTCACGATTATCTGTTTGGTGATAGAAGTATCTGGTGGGTTATAAACGACGAAGGGAATGTTCATACAAGTTCCGGTGGTAATCCATTCGGATTGGAAATCCGCTGTCAGGCATTTGCCTATGCAAGTACCGAGCCGGCAATTAACAACGCTACGTTTTACAAATATCAGGCTATTAACCGTTCATCGCAAACATATAATCAAATGTATTTTGGGCTCTGGGTCGATCCTGATCTGGGAAATTATGATGATGATTATGTCGGGTGTAATGTGCCGTTAAGTTTGGGATACTGTTACAATGGTGATCCTAATGATGACGGATCATCAGGTTATGGTTTAAATCCGCCGGTTGTTGGTGTTGATTTTATGGAAGGACCAAGTGCCGATTTCGGAGATGGAATTGATAACGACCACGACGGATGTGTTGATTGCACCTACCTGGATTCAGCCGGTGTAACACTTACCATTCCCGACAACATTTATCCGGAATCGGTTCTGATGTCAAAATTCATGTATTATGAAAATGTAAACAATAATCCGGTCGGAAATCCAAACGGGGCAATAGATTATTTCCATTATCTGAATGGCATCTGGCTCGATAATGAGCCGATCTCTTATGGAGGAACAGGTCGGTTGGGCTCCGGAGGAAATACAGGAGTTCTTTGTAATTATATGTTTCCCGACGATACGGATCCCGATTTTCAACAACCGACCTATCAGCCGTGGAGTGAGTATGCTTTAGGTAACCCGCCGGGCGATCGCAGGTTTATTATGTCGGCAGGTGCATTTACCATGCAACCGGGCGAAGTTAAATATGTGACTTCGGCAACACTTTGGGCCCGTGACCTAACCGGCGGACAACTCGGATCGATACCTTTGCTGGAACAGTATG
>DASUFP010000111.1:0-48905 GCA_036274495.1 Bacteroidia bacterium
CGTTTGTATCGTGAAAAAAGCCTTTAACCCGAATACTAATATTTTTAAGTCATGAAAACACTCTATCGCTTCAAGCAATCTGTCACCAGGGTTTTGTTACCACTGCTCTTTCTGACAGCATCTCTTTCATCTGTTCACGCCAGTCATATCGTTGGCGGAGAAATAACATATGATTGGTTGTCGGGCAACGTTTATCATATTAAACTGGCCTTATACCGCGATTGCCAGGGAGTTCCTTTCGGTTCCACTGCAAACATCCAGTTTTCATCAGCATCACTTGGATTCAGCAGTACACAGCCTCTTTCTCCGATCGGGGTTCCGGTTGAAATAACGCCTATTTGTACAGCCTCACTTCCTAATAGTTATTGTAACGGAGGCACGTTGCTGTACGGTGTTCAGAAGCAAGTTTACGAAGGTGTTGTAACGCTGACTGCTCCTGCATCGGACTGGGTATTCTCGTATTCCGATTGTTGCCGGAACGCTGCACCTGTGAATATAGTAAGCCCTAATTCGCACGGATCTTATTTTGAAGCAACGCTCGATAACCTCAATACCCCATTCAATAACTCTGTGCAATTTGCTGCCGTGCCGGTTAACATCCTTTACAAAAACGCGACAACCTATTTAAACTGGAGTGCCTGGGATCCTGATATGGACTCACTCGTATTTGAGCTGGTGCCACCCAGAGAAAGTGCGGCCGGAAATTTACCTTATGCAACCGGTTACTCTGCACAACAGCCGGTAGGCGCATCACAACCCACCATTCTTGATCCTGCAACCGGGATTCTGGAAGTAACACCAAACGCCCTGCAAACAGATATTGTTTGTATTCGTGTTTCTGAATACCGGAGTGGTATTTTAATTTCTACCGTTTACCGCGATTTGCAAATCACAGTTGTAAATGCAACCAACACCCTGCCTACTCTCACGGGTATAGGCGGTACTAACCAATACTCAACAACTGCCTGTCCCGGAGATACCGTTTTGTTCACCATCAACTCTTTTGATCCGGATCCGGGACAAAGTCTTACCCTCACCATGGATCAGAATCCTGCACCTTCAGCTACCTTTACTTCAGCAGGATCGCCCCCGGTAGGAACATTTCAGTGGATTCCCGGTCCCGGCGATATCAGCAGCCAGCCGCATGTATTTACGGTAAGAGTTGATGACGATTTCTGTGATTACTATGGCACACAAACTTATGCCTACAGTATTTGGGTAAACGGATGTGCCAACTATGATGTATGGCCAGGCGACGCAAACTCTGATGGCAATGCCAACCTCTATGATCTCCTTGCCCTGGGCCTTGCATTTAATGATAATGGTCCTGTTCGGCCTGCTGCATCACTCAACTGGTCTGCACAGCCTTGCCCCGACTGGACAAATTCTTTTACCAGCGGGATCAATCACAAACATGCCGACTGTGATGGAAATGGAACTGTTGATTTTGCAGATACTTCAGCTATCATTCAAAATTACGGATTGAATCATCCCCTTCGCATGCTCCCGGCTGCACTTGTTGGAATACCTGACCTCATTGTTACTTCCAGTACTGACACAATCGGGACATCAGCTCAAATGTATTTCGATATTTCATTAGGCACTCCTGCGGCACCGGCCGACAGTATTTACGGATTGGCATTCCGGTTATACTATGATCCCTCTTTAATTGATACCAATTCGGTTTCAGTAACCTATCCCGGATGTATGTTTGGCACCAACGGAACCAATATGGTTACAGTGAACAGAAACTGGTCTACGCCCGGATATGTTGATATTGCCCTTTCACGTATTGATCAGCTTAACCTTACAGGAAACGGTCCGGTTGCAAGAGTTACAGTTGTCACAACCGATAATGTGTCGGGCAAAGTAACTTTATTCGCAACACCTGCCGATGTAGAGGCCGTTTCTGCAATGGGTGCTCCCATAAATATTAATCCCATCGGCGACAGTGTGATCATCGATCCCTTCCTCACAGGCATTGCAAACCCGGATGCGCTGCAGTTTTCCATTCGCCCTGTCCCGGTTCACGACCGGCTGTACATCACTTTCGGGGAAACCCTTCCTGAAGAAATGGTGGTCACCGATTTAGCGGGCCGTGCTGTGATGCATTTCAAACCCGAATCTCAGTCCGAATCCATTCAGGTTAACCTGCTAACTCCCGGAGCATATATGCTGAAAGCTGTTAATCAGAACGCTATCGGCGCCAAGAAATTCCTTGTTTATTGAAAAGTGGTTAAGTTTGTTGATTACCCCGGCATTTGGGAATGCCGGGGTTTTTTTATGCCCTTTTACACCATCCATATTACCCGTAGCAAAGGAGCGTCGCCGGCTGACAGGGCAAACCCCTATTTTGGTTGTTTATGTGTAACTTTACACCTGACCTCTTTTCTATGGAAACTATCTCCAAATCAATTGATTACACCGAAAGCCTGACCCATTACAGGCGTCTCGTGACCCGTGAAGTGAACATCGGCCATGTTCCATTGGGAGCAAATCACCCTATCAGAGTACAGTCGATGACTACCACCGATACCATGGATACTTTGGCAACGGTGGAACAGAGCATACGGATGATTGAAGCAGGTTGTGAATACGTTCGGATTACGGCTCCCAGCATAAACGAGGCCCGTAATCTTGAAGTAATCAAAAAAGAGCTAAAGCTGAGAGGGTATTCCACGCCACTTATTGCCGACATCCATTTTACTCCTAATGCCGCTGAATTAGCGGCACGAATAGTTGAAAAGGTTCGTGTGAATCCGGGAAACTATGCAGACAAAAAAAAGTTTGAAGTTTTAGAATATACCGACCATACTTATGATGAGGAGTTGGAACGGATCAGGCAACGCTTTACCCCATTAGTGAAAATTTGTAAGGAGTATGGAACAGCTATGAGGATAGGAACCAATCATGGTTCTTTGAGTGACAGGATCTTGAGCAGGTATGGTGACACTCCGCTTGGAATGGTAGAATCGGCCCTGGAGTTTTTGCGCATATGTGAAGACCTGAACTACCACAATATTGTGCTGAGTATGAAAGCGAGTAATCCCCGGGTGATGGTTCAGGCGTATCGCTTACTGATTGTGAAAATGAAGGAAGCCGGAATGAATTATCCGCTGCACCTTGGTGTAACGGAAGCCGGTGAAGGAGAAGACGGGCGCATTAAGTCGGCTGCAGGCATAGGTACATTGCTCGAAGATGGAATTGGTGATACCATACGTGTGTCGCTTACCGAAGATCCGGAATTTGAAATTCCGGTTGCTAAAGAACTGGTTAACCGTTATGCCGGCAGAGCCTCACACCAGCCTATTGCAGATCTTACCCCTAATGCCCGCTTGTCGTGGTCGCCTTTTGAATATTCAAGGAGGCCTTCTCGCGAAGTGCTGCAAACCGGCGGCAATAAGGTTCCGGTTGTTGTTGCCGACTATAGTCACAAGCAGGTCATTACTCCTGCATCATTATTCCCTCTCGGCTACAATTATTCGGCGGCGCTCGATAAATGGAATTTAACTGACCAGGCATGTGATTTTTTATTTTGCGGTAACAACCAAATTAACTTTGAAGTACCGGGTACGCTGGGTTTGATATTTGAACAATCTGTCTGGAACAAAAAGGAACATACCTATCCGCTGTTTTCAGCTTCCGCATATTTGAATGCTAACGACCGTTCGTCAGTCATCAATTTTGTTGAAGCAGATGCCTCTCTGTTATTTGAAAGTAACAACACCTTAAGCGCCATTGGCAACCAATTTCTTTCATCCATAAAAAATGACGCAACAGCAGTTCTCGTTTTAGCTACAAGTAATTTACATGGCATGGCTGAGCAACGCAGGGTGATGATTGAGCTGATGAACCGTGAAATAAACGTCCCTGTAATTATTAAACGCAGCTATTCAAATATAGGAAGCGACACTTTCAGATTATACGCCGCAACCGATGCGGGCGCCTTGCTGCTGGATGGGTTCGGTGATGGTATATGGCTGCATGCTCCGGGAATTGTTTCGGAACAGGTTATTAACTCAACTGCATTTGGAATTTTACAGGCCAGCCGAACGCGCATATCAAAAACAGAATACATCTCATGTCCCTCCTGTGGTCGGACCTTATTTGACCTTCAGGAAACAACAGCTAAAATCAGGGCACGCACAGATCACCTCAAAGGGGTTAAAATTGGCATTATGGGCTGTATTGTAAACGGACCCGGAGAAATGGCTGATGCCGATTACGGATATGTTGGCGTGGGTGCAGGTAAAATAACGCTGTACAAAGGCAAAGAAGTAGTCCGGAGGAGTATCGATTCGGAACGGGCTGTGGATGCCTTAATAGAATTGATTAAGGAACATGGTGATTGGGTAGAAAAGTTAGATTGATATGTTCATTGATACATTGTATGGTCGATACATTTTAATGAGACAGATTTCCGTAAACCAAAATATATTCCGGTAATTAAAAATAAATTATAACCTTTAAATATAAACTTATGCTTTCAAAAAAAATTGAATCACTCCTCAACCAGCAAGTAGAACTGGAAGCATCATCATCACAATATTATCTGGCCATGGCTTCATGGGCCGAAGTAAAAGGATACAATGGTGTAAGTAAATTTCTTTACCGGCATTCTGACGAGGAACGCCTGCACATGCTCAAACTCATTCAATTCATTAATGAACGCGGAGGACATGGGACCGTTCCCGCTCTTAAAAGTCCTCCTGCTGAATTTAAAGGTGTTCAGGAAGTTTTTGAGCAGATACTTGAACATGAAATCAAGGTATCGTCGGAAATCAATAAGCTGGTGGAACGATGCCTCGGCGAAAAAGATTATACTACCCATAACTTTTTACAATGGTATGTTTCGGAGCAGATTGAAGAGGAAGCACTGGCCCGGAATATTCTGGATAAATTAAACCTTATTGGCAACGATAAAGGGGGCATGTATCTATTCGACAGGGATCTGGAAGGGATGTCGTCAACCCTTCAATCGGGTAAAGGTGGTAAATGAGGCAGGTTACCGCATCATCATGTAAAAAATGCGTGTCTTCATCATAAAGACACCTTTCCACGTTATTTTTGAACACTCACTATTTTATTTAACTCATGAACAACCGATCAGGTATATTAGTAGCCCTTTGTTTATTTATTTTGCCGCATTTCTCACAGGCACAACCGGGAAGCCAGTCTCGTAAATACGATGCGCTGATGCAAATCATCAATTATGCCTATGTGGATACTCCAAATGAGGAAAAATTGACAGAAACAGCCATCAGAGCTGTTTTAAAAGATCTGGATCCTCATTCGGTTTATATTCCTGCAGATGAATTAAAACAAACCAATGAGCCGCTGGTAGGAAAATTTGAGGGTGTGGGTATTCAATTTAACATTTTTGAAGACACGATCATGGTTACGCAACCTATTTCAGGCGGGCCATCAGAGAAAGTCGGAATAAGGGCAGGCGACAGAATTGTAAAAATTGACTCAGAAAATGTTGCCAGCATTAAAATTACCAATGCGGATGTAATGAAAAAACTTAGGGGCGATAAGGGCACCAAAGTTACGGTTGATATTTACAGGAGGGGTGAACCTGAACTGCTGGAATATGTTATCACCCGCGATAAAATTCCGCTTTTTAGCGTAGACGCCAGTTATATGGCCACTCCAACAATAGGCTATATCAAAATAAGCAAGTTTGCCGATACCACCGTAGACGAATTTAAGCAAGCACTTGCAAAACTAAAGGCTCAGGGATTACAATCACTGATTCTGGATTTATCAGGAAACGGCGGAGGTTATCTGAACAGAGCCGTTGGTTTAGCAGATGAATTTCTCTCGGCCGGAAAGCGCATCGTATATACCCAGGGGAGAAACAATCCGATGCAGGAATACAATTCAACTGAAGAAGGGGGCTTTGAAAGCGGCAAGCTGGTTGTGTTGGTAGATGAATCTTCTGCTTCGGCAAGTGAAATAGTATCGGGTGCTATCCAGGACTGGGATCGTGGTCTGTTGATTGGAAGAAGGACTTTTGCGAAAGGGCTTGTTCAAAATCCCTATTCGCTCCCTGACGGTTCAGCTATCCGGCTAACAGTTGCCCGCTACTATACTCCTTCGGGAAGATGTATTCAAAAATCATACGAAGATGGAGAAGAGGCGTATGAACAGGATTTTTCGAGACGGTACGAACATGGTGAACTCTATAGTGCCGATAGTATTCATTTTAACGATTCATTAAAATACTTCACCAGCGGCAAACGTGTTGTGTATGGCGGTGGCGGTATTATGCCTGATGTGTTTGTTCCGCTTGATACCACCTGGTCAAGTAAATACCATACCGAATTGATTCGTAAATCGGTTATGCTTGACTTTGCCTTGAATTATGCCGACAGCAAACGGGAGCAATTGAAAAAGACCTACCCGACTGCCAACTCGTTTGTATCCAATTTCAAGGTGAGTGATGCATTGCTTAACGAAATGGTTGAAGCGGGCGTCAAAAAGGGAATTGAAAAAGACAGTGCGGGTTTGGCCCGTTCCGGTGCAACCATGAAGGTTCAGTTAAAAGCTCTTATTGCCCGCGACCTGTATAACTACGAAGCCTATTGGCAGGTGATCAATCAGGTAAACGATTTTTACCTCAAAGCCATTGAGTGTTTACAGGACGATACTTTTAACAGGATGAAAATCTCATCCCGATAAATAGTTTAGGATTAAAAAAAAGGCCCCGAAAATCCGGGGCTTTTTTTTAATCCTTCGTGAAAAATATCCGCGTGATAAACAGCCCTTCCGGATCGTCTTTTCCGGCATCCGACTCTACTCCGCTGGTGATGTAGGCTACTTTCCAGCCTAACTTTATCATTTCATTCATTTTGGCAGCAATAACTGCATCGTTTGCGGCTATGTTTCCGAAATTGATACCGGCCAGCGAATAAAAATTCAGCAATTTGGTCTCTTTGAGATTACCTCCGGCATCTTTTATATCGCCGCGCTTAACGTCGCTGCTTTTGGATTTGTCGCCTTCTCTTTGTGTAGTTATTTCTGCAATATCAATGTCTCCGGTATTTTCTATGATTCGGGAACGTCCCAGGCCTCCGGGAACAATGGATTCAACAATTGTAATCACTTTGTATTGCTGCGCAAAGGAGACAGAGGCAAAAGTTAATGCCAAAACGGCCAGGATTGATTTTTTCATAGTATTAAGTTTTGAATCCAAATTAAAACAAAAAAATGAAGTGGTATATTCATACCACCTCATTTACCCATTACGAAAATCACTTACTTGTATCTCCCTTACCACTCCCGAAAATTACTCCCACAGTAAAATATAAACCGGCCAGTTTGGAATCGGGTGCAAAATCTTCGTTTTTAAATACATTGGTAAAGCTGTAGCTGTATCCTACATCTGCTGTAAGAATCCATATATCAACTCCAATACCTCCTTGAATATTAAAGGACCCGCTGTTAAGCTGATCCTTTACATCATTCCCGTCTTTGTCTTTTGAACTCAATAAAAAATCGTACGAAGGACCTGCATTAATACGAAATTTGAAATTAGATTTATCAAGGATATTAAACGCACCAAGTGCTTTAACTCTCAAATAATTACTGGTTATATCACCTTCAGTAGCCAAAGAATCATTTTTCAATTTTGTGACTGTTTTAGTCGACATTTAAAACGCACCGGGTTGAAACTGGAATTTCTCCCCAATTCTTACATCCCCTCCAACCATAAATCCGACATTAGCCTCAAAATCTACTCCTTCGGGCGGATCAGTAAAGTTCATGATGGTAAGACCCAACTGGGGATTAATTTGAATTTGGGCTTTCGATTGAAGTGCCGCAGCAACAAAAACGAAGCAAATGATTACTATTTTTTTCATGGGTTTATGTTTAGTGTGTTTCAAATTCAAAACAACTCTATTTAAAAGTAAGTTTGGTTTCAGGTCTATTGTATTTTCTGCCTTGGTACCGGGAGAAAATCTGCCAACTTTATATTTAGTTGATTATCAATAAACTATAATTCGATAAGGTGTCCTTTAGCCTACCCTATCAAGTCAAATAACTTATTAGAAAAGTAAAACTTCCAACAAAGGATCATTCCCCTGCCGAATGTTTATCGGTATGAACAGGTCGTAAAAGCGCCTTTTTCAGGTATTCTTTGGAATACCCCGTGGCGGCAGCAATAGCTGTTAAGTCATTTATTCCCAGCGATATCAGGTGATTAGCCTTTCTCATACGCATAGACCTCAGGAATTCTCCCGGCTTAATTCCGAAATCATCAAACATCCGATACAAACTCCTGGAGCTCATTCCCATTTTCGTGGCAAGTGAATCAACAGTTGATGACTGAATATCGTCCATTACCAGGTTCTCCATCTTTTTCAAAAACAATTCCTTTTTATCAAGATCCAGAATTTGATCAAGTTTTTTAGCTTTCTTCTTCCTGTACCGGGACTCCATCAAAATAACTATAATCGACAGCCCCAAAACAACTGAAAGGATAATTATATAATTACTTTCGGCATGTTGCTCCGCCGGTTCCGCAATTGCAAGTGGTTTTATCTCATATACTCCGTTGGTGCCTCCAAAAAAAAGCTCGTCGTTGCCGGAGCAAAACGAACGGAGGTTGAATTCAACATTGGTAAGAAAATTCTGAATCTTACCTGTCCTGGGATTGATTCGGTTCAGACCGGCATATGTGCTCGACCAAATATTGCCATCTGCACCTATTATTACCGAATAGACCTCATTATTGGAGAGGCCATTCAGCCGGGTCAGGAAGTGCAAACTATCACCGGAGGAACATAAGACACCTTGGTTAGTAGCAAAATAATAGGTGTTGTTATTTGCAACAAACGTTACATCATTGTATTCGATTCCCTCCGGCAAACGCTGTTTTATCAATTCACCCCCGCTTTTAATATATACGCCATCATACCGGGAAAGGACCCAAAGTTTCCCATTTTCAACAGCAACATTTTCAACAAAAATCCTCGGTCCGATAAATACCGCATGGTCAGTATTCCAATACGCCAATCCATTTGTGGAAGCAAGCCAAACCGTGTCATTAAAAACAACTCCGTCTCTAAAAAAAGCCGATTTAAACAGCGAATCAACCGGGTGTGCCAATTCAGGTGAAGGGAAAATGGCACTGGAATCAGATTGAGGGTCATATGCGGCAATTCCACCATAAAGGAAATACAGCATCTGATTTACTTTTACTATTCCACCATCAGCCATTTGAATTTCATCAATTATTCTATCTTCATTTTTATAAATTCCCGAGTAGGTATTTGCATAAAGTATCCCTTTGTTAAAGCATAGCCCCCTTACCGATTTGCCGCTAAGTGTTTTGCTGAATGTGCTGTCGACTTTGAAAATAAAAAGTTCTCTGCCGTTACAAACCCATATCTTTCCCACTTTATCCGTGGCGTTGGTATATAAATTATTAGCACTACTTATATACTTTGACCAAGTATTGTTATAACCTGAAGGGTAATGGCCTTTGTAAATGGGATGATTGTCCAATTGAATAATTTTCCCCTGATACGTAACAATATCGCCGATAAAGTCGGGTTGGATGGTGAAAAATCCATTTTTCCGTAAAACCTGAAGGCCTTTACCACCTGAAATCCAGATTTCTCCGGTCGAATCGCCGGCAACAGTTCGAACTAAATAAGGCAACCGGTAAAAGTCAATTAATAGTGTATCATTGGCATAAGATCCTTTTGCCAAGAGCAGCATAAAAATTAAAATCTTACTCAACCGGATGAAAACTCCGTTGGAAAGTTTAATACAATTAATCATTTTCATGCAAGAAATTACACCTGGAAAAACCTTCTTTTAATTTAATTTGCATCATCGCTCACTAATCTATTGAAAAGTAATCGCGGGCACCATAAATCCCTTCTTTCTGTTTAACTATCTGTAACAGCAGGTCATTGACAAGAGAACTTGCCCCAAATCTGAATAAGTCGGGGGACATCCAGTCGGAACCCAGCGTTTCATTTACCATTACCAGGTAATTCAACGCGAGTTTTGATGAAGCGATACCGCCCGCCGGTTTCATCCCCACCTTTTTCCCGGTTGCATAATAATGCTCCTTAATTGCTTCCAGCATTACAAGCGTTACGGGCAATGTGGCAGCAGGCTGTATTTTACCTGTTGATGTTTTAATAAAATCGGCTCCGGCAGAAATGGCCAGCTTGCTGGCTTTGTAAACATTGTCTAACGTGCCCAGTTCGCCTGTTTCAAGAATCACCTTAAGGTGTGTTTTTCCACACGCACTTTTAATGGACGCTATTTCGTCAAATACAAAATTATATTCGCCTGATAAAAACCGTCCCCTTGAAATAACCATATCAATTTCATCGGCCCCTTGATCAATTGCGTATTTTGTTTCCTGTATTTTTAGTTTGGTACTACTCATACCGGAAGGAAAATATGTTGAAACCGCTGCTGTTTTAACGCCCGAGCCGTCTAGCGCCCGCTTAGCAATGGCAATCATAGGAGGGTAAACACAAACGGCTGCAACAGCGGGCAAATCAGGCAACAGGTCATGAGGTCGGGTGGCTTTTGCACACAACTGAACCACTTTTGCCGGGGTGTCCTTCCCTTCCAGTGTCGTTAAGTCGACCATGCTCAGGGCCAACTGTAAAAACAACTGTTTCGTGCCGTTTTTTAAACTTCTTTTGGTGAATCGCTCAACCCTCTCGTTTACTGAAATTTCATCTATTAACATCTCCGAACGGGGAAGCATACCCATCATTTTCATTTTAACTATTTAGCTCTAAAGATAAGCACATTTTCAATTTCAAATTCTTATTACTATTTTAGCTTTTCAATCATTTTATTATTCGAATAAACCCGTTTTTGTGCAATTATTAAGATTATTCAACAGGCTCAGCAAGCCTGTGAGGTGGTTACTGCTAACAGTAATACTCCTTGTTACAATAACGCTGTTCTTTATTTCACCGCTTGCTCACTATTTGATCGAAAAAAACAGCAAGGAATGGGTTGGCAGAAAAATTGAATTGGATAACCTTTATATCAACCTTTTAACGGGAAATGTTGAAATAAAGGGCCTCAAATGTTATGAAAAGAACGATACAACGCTTTTTTTATCTGTAGGATATTTAAATGTAAATACTACTCTTTACAAATTCCTTTTCGGCACCTACGCTATTTCTGACCTGACTGTTGATTCTTTTTATGTCAGAATTGCACAAAGCAATACGGGATTCAATTTTGACGACCTTATTCCCGCGGATGACTCAACCACTACAGAAAAAACGCCTTCAGATCCCATAAAATACGAGTTATATAATATTAATATTACGAATGGGACAATCGATTATCTCAGTACTGATTTTAACAACAAGTTAACTTTTAAAGATTTTGAGATTTTATCAGATGGACTGAGATGGGATCAGGAGATAGTAAAGGGAACCCTTGATTATGGAATGGGCAAAGAGGGTAAGGTAACAAACGACATTACCTTTAACATGAAAACCCTTGTCTTTGCGGTTCAAATTCATTCCGACAGACTGGATTTATCGCCATTAACACCCTATTTCTCCGATATCATTTCTATTTCTGAGTTTGGGGCTCATTTCGGATGTGATGTTGTTTTGAAGGGAAACCTGAATGAGGCCATTGATGTGGCGCTCAAAGGAACCATGTCGACCACCGGACTTTTCATGACAGATCCTAAACGCGATACCCTGTTTTCATTTTCAGAACTATTTATCAATCTTGACACTGTTAATTTAAAATACGACATCATTAATATTAAAAGTTTCAGGTTACTCCGGCCTTTTGTCCATTTTGAATTATACGATAATGATCTGAACAACTTCACGGCTCTTATGAAAAGTGACATTTCTGATACAACAGACGGTAACATCGAGTTGAATTCGTCGAATCCGTTTGTATTGGTTGCCGATTATGCCGATACCATCCGCTCCAATCATGCATTTGACAACTATTCTATTGACAGTTTACTGATTGATGATGGCCATATTATATTTAACGATTATTCATTATACGAAACGTTTACCTATGACATTTCTCAAGTGAAAGTGTGGTCCGATAAACTCAATTCAAATGACTCTCTGATTAATATATCAGGTACTGCCCTGCTTAATCACAGAGGTAAAACAGAAATGTTACTGGCATTTAATCCTGCCAATGTAAGGGACATGAGTTTATACTACAAGATTACAGATATGGATGTTTCAGACATGAGCCCTTATTCAAAATATTATGTGGCACATCCGTTTGGAGAAGGCAATCTCACATTTGAAAGCAACACTACTATCCGTAATATGATTATAGATAGCAACAATAAATTAAAAATCAACAGAATTAAAGTCGGTAACAAAAGCGACAAACCTGCGCTTTATGATTTACCATTAAAACTGGCCATTGCATTATTAAAAGACAAAAATGGAAATATTGACCTGGACATGCCTATTGACGGCGACTTAAACGATCCAAATTACCATCTTGGTAAAATAATTTGGAATGTTATTAAAAATCTGATAATTAAGGCTGTTTCCGCTCCTTACAAGTTACTCGCCAGTGCTTTTGGAACCAATGAAGACGAATTAAGAGAATTGAAATTCGATTACCTTCAAAATAGTTTAACGGAAAAACAGTTCAAACAAATTGATCCGTTAATAACTATTATGAAGAACAAGCCGGAATTGTCAGTTACCATCAGACAATTAACGGAACCGGCCAAGGAGGAAGAGCAATGGGCGTTTATCAGAGCCAGGGAAATTTACTTTCATTCGATTAGCGGTGAGCCCGTCAGCGAAACCCTATCAACCGAACAAATGGCTCAGTTAAACAAACTCACTATTAAAGATTCTCTTTTTGTAAGTTGGGTTGATTCTATTTTGGGGCCTTCTTATAAAATAGTCCCGATACAGCAAAAGGTTGTTCAGCTGGCCGGGGTAGACAGCACCCGTCAAGCCGTAAAACAACTTCAGGAAAACAGAAATTTGTCCCTAAAGAATCATCTTTTTGCTGCAGGGGCCGATTCCTCACGCCTAAAAATTTATACTGAAGATCCATCGGCCATTCCACCGGCAGAAACAAGACAAAAATTTTTAATAGAGTTTGGTGCAAATTAAAAACAGGATACCGTTTCAAGGTGAGGCCGGTTACCAACCTTACCTCTTGAATCCGTTTTTTCTTCTTTCGAATAGCCAGGGTAACGGACGAACCGGCTTAACGTAATAATTATTACGGACATACCTTTGGATATGTTCGATTCCTTCCTGAACACTGTCGGTAAACAAAACCAGTTTCATATCGGCCGGATCGATTGCTTTTGCAGTTATCATTTTCTCAAATAGCACACACAAATCCTGATAATACTCTTTGTCGTAAACCACTATTGGAAAGTTTCTTATTGTCGCAGTCTGGATTAATGTACAGGTTTCAAAAAATTCGTCCATTGTTCCAAACCCTCCCGGCATTACAACAAATCCATAAGAATATTTCAACAACAAAACCTTCCGCACAAAAAAATGGCGGATTGTTACCCATCGGTGCATATACGGATTCGGCTTTTGCTCTTTGGGGAGATAGATGTTACACCCCACCGACCGGCCTCCGTTTTCAAATGCGCCCCTGTTTGCGGCCTCCATAATTCCCGGGCCTCCTCCGGTCATCACCGTGCCACCCATGCGGGCAATATGTTTTCCGAACTGGTAGGCTTGTTTATAATAAATATGGTCCTCTTTAAACCGGGCTGAACCAAAAACGGTAATGCAGGGCCCTACAAAGTGTAAGGTCCTGAATCCTTTCATAAATTCATAAAAAACGTGAACTGCAAATTTTAAATTATACCATCTGGTTTGCGGGGCTTCCAGAAATCCGGTCTCACTTTTAGGAAGCAGTTTGAAGATCGGCTGACTCAGGTTATGGTTTGTTTTATCTTCCTGCATAATTCGTTACCAAATGAGATTAATGCCTGATGCAATCGTAAAACACAGCCCTGAAAACATAAATACCAATCAGGAGTCCTATTGTATTTGCAAGCATATCAACCCAATCACCGGTGCGCTCAATGGTAAGATATTCCTGCATCAACTCAATGGTGCCTCCGTAAATGGTGATTGCGGCCATTGTAAAAATACCTGCATGGTACCGCATCCACCAGTAGGTTTGTTGCTTTGATGCAGCCATCATGGTACGGAATGAGAGAACCCCATACATGAATATATGCATTATTTTATCAAAGGTTAATAAGTCCCAAAAAGAGAGATCAGGCAGTTGCCCGCCGGGCACCATACTGAGTAACAGTATGATCAGTGCCCATGTTATTGAAAATGAAAAATGCCTGAACAGCATTGAATTATTATTCCCCTATGAGTTCCCTGTAAGCTTCAGCTGAAAGTAATCCGGAAACTTGTGAATTATCGCTCAACTGAATTTTTACCATCCATCCCGCCCCATAAGGATCCTTATTAACAAGCTCAGGTTGTCTGTCGAGTTCTTTGTTAAATTCTTTCACGGTTCCTGCCAGTGGCATGAAGAGATCAGAGACGGTTTTGACGGCTTCAACAGTTCCAAATACCTCTTCCTGATTAAGCTGTTCACCAATCGTTTCAACTTCAACATATACAATATCGCCTAATTCACTTTGTGCGAAATCGGTGATACCTACAATTGCGGTATCTCCTTCAACCTTGATCCATTCATGGTCTTTGGTGTACTTGAGTTCAGATGGGAAATTCATATAGTGTTATTTAAAGGTGGTACAAATTTGTCAGGTTTATTGAGTAAGTGTGAATCTCACACTGATACCAAATGCTGTATTAGCAGTCGGGAAGGATGTTGAGATTATAGGTGTGTTTATAATCCGGTCAAAGAAGAGCCGGACATTGAATCGTTCATTAATTATATAATCAGCTGCCAGTTTCATACTAAGAACCGTTAACCCCGCAGTTGGCTGATCAAGATTTTCGAGCAGTTTCCGAATTATAGTGCTGTTTTTGCGTACCGAGAAATCGGCCGTAAGGTTAAGGTCGGTTCCGGAGCTCTTTTTAGCCGGATTGGCAAGTCCGAACGGGAGTTTGAAGTTACGCCACCTGTACCCGGCGCCAAAAACAAATTCGGTCCCTTTGACTTCAGTAATCTGGATATCGGTAAATGTGAGCGTAATATTTCTATCACGTTTGTATTCAAATCGCGTTGTTAACCTGTTCTTCCAGTTCACATCTATACCTATCAACGGACTGAATTGCTCACTGATATTGACCTGTGAATATTGATCATGTGGTATAAAGTTATTACTCAAATCCCGTGCAGTGCCGTCTTCATTAAACAATAAATTGGAAGTAAATGAACTCACACTATACGTTGAACGGTAAGCATGTGACAAGCTGACACTGTTGAATAATTTTTTGGCAAATTTCAATCGCGATAAACCATCATAAGTCAACCTCCAGTTCACTTTAGGAATGTTGGGGAATGCATCCAGCTTGATTCCGCCTGCCGATTTTTTCGTGTATGCCGCAAGGAACGCATATGTTAACACATCCTGCGAGGTACCTCCATAACCATCGGCATATCCGGCACTGTCAAGTCCGCTTGAAAGTGAATTAGCTGATCCGAGGCGCAAAGAAATTTCCTTTCGGTAGGCTTCAAATTTTTCAAATACAGCCGAACTATAGTCTTTACGGTCTTTGGCAAATGCCGTCCCCAGTGAGATAATTGACATGCTGAAGTTACCGGTTTCTATATGCGAATAGGCATTATAGCTTCCATCAGATTGTGCACGGTAATTTTCCGATTTGCTCCTCGCGTAGTTTCTGCTGGCGTTAAGTTCCAGTCTGAATCCCTGGGTAGGTTCAAATGTTGCCCTGCCTGTAAAGTTATCGGTGTAGGTCTGCGCAAACAATCCGTTAAATGTTGTATCAAGCGTAAGCCAGTTATTTCGTGCAGCCTCCTCCCGTATGTCTTTCTGACTGCCAAATACAAAGGGTAATCCCGGAGCCATATTTGATTTTCCATCGGGACCATTATAAAAATTGTTTCCTAAAAACTCCGATGTTCGGTTAAAGCCGGGCAACAAGGTTCCGTTTGTTTCACTGTAATTCAGTGAAACGTTTTTCATGCTGAATATTACTTTGGCCAGACTGCGTTCAACATCGCCGGGCACCCGGGGTGTTTTTATTTTAGGTTTGGCAGTGGTATCCTGCGGCGATTTCGGCGGCTCTACTTTGGGCTTTGGCGGCTTTGGCGGTTTAGGGCCCAGCACCTTCTTCAAATATTTCGATTTGTTATACAACGTGGTCATGTTGAACGTTGTATTTGCCTGCTTGGTGTTCGAGTTCTGAATGGTGTTTCCGATAGCGGGATTAATTGTAACCTGGTTAAATTGACCTACATATCCAAGCGGGCCCGTTTGCCAGTGATAATCGAACTGGTACCGCAAATTGAGCGTAATCCAATCGGTAAGCGGTAATTTACTCAGGGGCACATTGTACGACAATGAACCCGTATGGCGGTAATCGGTGTTTCTGCCAAAGTCCCAAAAGTTCTTTCGTACAGAATCCTTTTTGGCCTCAGTATCGATTTTACCATAAGGTTCATCAACATTTGCAAGGTTGTTTGCCGTGAAGTCAAATTTTATTGACCGTGTAATATCATATGCCAGCGTGTATTGTCGGCCCCATGTAAATGATTTATTATAAAGTGTTGGTTGCTGGAATGTAAATTCCGACAAGTCCCGGGCCATGCGTTCGCCATAATGGCGTTGTATGTCGGTCCGGAATGTAAAACTGGATGGGACAAAATTTAAATTGAAGTCTTTAATGGGTCTCGTCCACTTTGATTTTTGAAAGGCCTTAACTTTTGAAAACGGGGTAATATACTTCGACTGCGTTGAATAGTTGTAGCCAAGGGCGCCTAAGTACTCCTTTTGATTGTCGTGTTCCAGGTCAAAATTTCGGTGATAGGTATTGGTATACCCAAACGAAAGATTGAAATTCTCTATGTCATAAATTTTGGGCTTCCCGGCCTTTGCCGTTCGGTTTTTGTGGACGTTTGTGAAGTTTATACTTTGTCGTTTCGTATAGTCCTGTGCAAGCAATCTCAGTTGTTCTTTCCGTGCCGGATCATCAATTGAACTCAACGCCTGATCGAAAGGAACGTCAGGATCAATTGGGTTGTATTGCGGATTTGAGAAGGTTTCACCAAACCCGAAGTAAAAAGGAATGGAAATTCCCGTACTCTGAGGGAAGAACTTGCCGATTTCAATGGCAGTCGACAAATCGTAAGATGTAATATTTTCCTTTTGCCTGTCGTTGATTTTGCTTTCCAGCGAACCGAATCCATCAGTACTTCTGCTGCCGCTGAGTGTTACCGTACCGAGGTCAGCTAATTTTGTGGTAACCCGTGCATTTGCCGCCCATCCGCCATTGTTGTCAAAGTCGTTCATGCGCAATTCGTTGAACCATACTTCCACACATTTCGGCTGTCCGTCATCATTCGGGTCCAGTTCCTTTTTGGGATTGCGGATTCCCAGCATTATGGTCTTTACCTCACTCAATGTCGGATTTCCTACTATGGTAATGTTTCTGTTCTCGTCCTTAAATGTATAGGGTGTACTGCTGGGGTTACCGTTGGCAGCGAAAACATTGTTACGTTCCAATTTCCCTGCAATCAGTTTATCAACATCTATCACAATGTTATTTCCCTCGGGCCACACATCGGTATCAATAGAAGCTCCCCATCTGGTAATTTTCAGAGGCACCTCATACTCATAATAGTTATTGGTAAAATCGGATCCCAAACGAATAAAGGCTGTTACTTCACCATCCTGTACCTCATCACTCGCACTTGCATCTTCGGCGTGCAGATACATTTTTATTTTTTTGTAATTTCTTGAGTCAAGCAATGTATTTTTATATGCGGCACGCGCGTCGCCGTCAACAAGGTTGCAGACTTTTAATGTCAGCGACTGCTCATTCAATTGCTGCAGATTGGTAGAACCTACGTTTACCTCACGATCGATACCGGGCGGAAGCACATACCTGATGGGTGTCCTGTCGCCGTTCTCCTCCAGGTTTACCACACTCACATCAAACGGGGTGGCATTGGGATCGGTAGGAATATATTCGCCCGGATACAACAATGAATATTGGTATTTCCGCCATTCCCCCCTAAGCAATTCGAGTTTGGCAAAACGCATTACCATTGGTTCCGAAAAATCCTTCATAAACATTCTTATAAAGTTTACCGATTTCAAATCGGCACCGGTACCTATTACTGCAGTAGGAGAATTAACAGGAATCTTAAACTGATACCAGGTAATCTGCTTTACTGAATTGTCTTTTGTAGTAACTGAAGTCGTTATTTTATCAACAATATAATTAGTACCAACATTCATCTGGCCGGGGGTAATATCAACCTTGTATTGGTAATAATTTTCATAATCGCTCATTGTATTATCCCTGTTGATGTCTTCTCCATCAGGGAAATTGGTAGAGGATGTTGTATAGGGTTCGGGGGATTGTTCGGAAGTTTTTGAGTTCCCTTCCGTTCCGTTAAACTGTTTATATCGCTCCAATATCGACAATCCCTGCTGGTCATAATCGCCACCTCTGAAATAGTGAAAGTCATCACCCGCAGGGTCGGCATCGGCATTCTGATATGCAACCGAACCCTGGCCGAAAAGATTTGAAATTAACTGTATGTATTCTGCCTGATGATACTGGCGTTCCTTTGCAGTGGAAATACCATCGAGTCCCACATCCTGTGCGGCACGTGAATCAGGATCGTTATCGAAGGCATTCACGATACTTTGTACCCTCGGCACATAGCCCCATACGGTAGAGTCAACCGTATTGTTGTTGGTAGGTGACGGCAGTCCGTATTCGAAAGAGCGATAGGAATCTTTGAGAATGTCTTCCGAAATTTCACCCAGGTTAAAATAAAGCGAACCGCCGGTTGTATTCAGGCTTTCACTGTTGAATGGATCCATCAGCCAGAACTGGATAAACTCTACGTTGGTCGACTCAAAATCGTAGGTTTCAATGCGTCGCATTATTCCCGCCCATCGCGTATTCGGGTTTTTCAGTGTACCGTCGGCATTAATGCCTGCAGAAATACCGGCAACACCTCCAACATCAAAGTTGTACGGCCCCCTTTCATCAGGATAATAGGCGAGATTCAGAATACTCAGTGTGGTAGCTTGTCCTGTAGGGTTTTGCTTATAGGGGAAAAGTTCCGTTTCCAGTACCTCCCTTACATTGTTATTGGAAAGATCGGTATTGGTGATACCCGGAGGCAGCAAATTACTGCCGCTTCCCGATGAACGATAAAATACTGTCGGGTCAATGTTGTACCAGGCAAGTTTTGCACGATTGAACCCATAGATGAGTGAATCGTTATATACGGCTTCCGGAAAAATGGAAGGCTGTCCCTGTGGTACAGAAGCCAGAAACCAGGTTGAAGGAATTTTCAGATCAATGGTCGACTGACTGCCTTCAAAATCGTCGATGTAGGCATTGCCTTTTGTACCTCCGGCGGTACCCGGAATAAGATTGGCGAATTCCCCGGTTACCGTTACGCGCGATTGTTCCTTGGTTGCGATGAATGGAAGCTTATCGACCATACGGGTAATAAACCTTGATTCGGTTGAATAGGTTCCGTCGAGTCCCCAGATAACGTTGTTAAGGGGTTCATCACCAATATTTACCTTGCTGGTTATGGGACGCTCCCGCAGGTACATGAACGTACCTCCTACATTAAAATCCTTATTCACCTCGTAGTCGAAGCGGGCGCCGTAAAGCGCTTTCGACTGAATTGAAAAGAGTGAATTACTCTCAAGAGAAATTTTAATAGGAGTAGCCGATGCCAGCAATCCGGCATTAATAATTTTTACTCTGCCAAGGTTATAGTCAACGGTATAATCCACATTCTCCACCAGTTGTACGCCTCCGGCCGTAACAACCACCGAGCCTTGCGGGATATTAAGTGCATTGAGAAATATTTCAGAACTCGAAGAGCTCTTATAACTACCTACCAGCGAGAAGCGGTTGAGCTCCGGCAGCTGCTGCGCCGAAGTTTTCGTTGAGTCGTATAGCTGATCGTAGGCATAGTTATTTGCCTGCAGCGGATCTACGAATTTTGCACGTAAATAACTACCGAAGGGCTCCCTCTCCGGGAAGTATATCCTGCCATTGGTTGAATTGATGGTAACACCTTCAACATAATCGAATACTCCATCTGGGAGCGGATCGTTTCTGCTGTCGAGTTGATCTACTCCAAATACCTGCACCAGCGGTACGCCCTTCAAATTGGTTTCGCTTGCAGGAACCGGCATGTAGTTGATTTTCTTTAAACCATCATTGTTGTCGGTATAAATTACATTCAGTTTAAAATCTTCGCGCTGCAATTGGTACGATCCTAACGAGTAAACGTTTTTCATCATCAGATCCCAGGTTGGAAGTTTAGGATTGATGTTGGTGCTCTTCAGCATTTTTACAAAGAGCAGTTGCGGAGGATTAATACCGGATGTTGTAAGGTCACCTACCCTGAAGACGTTATTACCAACGGTGTACTCGTAAGCAACGGCCAGCACCTCATTTGAGTTGAGTGCCTGGTTGAGGGAAATGTAACCGAGCTTCGCATTATAAAAATATTCGTTCGGGTTCAGCTTGCGCGCACCAACCAGTCTGACATAATCCTGTTGCGGTGCAAAATTGTTAGGAGGGCCGGCAAGCGGATCGAGTGCCTGCGAAACCTGATTGATATCCCGCGAAGGAAGGTATTGTTTATTCATCAGGTCATACAGGTTATTTGACAGACTGTCTGACGGATAAACGGATGTCCCCTGGGAGATGAATGAACGGCTGTAGTAGTTGTATTCTCCCAAATCCATAAACGCAACAATGTCACGGGTGTTTTCGGTACTGCTGTTTTTGTTTGTGATCCAAACTTCCAGCTTGGTAATATTGATGGGAGAATTTACAACAGGCAGGTTTTTTAGCGCGTTGTCGTAGTTGTCTTTGAAATAGTTGGAGAGAAAATAGTGCTTGTTCGCTTCATACTCATCAGCAGGAATATCGAACTTGGTAATTTGTCCGCCTCCGGGAGGAACATCAATTGTTGAAGCCTGACCTTCCTGTTGCGAAATAACCGTTGTTACTTTTAAGCGACCGAACTGCAATTGTGCTTTAATGCCGAAAAGACTCTGACTTCCCTGAATGAGGGAACCGGAGAGGGGCATTGTAATATTTCCGGCTTCAAGTTTCTTGATAATTTCATCTTCCTTGCCTGTGTACTCCAGTTTCAGTTTGTTTTCAAAATCGAAGCTGGCTTCGGTATTGTAATTGGTGGTGAGTTTCATCTTCTCACCGATATTACCCACTACATTAAGCTGAATTTTTTCGTCGAAATCAAAAGTGGTATTCCTGCGTTGCTTTTCAGGAATTGCCGGGTTCTCGTTTTTGTAGATATTCAACCCAAAGGTAAGTTCGGCTGAACCCTGTACCCGAATATCGATGGTATTACCACCGAAAATGCGATCAAAAGCTTCTCCGCCCACATATATTTTCGGAATAATACTTCTTTTCTCTCCACCGTCTTCGCCGGCAGTCATTTCTCGCCAGTAATTTTTGGTCGACTTCGCATAATTATCTCTTACATACTCATCGAAAGTCAGGTACGAGGGATTGCGGTAAAAGAGATCACCCATCCGCTCGTTGATATTGTACTGATTCTCGTCGGGATCATATTCAATGGTACTTTCGATGTTCGACGGATCGTGCAGATAAAGCGGGCTTTCGTTGGGAGGATTTGAAAACGGATCGGTAAGGTTATCGTGAAAGGGATATGGCAGCTCTAATGTATCACCTTTACCGGTATCAGGTACGGCAATTGAGATGGCGTCGTTTGAATAATCGGGACCAGAAATGCCTCCGGGCGTAATTCCGCTTACAAGACCAAAAACAGGCAATAAAAATCCTGCGGCCGCACTAAGTTTCAAAACACTTTTATGTCGCACTTTTCAAATCTGGTTAAAACAATCGACAGTCCCTTGCAGCAATGACCCGATGCAGCCCGACTTCACGATTTTTCCGGGGTGGTTTTTATTCAAAAGCACTTGATATTCAACTAATTATAAATCAACCGTTTGCCCGGAAGCTAATTCAGGAACAGTCGGCTAAAATAACATAAAAAAGCAAACGTGTCAGACCCTTCAAAGGGTTGCAACATCACTCTTTTACGATAAAATAACGTTGGTGGTTCAGGAAGCCAGAAATCCTAAAGAAAGTTTAATGACTTCCTCAGGGGTACCGGGTCCGGAAGTATGCCCAATAGCCTTATCTACAGCTTTTTCGGCAGCTACCCGGCCAAACCCTAACGTAAGTAGTGCACTTAACGACTCACTTTTGAGTGTATTGCCTGCCGGTAAAGAAATTCCAGCGGTAAGAGATTGTTTTCCTGCCTTATCTTTAAGATCTATAATAATCCGCTGTGCGGTTTTGGCGCCAATCCCTTTTACACGCTGTAAGGTAGCTGCATCACCTGAGCCGATTACCCCAAGCAGAGATCCCGGTTCAAAAGATGACAAAATCAGCTGTGCGGTGTTGTTACCTACTCCTGAAACGCTGATAAGATCCAGAAAAAGCATTCTTTCGGATTCTTCTACAAAACCAAAAATGGCAAAATTTGACACTGCCTGTGTTTCGTTTTTAAGAATGCAATATGTCAGCAACCGGACCTCTTTAAGGTCCTTTATTTTCGAATAGGTGTTTAGTGTGATATGGATATGATAACCCATTCCGTTATTTTCAACCACAACGGAAGTTGGAGAGATCGCAGTAACTTTTCCTGTAATGAACGTGTACATAATTTTGCTTATCCGGCAACCATTGCTTTACGTGACTGAGCATCCACAACTCCGATGGTAACAGTGTTCACAATTTCCCTCACAGAACTGCCCAGTTGCAAAATATGAACAGGTTTGTTCATGCCAAGAAGTATCGGGCCGATAGCTTCGGCCGCTCCCATTTCCTGAAGTAATTTATATGCGATGTTGCCGGCATCAAGACTTGGAAAAATCAGTGTATTGGCCGAATGATCTCCCAGTTCACTGAACGGGAAATTGTCTTTCATCATTTGACTGTTGAAAGCAAAGTTCGCCTGCATTTCTCCATCCACAACCAATCCCGGAAATTTATCATGCAATATTGCAACTGCCTCTCTTACTTTTCTTGCACCGGGCTCTTTTGAAGAACCAAAATTGGAAAAGGAGAGCATTGCAATTCGGGGCTTCATATTAAATTGCTGAACGGCTTTTGCGGTGAGCAATGTAATTTCCACCAGTTCTTCCGTTGTCGGATTTACATTGATGGTACAATCGGCAAAAAATATGGGACCACGTTTCGTAATCATGATATACATACCGGCAATGTTTGTCACTTCTTCCTGTGTTCCGATAATGTAAATGGCCGGGCGTAATATGTCGGCATACTTGCGGGTAAGTCCTGAAATAAGTACATCAGCCTGGCCGGTTTCTACCATCATTGCCCCATAGTAATTCCGCTCTTTCATTATTTTCCGCGCTTCATGGTAGTTGAATCCGGAACGTTTTCTCTTGTTGAAAAACAACTCACCAAAATAATTCAGGTTTTCCTCATCAGAGCGCGGGTCAATAATGGGAATATCTTTTAAGTCAAGACTATGTTCTTCTATGAGTTGTTCAATCCGGTCTTTGTTACCCAGCAGAATCGGATGGGCAATGCCTTCGTCTTTTACTATTTGTGCCGACTTCAATATTTTGTAGGTATCGGCTTCAGCAAATACAACCCGCTGCGGATTCTTTTTTGCCTTGTTTGTAATAACCCTGATTAATTTGTTGTCGAGGCCTAACCGTTTCGACAACTCTTCTTCATAGGCTTCCCAGTTTTCAATTATTTGCTGAGCCACTCCTGATTCAATTGCAGCCTTTGCAACGGCGGGAGCTACAGCGGTAATGAGTCTCGGGTCAAGTGGTTTTGGAATGATGTATTCTCTTCCGAACAAAATGTTTTTTTCGTTATAGGCAAGATTAACGATTTCGGGAACCGGCTGTTTGGCCAGATTTGCAAGGGCTCTTACCGCTGCCAGTTTCATTTCTTCGTTAATCTGTGTAGCGCGAACATCAAGTGCGCCCCGGAAGATGAATGGAAAGCCAAGTACATTGTTCACCTGGTTGGGGTAATCTGATCGTCCGGTGGCAAGAATCAGATCGGGCCTGGACCTGTGTGCAACTTCGTAACTTATTTCCGGGTCAGGATTGGCCATTGCAAAAACAATAGGATCAGCCGCCATTGACTGGAGGTGTTTTTCATTCAGAATATTTCCCTTTGAAAGTCCTATAAAAACATCGGCATTTGCCATTGCCTCCTCAAGTGTATTGATATCACGATTGGTGGCAAAATATTTTTTATTGGGATCAGGTGTCTCCCGGTCGGCACGAATAACACCGTTGCTGTCGAGCATTACAATGTTTTCCAGTTTAGCGCCAAGAGAAACAAATAATTTGGTGCATGAAATGGCTGATGCTCCTGCACCGTTGACAACAATCTTAACTTTCTCAAATGCTTTTCCGGCAAGTTCCAGTGCATTCAGCAAGGCGGCAGCTGTTATGATTGCAGTGCCATGCTGATCGTCGTGCATCACCGGAATTTTTAATTCTTCCTTGAGTCTCTTTTCAATTTCAAAACACTCGGGCGCTTTGATGTCTTCCAGGTTTATGCCGCCAAAAGTTGGTGCAATGGCCTTAACTGTTTTTACAAAATCCTCCACATTCAACTGGTTAATTTCGATGTCGAATACGTCGATGTCGGCGAATATTTTGAAAAGCAGTCCTTTCCCTTCCATTACCGGCTTTGAGGCTTCGGGACCAATATTGCCCAGCCCGAGTACTGCTGTTCCGTTGGAAATAACTGCCACCAGATTTCCCTTAGCTGTGTATTTGTATACATCTTCCGGATTTTCATGAATACTCAAACAGGGCTCAGCTACTCCGGGAGAATAGGCGAGCGACAGATCCCGCTGGGAACTGTAAGGCTTAGTAGGAACCACTTCAATTTTACCCGGACGTCCGCTGGAATGATAATCCAGTGCTTCTTGCTTCTTGCTCATACATGTGGAAAAGGGTTGCTAAAGTAATTAAAATTAAGGTGCCATTCATAAAAAAGCCCCGCCTTACAGGCAGGGCTTTGTAATATTTTAAGGAGGAATGATTAGTGAGAGGCAACGGTAAACTTACCGGTTGTGGAACTCTTGCCATCTGCAACCAGCGAATAAAAATAGAGGCCTGCTTTCATATCGGAAACTGCTATGCGAACAGATCCTTTGCTTTCGGTAAGTGGAACTGATTTAACTTCTGAACCAAGCATGTTGTAAATTTTTATTTGTGCCGAACGGGTGTTGCGGGACAAGCTGTAGTAGATGTTTGTAAATTCCACTGCAGGACTCGGATAGGCTTTTGAAATGAAGTTTTTGGACTGATCCAGATCTGCAAGACCTGTTGTCGCGTCATAAACAAAATCAACACAAACAGAATCGCCGGTATTGAATGCATCATAGAAACAATAGGTTACAAAGCTGAATCCCGAAATTCCGTTTGCTTCCAAATCACCTTTAAACTGATCGTAAAATCCACCTGCCGGAATTGTAACAGTATCAGGTGAAATATTGGTAGCGGGAGAATAACATTGAATCCAGCAAAAATAACTGGTATGGCCTGATGTGAGGTTGTTTATCTGGCGGGCAACTAAAACCTGCTTATCGGAACCCGAAACATTGTTGATTGTAATTGTTCCTTCAAAAACCGAAAAAGGATCACCGGAAATATGCTGACCGGTGGCAGTAAGACTTTGGGAAAATGCCGGTACTGATAAGGCAAGTCCCAAAAAAAACAAGTAAAATTTCTTCATTTGAGTAGAATATAAGCTACAAAGTTCGGAAACGGTAACAATAAATACAAGATCTATCTGACGATAAGCCTGCCTGATTTAAGTCTTTTACCGTCTTTTGACAAACCGTAAGTGTAAAAGCCTGAAACAAGCTTATTTACAGGAATTTGGATATCCCCTTCCTTTTCTTCCAGGTTGAAGGAAAGAATCAAAGCACCATAAGTATTAAACACTTGCAAAAAGGCATTTCCGGGGCCCCCATAAAGTTTATAATGAATTGATGCTGAATTTATTGCAGGGTTTGGATAGGGCCTTGACAAATAATCTCCATCGCCGGGTATAACCGCTACTCCCGTTAGTGCATTATAGATGTACTCTACACAAGCTGAATCAGCCGGATTTGTTACATCATAAAAACAGTATTTAACGGAACTGCTTCCTGCTATCGAATCTGTCTCGAGATAGGCATGAAACGATTGCGACTGCAGCGCTCCGTGGCCTGTTGTTGATAGTGCCGGCATAAGGAGTGTATCCGAGGCAAGGGCCAATGACGTATCATAACACTGCACCAGGCAGAAATAGCTGTGATGTCCGGGGTACAGATTATTAACCACCTTGTTAACCAGAACCAGTTTGGCTGCATTGCTGTTATTCGTGAGTTCACCATGTCCTTCCATTTCCGTGTAGGGATCTCCGTCTACATAAACTCCTGATATTGAGAAACTTTGACCAAATGATGGGGTAATTGCCAACCCAAAAAGCAGGGTCAGTAAGCTACAAATGGACAGAAGCAACTTTTTGATGGTTTTCATATGTATAATGATGTGATTTTGTGATAAATATAGTTGAAATATCTAAGAAATTAACTGATGACGAAAATATTACACTTTACTCCATTGCATCTTATTACCCTGTTTGTTACCTTCGCTATTCAAAATCCTAAATTCAACATTTGTAAACCATGAAAAAACTTTACATCCTCTCAGCATTGGGCTTGTCCCTTTTATCAGGTGCTTTGATGGCGCAAACTACCCGTTTGATTCTTGCCGAAGAATTTACCCAGGCATCATGTGGACCATGCGCATCACAAAACCCTGCTTTCAATACCTTATTGTCGAATAACCTGAACAAGGTTGTAGGACTTAAGTACCAGACAAACTGGCCAGGTGTTGATCCAATGAACACTCAAACGCAAACATGGGTTGGTCCCCGTGTTACTTACTATGGTGTTACAGGTGTACCGCATGCCACACTTGACGGTACTGCACAAACCGGTGGCTCTTATACAGGAGCTCCTGCAAACTGGACACAAGCAAAAATTGACAACAGGTATGCCATCATGTCACCATTTTCAATTACTGCTTCACACACCATTGATCCTACCTATACAAACATGGACATCACTGTAGATGTATCTGCATCTCAGGCTGTATCAGGTAACCTGGTACTTCAGGTGGCTCTGGTAGAAAAAGAAATTTCATTTTGCCAGGCTCCCGGAACAAACGGAGAAAAAGAATTTTACGGTGTTATGCGTAAAATGATTCCGGATGCTGCCGGCACTGCCATTTCTAACTCATGGACAGCAGGTCAATCTCAACAGTACACTTTTTCAACTGCAATACCTTCCTACATTTATGATATGAAGCAACTTGCTGTTGTTGTATTTATTCAGAACAACACCGGTAAAGAAGTATTACAGGCAGGTATCAGCGAACCGCTTCCTGTTTCTCTGGATGCTTCCATTAAGGATTGCTCACAGTCTCCCGTCACTCTCACTTGCAGCAACTCTTATAACCCAAGTGTGACACTGACCAACTATGGTACTTCAACTATTACAAGTGTTGATTTCTCTTATTCGGTAACAGGCAGCGGTGCTCAGACTTACAACTGGACCGGATCGCTTGCTGCAGGAGCCAGCACATCTATTTCAATTCCTACAATAAACATTGCATCTTTCCCAAGCACATTCAATTGTTCCATTACAAGTGTTAATGGCGGAAACGATGTTGTTACCGGAAACAACACTACCAGTGTTACATTGTATCAGATTCCGACTACAGCTACTGTAGCTCCGGTGGTTCAGGATTTTGTTCCTGTTGCATTCCCTCCCACTAACTGGAACCGTATCAACGGTGGCGGTACAGCAACGTGGACCCGTTCAGGCGTTGGTGCGTCAGCAGCAAACGGATCTGCTAAAATGGATTTCTATAACAGCGCCGACGGTGATGTTGATGCTTTATACACTCCAAAAATTGACTTAACAGGACTCAATAATCCTGAAATAACTTTTATGGTAGCAAAAGCGCAGTATGCCACTACTTACATTGATCATCTTGAAGTACTTGCTTCTTCTGACTGCGGTGCTACATGGACCGTTCTCTGGAGCAAAGCAGATCCTCAGTTAACTACTGCAGGTATTCTTACTTCAGCTTATACTGCTTCTTCAGGAAACACCTCACAATGGCGTTTCGAATCAGCAAGCATGAGTGCCTTTGCGGGTCAGCCTGAAGTATTGGTTGCCTTCAGAGCTACCAGCGGCTTCGGTAACAACCTTTATCTTGATGATATCAACATTCAAAATGCTGTAGGTATTGGTGAGAATGCATCACAAACATCTATCAACGTATTCCCTTCGGTAACTACAGGAGATGTAATTGTCAGCCTTAATTCCGCTACCAGCTCAAACGCTATAGTTACAGTACTTGACGCTACAGGCAAACTGATCGACTCGTTCAAAGCTTCTGCTGATGCTTCCAACAACGTTCATGTTAACCTTGCTAACCGTCAAAACGGAATGTACTTTATTCAGGTTGAAACTGAAGGACAAAAAATTGTTAAGAAAGTTGTTCTGGAGAATTAATTCCTGAATAGTATCTCTTAAAAAAAAGACCGGCAGTGCCGGTCTTTTTTTTGTTTATACATTTACGCTACATGAAAAATCGTTGGGCCGCACTTATCCTTTCCCTGGTTGGTTTATTAAATTCCGGAACCAGATCACATGCAACCGGTTTTGAATTATTTTTTGGTGGTCCGGGAACCCAGGTGTGTTCATCTATTACAACCGGTCCCGATTCATCTGTTTATATGCTCGGTTATACTGACAATGGTATCATAGGCGGAACCGATTTTATGCTTGCAAAAGTAACCATCAATGGTCAGCTGCTCTGGACGCATTACTTTGGAACTCCTGAAGACGATAACGGGGTATCGCTTTTGTTCCTGCCTGACGGAAATCTGCTTCTGGCAGGAACCACCAATGATATAACTCTCAACGGCCAGGTGTTGTTAATAATAGCCGATACCTCCGGAACCGAAATAACCCGTTATACTTTCGGTGGCACCGAAACCGAGTCGGTGCGTTCCGTAAAAAGGTGTCCTGCTCCCGATAATGGATTTTTAATTGCAGGTTACCGCACGGCTTCAGGCACCAATTATTCTTATCTGCTGAAACTCGATAGCCTTTTTAATGAGGAGTGGACGGGGAGTTATGGAGCCGGAATCAACGACTATGCATCCGCGGCAATTATGTTAGCATCGGGCAAATGTTTTGTTGCCAGCGACAGAAGAATAAACCTGGGAGGAGGGGTATTTGATTATGATATAAGTCTGATTCACCCGGATACCACGGGCATGGTAGAATGGGATTCATTGTACCATGAGGATTTTCAAAACGGTTCGCAAGGAATAATTGCAAGCCAAAATGGCCACCTGCTTATTTACGGTGAAACCGAAATTGCTCCATTTTCGCCTTTCGACTATTTTATATTTGCAACAGACACCTTAGGCAATTTAATGTGGCGGCAAACATTCGGAGGCGTCGGCACCAATGCTTTATTTGATTTGATTGAGGACGCATCCGGAGATTTAATTGGAACAGGATATGGCAATTCTGCCAGTAACGGCTCTTCCCCCATCAATTTAACCATTGTTAAAACAGATGCCGCAGGTAACCTGCTTTGGCAAAGAGAATATGGATACTCCGGTATTGATATCGGATATTGTATCAGGGAGGCCCCCGATGGGGGGTATCTGGTTGCCGGCAGGGCAACAACCATAAACGACGAGGACTTTTATCTGTTAAAAGTCAACGACGATGGTTTGTTAAGCAGCACCCCCGACCTGAGTCATACGGAAAGTAATTTCATCTGCTACCCCAATCCTGCGAAAGGACTGCTACATTTTAAAGCTCCTGCCGCCATTACCGGTGTTAAAATAATTGACGTAACCGGCCGCATTGTCTTTACGCAACAACTAAGCGCTTTGAAAAATGCGGTAGTTACACTTGAGTTGCCTGCCTTATCGGAAGGCCCTTATTTACTAGAATTGAATTGCAACGGTAAGCGGGCAGGCAACAGCCTGATACTACTGGAATAACAATTAACCGGGGAGATAAACCCGGACCAGAAAGACAAATTGCGTTTGTGAACTTCCCTCAAATAGACGAATTTTGCCACATCCCGGTAAGCGGGTATTTGCTATGAAACGACTTTATATAAAACAATTACTGTCAACGGCCCCCTCCGGACAGGATGTGAATGTAAAAGGATGGGTGCGCACCAAACGCGGCAACAAAAATGTGGTCTTTATTGCTGTGAATGATGGCAGTATAATCCATAATATTCAGGTAGTGGCCGATCCTGCCGTATTTGATGAAGAACTGCTCAAAAAAGTCGGTACAGGAGCCTCTGTTTCCATCACCGGGAAACTGGTAGAATCAAAAGGTTCGGGTCAGCCTGTCGAAATACAGGCTGCTGAAATACTTGTATACGGAACCGCCGATCCGGAGACCTACCCGTTGCAGAAGAAAGGGCATTCGCTCGAATTTCTCAGGGAGATAGCTCACCTGCGTCCACGTACCAATACGTTTGGTGCAGTGCTGAGAATACGGCATGCAATGGCATATGGAATTCATAAGTACTTCAACGACCGTGGATTCTTTTATCTGCACACACCCATTATTACAGGTTCTGATGCCGAAGGTGCCGGAGCCATGTTCAGAGTTACAACACTAGATGCAGCCAATCCGCCAAAGTTGAAAGATGGTACTGTTAATTATGAGGAAGATTTCTTTGGCAAAGAGACCAACCTCACTGTTTCGGGTCAGCTTGAAGGCGAGTTGGGTGCGCTTGCCCTTGGACTTGTTTATACATTCGGTCCTACTTTCAGGGCCGAAAACTCAAACACAGCCCGACACCTTGCCGAATTCTGGATGATTGAACCCGAAATGGCCTTTTACGAACTCGATGACAATATGGAACTGGTTGAGGACATGCTGAAATACCTGGTGCGCTATGCATTGGAAAACTGCATGGATGATTTGGAGTTCCTCAACAAGATGTACGACGAAGGGTTGATTGAACGTTTGAAGGGAATCGTAGCGGATTCATTTGTCCGCCTCTCCTATACCGATGCGGTGGATGTTCTGAAAAAATCAAATGCAAAATTTGAATTCCCGGTTGACTGGGGCACCGATTTGCAATCGGAACATGAGCGATACCTGGTAGAAAAACATTTTAAACGCCCTGTGATTCTGTTTGATTATCCAAAAGCCATAAAAGCATTTTATATGAAACAAAACGATGATGGTCAAACGGTACGCGCCATGGATGTTTTGTTTCCGGGAATAGGTGAAATTGTCGGAGGTTCTCAGCGGGAAGAACACTATGAGAAACTGCTGACACGTATTAAAGAGATGCAAATTGAAGAAAAGGAATTGTGGTGGTATCTCGAAACAAGAAAATTCGGTACTGTGCCTCATTCAGGTTTTGGGCTGGGATTTGAACGCCTGATATTGTTTATCACCGGGATGGGAAACATCAGAGACGTAATTCCCTTCCCGCGTACACCAAAGAATGCCGAATTTTAATTTTAGTAATTTTATTGAAATTCCTTTTTCAGAAAATTAAACAGTAACGGTGCAAAAACTATCGCTTCAGCAAAAATTGCTTCAAAAGCTGTCTCCTCAACAGATACAGCTGATGAAACTGTTGCAGGTACCTACTTCCATGCTGGAACAACGCATTAAAGAAGAGCTTGAAATTAATCCAGCTCTGGAAGAGGGGTTAAACGATGAGGAAACATCACAAGACGAATCGGATGAATTTGATGAAGATTTAGCTGATGCACAAAGTGAAGAGGAGCGGACAAGTGACGATTTCGATATTTCAGAGTACATCCAGGACGATGAGCCCTATTACAAGCTGAACGCGAATAACCAGTCGCCGGATGATGAACGTTATGAGGTACCTGTTACTGCGGGAAGTTCCTTTCAGGAGCTGCTGCTGACACAGCTGGGATTACTTGATCTTGACGATAAAGAATACCTTATTGCGCAGCAACTTATCGGCAGCCTTGACGACGATGGTTATCTGAGAAGGGAACTCAAAGCTATTGTCGATGACCTTGCATTTTCACAAAACGTTTCGGCTACCGAAAAAGAAATTGAGGATGTATTGAAAATCATCCAGACGCTTGACCCGGCAGGTGTAGGAGCCAGGGATTTGCAAGAATGTCTTTTGTTACAGCTTGATCGCGTAAATGGTATCTCTGAACAACATATCCACGCAAAAAAAATTGTATCGGATTACATGGAGGAGTTTTCGAAAAAGCATTATGAAAAAATCGAAAAGAGCCTTGAACTCAGTCCCGACGAACTGAAGGATGCCGTACAGGAGATTTTACATCTGAATCCTAAGCCGGGCGGTTCATATGCCGAGAGTTCCCGGTCTTCCCAGCATGTAGTTCCCGATTTTATTGTTACAAATATCGATGGCAAACCCGAATTAACACTTAATGCCAGAAACGCTCCTGATTTGAGACTGAGCAAGCAATATTCAGAGATGCTGGAGCATTATGCCAAGGAGGCCAAGTCGAGTAAAAGTGCCCGGGAGGCTCTGCAGTTTGTAAGACAAAAAGTAGATGCCGCCAAATGGTTTATTGACGCCATTCACCAGCGTCAGGCAACGTTGATCCGGACCATGAGTGCCATTATGAATTATCAGGAAGAATATTTCATTGAAGGGGATGAAACCAAACTGAGGCCAATGATCCTCAAAGATATCGCCGATATGGTGAACCTGGATATTTCAACAATATCAAGGGTGGCGAACAGCAAATATGTTCAAACACATTTTGGAACCTTTTTATTGAAAAGTTTTTTCAGTGAGGGATTGAGTACCGACAGCGGAGAAGAGGTCTCAAGCAGAGAAGTGAAGAAAATTTTAAGTGATTATATCGGCAATGAGGACAAAAAGAAACCATTGCCGGACGAAAAACTTATGAAGCTTTTAAACGACAAAGGTTATAACATTGCCAGGAGAACCATTGCCAAATACCGGGAGCAACTTGGAATTCCTGTAGCCAGGTTGCGCAAGGAACTCTGAAACGGATGGCGATAGAAAGGTACTTTTCCCGTTTTTTGTCGTATGTGCTTCACCCGTTACTGATGCCATTTTATGCAGTGCTGATTTTATTCAACCTGAACACCTACCTGGCATTCAGCACCACCATACAACTGCAGCACCTGGTACTGTTAATTGTTTTCATAACAACATTAGCTTTCCCACTGCTCTCAACTTTATTGCTGTTAAAAAACGGAACCATTCAATCATTGGAAATGGAAACGGCAAGAGAACGCAGGTCACCTTTTTTGTTCGCTGCTGTGTGTTATCTGATTTGTTATTATCTGTTGTACAAGTTGCCGGTTTCCCGTTTGTTAGGCACAATGGTATTAGCCGCAGCGCTGACACTTTTTATTTCGCTTGTGCTCAGCTTTCGTTATAAGGTAAGCATCCACATGATAGGAATCGGAGGCTTATCAGGGGTACTTTTTGGCATAGGGCAGGTATTGCAGGCAGATGTAATGACGCCGTTGTTGATTTGTATACTGGTTGCCGGATTTTTAGGAACCGCGCGGCTGCTGTTGAATGCCCATTCGCCCGGACAGATTTATTCAGGATTTCTCATTGGCTTTGTAACCGAATGGCTCATGGTTACCGGGAGTATTTTATAAAAAAAGGCCGCTCAGTTTGAGCGGCCTTTTATAAATTACCCTTTAAAGGTTATTGTTTCACAAATTTTGCAACGCTAACAGACTGACCTGAAGTCACTGTAATAAAGTAAACACCTGAACTGAGTGAAGTAGCATCGTAGGAAACGTTACGTTCACCCGGAGTCATTTGCACTTTGTCAGAAATTACTTCACGACCTATGTTGTCTTTTACAGAAACCAAGAAGTCGCTGTTTTCATTTGATCTGACTTTGATGTTCAGTTCATTTGTTACAGGTATCGGGTAAACAGAGGCAATTCCAAATCCATTATCATTGATATCTGCAATACCGACATTACAAAGAGGATCGCCGGGAGCAAGCACGTCAACTAAAATAGAAGTTCCGGTTGTGGTACATGTAGGATCAAGAGTAAGGTCAGTGATAAAGGTACCGGGAGGATTGGCAACCACCCCATTGCCGAAAATGATCGGAGTCCAGTAGTAAGAACCATAAGGAAGAGTGCCTCCTATTAATTGTCCGTCGTTAATTAACAAACGAAAACTGTTTGCAGGTGCCGGTGATTGTACTGCATATCCGGCAACAACTGAAGGATCGTTGAGGGGGTCGTTATTACCGCTGATGTCAGCTCCTGAGATAACCCATCCCAAACCTGAAACTGCACCAATTGTTGGTGTCACCACTCCGGTAATGTCAAAACGTACAGTATCACCGGGACAAACATATGTTTTGTTTGCAGATGCAGTTCCTAATGTAACCGAAGGATCGGAACAACCAATGGTAGCCTGCTGCGTTACTTCGATGAGGTATTCACCGGCTGAAATACTGCCTCCGTCGTTGTAGCCATCAATCATCATATAGTAAACCTGACCAACTGTAGTATTGATTACTAAACCTGCAGGCCACGTGCTGGAAGTAGCGCTTGGACCATCTTCATTACAAGCAAATGGCACCAACGAACCACACGATCCTGTATAAATGGCTATTTGTGTGTCACCAAAATCAATGTAATTGGTTACGCCCGGTCCGTCAGCTGTTTCAATGAAATATTTACCACCGTCACCGGTAAAAGTAAACCAGAGTGTATTCTCAAGTGATGGTGCCGATCCGGAACCGTTAGGTTCTCCAAAACACTCGAAACCCGTAGTAGGATCGTTGGCAGTTGAAGTTGCTGTTGTGTTGTCGTACGGTCCTAAAGTTTGTGTTGCGCCTACCGCTTGACCAAATGCTGAATTAATATCCAGTGCTCCGGAGCAGTCATTGTTCACCGGCTGCGAAAATGCCGCAGTGGTAATCAGTGCTGTTACAGGTAAAATAAAAGTAAATTTTTTCATGAGTTTTAAAGTTATAAGATTGGTTTATTGTTATTGCGAAGATAATGAAAATAACAAAAAGGAATTTTGAGAGTTTGGCAACATTTCCATGATAGCCATGTTGAAAATTACATGTATCTGATTATCAATTTAATAATTCAACATTCAGGTACTTTTGGATGGCAATTTTACTACTCAAAATCCGATTCAAATTATGGTAAGTTTCGGCAGGTGAATTTGTTTACAAGCTACCATCAGCTGTATGTATTTATGCTCACGCTTTCCGACATTAAAAAAACCCGGGACAATCACAACGACTGATCCCGGGTTATCCGTTCAGATTCAACCAAAGGTGAACCTGCCAGTTGAATTCATTTAGCTACCGCATGCGATGCACTCATCCGGATTGTCGAGACTGCAGGAAATTTCAGCCATTGCAGTATCGGACACTTTGAGTTTTTCGGCCGCCGAAGAATTGGCATCTGCTGCCTGATCGATGTACGTACGGTCGATGGTAAATTTAATTGCATCTGCTGCAGCTTTTGTGCGCAGGTAATACATACCGGTTTTGAGTCCTCTTTTCCAGGCGTAGAAATGCATGGAACTGAGTTTTGCAAAATTCGGATCGGGAATAAATACATTGAGCGACTGACTCTGGCAGATATACGCTCCACGGTCACCGGCCATATCAAGAATGGCACGTTGTTTAATTTCCCAAACAGTTTTGTAAAGCTCTTTGATATCTTCAGGAATTTCAGGAATATTTTGCACGGAGCCGTTGTTGGCAACAATTTTATTCTTGAGGTCGTTGTTCCAGATGCCCATGTTCACCAGATCGATAAGCAGGTGTTTGTTGACCACAACAAATTCGCCTGAAAGTACCCGGCGGGTGTATATGTTTGAAGTATAGGGTTCAAAACATTCGTTGTTGCCAAGTATTTGTGAAGTTGAAGCGGTAGGCATCGGAGCAATGAGAAGTGAATTGCGAGCGCCGTGCTTAATCACCTCCTCGCGCAACACATCCCACTCCCATCGGTCGGATGGTTTCACATTCCACATATCGAACTGGAATATGCCTTTAGATAAGGGTGAACCGGGGAATGTTTCGTAATGACCATTTGCTTTTGCCAGGTCTTTAGAGGCAGTCATGGCAGCATAATAGATGGTTTCGAATATGTCGCGGTTAAGCGCGCGTGCTTCTTCCGAATCGAATGGAAGGCGCATCAGAATAAACGCATCGGCGAGTCCCTGAACACCAATTCCGATAGGACGATGGCGCATGTTACTGCGTTTTGCCTCGGGAACAGGATAGTAGTTTACATCAATAATTTTATTCAGGTTTTTTGTCACCACGTAAGTGATGTCAAACAACCGCTGGTGATCAAACTTGCCGTCGATTACAAAACGGGGGAGCGATAATGAGGCAAGGTTACATACGGCCACCTCATCTTTATCGGTATATTCAATAATTTCGGTACAAAGGTTTGAACTGCGGATGGTTCCCAGGTTCTTTTGGTTTGATTTGCTGTTGCAGGCATCCTTATAGAGCATGTAGGGTGTGCCTGTTTCAATTTGCGACTCCAGAATTGCGGTCCAGAGTTCCCTTGCTTTAACCACTTTACGGGCACGGCCCTCCTGTTCGTATTTCAGGTAGAGTGCTTCAAATTCGGCACCGTAACAATCGGGTAAACCGGGAGCTTCATTGGGGCAGAAGAGCGACCATTCGCCTTCTTCTTCAACACGCCTCATAAACAGATCAGGGATCCAGAGCGCATAAAAGAGATCGCGGGCACGCAGTTCTTCCTTACCGTGATTCTTTTTCAGTTCAAGAAAATCGAAGATATCGGCATGCCATGGCTCGAGGTAAATAGCAAAAGAGCCTTTGCGTTTGCCGCCACCCTGATCAACATAACGTGCTGTGTCGTTAAACACGCGCAGCATTGGCACAATACCATTGCTGGTACCGTTGGTACCGCGGATGTAGGAACCGGTTGCACGAATATTGTGAATGCTGAGTCCAATTCCTCCGGCCGATTGTGAAATCATGGCCGTTTGTTTCAGAGTGTCGTAAATTCCTTCGATGCTGTCGCCTTTCATGGTCAGCAGAAAACAGGAAGACAGCTGTGGTTTGGGTGTGCCCGCATTGAACAATGTTGGTGTTGCGTGTGTAAACCAACGCTCACTCATCAGGTTGTACGTTTCAATAACGGCATCAATATCTTGTTTGTGAATGCCAACTGCAACACGCATAAGCATATGCTGAGGGCGTTCCACTACATGGCCATTGAGTTTCAGGAGGTACGATTTCTCAAGTGTTTTGAAACCAAAATAATCGTAACCGAAATCCCGGTCATAGATAATGGTAGAATCCAGCAGTTCTGAGTTTGCCGTAATAATTTCATACACATCATCAGCGATGAGGGAGGCATGTTTACCTGTTTTCGGATCAATGTATTCGTGCAGGTCTTTCACCGTTTCGGTAAAAGATTTTTTGGTGTTCTTGTGTAAGTTGGAAATAGCAATCCTGGATGCGAGCAGTGCATAGTCAGGATGTTTAGTAGTGAGTGATGCTGCAATTTCAGCAGCAAGACTGTCGAGCTCGCTGGTGGTAACACCATCGTAGATCCCTTCAATAACCTTAATGGCAACCTGAACAGGTTCCACATGTTCGGGGGAGAGACCATAACACAAGCGTTGGATACGGGAAGTAATCTTATCAAATTTGACGGATTCTTTCCGGCCATCTCTTTTAACTACATACATAGGGCGTGTTTGGTTTTAACAGTGGTTTTATAAATAAAAATCGGTGAATTGTGGCTATTAAAAACGATTAAAAGTCTTCGTCAAGTTTAAACTCCTGCTGTTCTTTGGTGTTCATTACACCGGCTTTCTGATATTCAGCAACGCGTTTTTCAAAGAAGTTCGTCTTTCCCTGCAGCGAAATAGTCTCCATAAAGTCAAACGGATTGGTTGCATTGTACACTTTTGGCTGACCCAGTGCTGCAAGCAAACGGTCGGCAACAAACTCAATGTACTGGCACATAAGTTTGGCGTTCATACCAATGAGAGACACCGGCAGGGCGTCTGTCACAAACTCATGTTCATTTACCACGGCATCCATAATTATTTCCTTTACTCTTTCGGGAGTAAGTTTTGTCTCAAGCATATTGTATAAAAGGCAAGCAAAATCGCAGTGAAGCCCCTCATCGCGGGAGATGAGTTCATTGGAGAAACTGAGTCCGGGCATGAGTCCCCGTTTCTTAAGCCAGAAAATGGAACAGAAGCTGCCGCTGAAGAAAATACCCTCAACTGCCGCAAATGCTACGAGCCGCTCGGCAAAACTGCCATGGTTGATCCATTTAAGCGCCCACTCTGCTTTCTTTTGCACGCAGGGAACTGTTTCTATGGCTTTAAACAACCGGTTCTTTTCAGCGGTATCTTTAATATAGGTATCAATGAGCAGCGAATAGGTTTCTGAGTGAATATTTTCAATCATTATCTGAAAGCCATAAAAGCAGCGGGCTTCAGGAAGCTGTACCTCGCGCATAAAATTTACAGCCAGGTTCTCATTAACAATACCATCGCTGGCGGCAAAAAAGGCCAGCACATGTTTAATAAAGTGGCGCTCATCGTTGCTCAGGCGCTCCCAATCCTTCTGATCCGGTGACAAATCAATCTCCTCAGCTGTCCAGAACGAAGCTTCATGCTTTTTATACATCTGCCATATTTCAGGATACTTTATCGGCAGTAGCACAAATCGGTCCTGGTTCTCTTCAAGTAAAACTTCCATAATTTCTATAATTTATTAAGGTGACAATCTCCCTGCCCGGCCGTTAGGCCAACCAGGCTGAACTGGTAATCTAATCGTGTTTTTTAATGATTGAGGATCAGCAGGTTTTTCTTCCAAAGACACCGCGTCTGATTCCCATGCAAACTTTCATAAAATTAAACTCCTAAACAATTCATTTTTTTGAACAAAGCTCCATTTTTTTCAACCCGGCTGTGTTGAAAAAAAAAGGAGACAAAAGCCTTTGAAAATTCTAATTCATTGATAAGATTGAGTGAACACTACTTTTTTACAACTTCTTGAAACGCTCTCACTGCAAGTGTTTCGGAGAGCCTACTCCTGTGATGATGCTAAAACGCTGGCTGTTTCTTCCAATTCGGAATACCAGTGCCTACCAAAGCGCCTTATCAGCGGTTCGCGCAGAAATTTATATACCGGAACATCCAGTTTTTTTCCAAGTGAGCAAGCTGCTTTGCAGATGTCCCATTTGTGATAATTAACGGCGACCATGTTTTTCCGGACGTCAATTCGGACCGGATAGAGGTGACAGGAGACCGGTTTTCGGAAACTGACCGCCCCGGCTTCCCAGGCTTTTTCAATTCCGCACTTGGCAACTCCGTTTTCAAAGACGGTATAGGCGCATTCCAAATCACCATTGACCAGCGGTGTTACATAATCACCATCACTATCAACCATATGCGTTCCGTATGCGGCAATTGCTTTTTTCCCTTCTTCGGTTAAAAACGGCTTCACCTTATTATATATGCGTTTCAAAATGGGCAATTCCTCCTTTTCCAGCGGAGCGCCACTTTCGCCGGCAACACAACAGGCTCCCTTGCAGGCTGTTAAATCGCAAACAAATCGTTTCTCCAGCAAATCGCCGGAAACGATGGTCTCTCCTACTGCAAACATTTTCATCCGGGCCATCCTGCAAAAGTAGGCATTTGGGGCCCTTTTGGCCGACTTATAATATCATTACTTTTGTTGTCGACAATCAACTTTATGCAACCGTCTCATTCCGTGATAACTGTATCTGACCTCGTAAAAAAATACGGGAATTACACCGCTGTTGACGGGATCAGTTTTGAGGTTTTTAAGGGAGAGATATTCGGATTGCTGGGGCCAAACGGTGCAGGCAAAACGACTACTCTTGAAATAATGGAGACACTCCGGGAAGCGACTTCCGGAGTGGTGACCCTTGAGGGCCATAAGGTTAATAAAGAGCCTTCAACTGTTAAAAAGCTAATTGGTGTTCAGCTGCAGGCTGCCGGCTACTACCCCAGTCTGACCCTCCGCGAACTTATCAGGCTCTTTGCCGGCCTTTACAACCGGCCCACCGATCCCGACAAACTGCTGCATATGGTAGGACTGGAAGAAAAGGCTAAAGCTAAATACAAGGAACTTTCGGGCGGGCAAAAGCAGCGCTTCTCAATTGCCACCACTCTTATTAATAAGCCATCGATAGTTTTTCTGGATGAGCCTACTACCGGACTGGATCCACAGGCCAGAAGAAACCTGTGGGAATTGATTGGCAAGGTACGTGACGAGGGTGCAACCGTTGTTATTACCACACATTATATGGATGAGGCGGAAGAGTTATGCGACAGGGTGGCCATCATGGAAAAAGGTAAAATTATTGCGCTCGACAAACCGGATGCACTCATTGATCAGTTGCTTGCAAAAGGTTTTGAGAGAAAAAAGGTGGTGAAGAAAGCGAGTCTTGAAGATGTGTTCATACAACTTACCGGTCATGAGTGGAGAGAATAGACAACTATTGATTTGTATGGCATTTATATCTTTAAAACGATCCAACCGAAAAAATATGAATACATCTGTTAAACTTCGATCAAACTGGCTGATCCGGTTTATTAACCATTAACCGGGCCATGCACTCATTATTGCAACTTTAATTTAACCGTTCAACCAACCAATCAATGCCCTACAGCCAGTTTACTGCCATGATGGCAATAGCGCGTGCCAGCTTTCGCTCGATAACACGTAGCCCTTCGGCTGTAGTATTTACATTACTCTTCCCGCTTATTTTCATAGTAGTTTTCGGATTTCTTGGCGGATCATCGCTCAACCTTGATTTGGGAATTGCTCCCGGGTGCGATAAAAACAATCCGATTTTTCAACTGCTTCCCACATTACCGGGCGTTTCGCTTACCGAAATAAAAGACGAGAAGACACTCAACGACAAGCTTGAAAAAGGTCGCATTGATGCATCCTTAAAAATTATTGAGAATTTAGATCCTACCGGACCACGATACCGCCTCGAAATAGAAACATCTGCCGCTGCACCGGAAAAAGCTGCCGTATTACGATCGATGCTTGACAATCTGGTAATGCATCTTAATATCGGTGAGCTGCCTGAATCGGTCCGGCTTGCAGGAGTTGAGAGTAAAGTTTCACAAGGGAAAAAATATCAGCCAATAGATTTTATTTTACCCGGACAACTTGGATTCTCCATTTTAAGTTCGGGTGTATTCGGAACCGCATTTGTGTTTTTCAGTCTTCGTCAAACACTGGTGCTCAAACGTTTTTTCGCAACACCCATTCAACGTCCTTATATAATTTTGGGTGAAGCCATGAGTCGTTTGGTGTTTGCATTAACCGGCGCACTTTTCATAATTACAATAGGACACTTTGCTTTCGGTTTTACACTGGTAAACGGAATGCAGACTGTTTTAATAATGCTTATGTTATCAGCGTTGGGATTAATTGCCTTTATGGGATTTGGTTTTATTATTTCGGGACTTGCAAAATCCGAATCAGTGATTCCTCCACTTGCCAACATAGTAACATTGCCTCAATTTTTACTTTCCGGAACTTTTTTCCCGATTGACGCATTTCCAACCTGGCTTCAGCCATTTTGCCGTGTACTGCCTCTCACTTTTTTAAATGACGCGCTGCGACAGGTAGCCTTCGAGGGTGCCGGTTTTGCCGATATTGCACTTGACCTTGGGGCACTCCTCGCCTGGACGGTTGTGATTTATCTGGCGGCGGTGAGGCTTTTCCGCTGGGAATAAGATTCCCTGCAAACAAAAGAGCCGGAACGCTGTTATTAGCTTCTGAAAACCCCAAAAATTAGGCAATTTCGTACCTTTGTACCACTAAAAGAACAAAACCATGATGGGCATTTATTTTATTGCAATTGTATTTATGCTGGTAGGCTGGCTGGTGAGCATGCGCCTGAAAAGCAAGTTTAAAAAATACAGTCAGATAACATTAGGCAGCGGCCTGAGCGGACGTGAAATCGCAGAAAAAATGCTGCACGATAATGGCATTACTGATGTGAAAGTGATTTCCGTTGAAGGACATCTTACCGATCATTATAATCCTGCCGACAAAACCGTAAACCTAAGTCCTGCAGTTTATCAGGGACATAGCGCTGCTTCCGCAGCTGTAGCCGCCCACGAATGCGGCCACGCGGTACAACATGCAAAAGCGTATGCCTGGCTCAATTTCCGTTCGGCAATGGTACCGGTTGTCAGCATTGGTTCGCGGTATGTACAATGGGTACTGTTACTGGGAATTCTTATGGTAAACACTTTTCCGGCCTTATTGCTGATTGGAATAGTGATGTTCGGACTCATTACACTGTTCAGTTTTGTAACACTACCCGTTGAGTTCGATGCCAGCCGCCGTGCACTGGTATGGCTCGAAACCAGCCGTACTGCCAATACTCAGGAATTCGGAATGGCAAAAGATGCACTCTGGTGGGCTGCCATGACCTATGTGGTTGCTGCACTTTCCGCACTTGCTACGCTTGCTTATTATGTAATGATCTATTTGGGAAGAAGGAATTAATTCTTCAATCCTACTGATACGGGTTGTGTGTTATCAGCACATGACCCGTTTTTTATTGATTGATGTTTTGTTTGCCCGAAGCTGCTGTTTCACAACAGTTATCCGAACCTCTTTTATACGCTTCGGTTGTCTGATAATGGGCCCAACCGTATCACCAAAGCTGAAACTTTTCAAAGCTGCTACGAAATTATACGATTGAAATACAATCACTTATGAAAATTGTATACGCAATTATTTGGTTTACATTATAAACTACTTTATGTTTGCATTCATAAACCATTACAACATGAAACAAGGCGACGTATTATCAGGACAAGAAAGCATTGAACTCATCAGCAGAATGATCAGTACAGTGCAGAACGATATCCAGGACAACAGTTTTCACTACCTGCTGTGGGGATGGCTTGTATTAGTTGCAAGTGCCGGCCACTATCTTTTAATGCAGTTGGGCTATATGAACCCATGGATAACATGGGTAATACTGATGCCATTGGGAGGAATTGCTTCGATGGTGTACGGACGTACGCAAAACAAACAGCAAAAAATTAAAACCTACATGGACGATATTATGAAATATGTCATGATCGCTTTTATGGTATCGCTGTTTACTGTTTTATTATTTATGAGTAAGCTGGGCTTATCCACCTATCCGATGGTACTGTTGGTATATGGGATCTGGTTATTTATATCGGGAGGTGCCATCCGTTTTCGTCCGCTGATAATAGGCGGAATAATAAACTGGATACTCGGCATTGCTGCCTTTTTTGCGACTTTCGAAAATCAATTGCTGTTGCTGGCGATGGCTGTATTACTTGGATATGTTATTCCCGGACATATGTTACGCAACAAGCACCATCAAAAAACAATCTGAACTCCATCAGCATGTTTAAAGAACTGGATCCCTTACTCCATTCACAGCTGAGGTTATCGGTAATGTCGTTGTTGGTAGCTGCAAAAGAAGCTGAGTTTAATTATCTGAAAGAAAAATCCGCTGCAACCGCAGGTAATCTGAGTGTTCAGTTGTCCAAGCTGAGTGATGCAGGATATATTCAGATTAAAAAGGAGTTCCGCGATAATTATCCGCTTACCACTTGCAGTATCACCCCAAAAGGACTTAAGGCATTTGAGGAATATGTAAAAGCTATTAAAGAGTATCTTAAACCAAAATCTTAACCATAACTGAAACCCAAATTATTCTCCTCAAAATACTGGTACATTAAAACAACTTCTTATGGAAATCCTTGAACCGAAAAACGAACGCAATTGGAAAATTGCTAAAAAACGGGCCTCATTCAAAAGGAATGCGATGAACTGGATGGTGATAAACGCCTTCTTATGGTTTATCTGGTATATCGGTGACCAACATGATGCTATGGGTATTCCCTGGCCGGTTTGGCCAACTGTTGGCTGGGGAGTTGGATTACTCTTTCAGTTTATTGGCGCTTACAACGGCGGAAATCAGTCGGCTGAAGAGCGGGAATATGAAAAGCTGCAAAATGGCGGAAGATAATTGCTGATATTGTTTCTAAATTACCTGCCATTTTTTTCATTCCATGAGCTTAAAAAGCCGGCAGGGTCATCAGGAGTAATAATAATTTTCCGGCCATTTTGTAGTGCGAGCAAAACATAGTTACTGCGGCGGGTAGCATACCAGCGCATGTTGCCCATACGAGAACTGTAATATTGTCCCGTATATCCGAAGAGCCCGCCGTTTCCAAAAGTCCTGATAGGGAATTTCATCTCTTCCTGCAGTACAGCTCGAACCTCTCGTACATCTTTTTTATCAATTACAAGATCTTTAACCGGCCGCTTGACTACAACACTGTACGGAGTGATGGCATAGCTCAGGGGCCGGTAAACAAAAATCATAACATCCAGTACTACCAGTAAGGAGACGGCAAGCCATGCCTTCCATTCCGGAAAAATTTCCTGCTCCACTACGTTGTAGCATTTATACGCGACAACCAATGTGATTACCAACACCGCAACGGAGATAATTCTGGAAGTATTATCCAGAGTGGCGCTAAAACTTTTTTCCATCACTACCAAAAGTAATCCAAAATTACGGGATTTGTATTGTCTCCGGGCTGGGCTGTCAAACTAATTTATTTTGTGTTATGGAATTTCAGGTCCGGTAACATCTGTTGAAGGTTAATCTCAAAATTTTGTATCATGAAAACATACCAATTGATTCTTGGAGGTATCACTATAGCTGCCGCCTCCGCCCTGGCCACACGTAACAATTTATCGATTCCTGATTTTCAGTCACCGGTAAATGTAATTACAACTCCCGACCGCCCTGCGGCTTCTGCATCACCTGTTATAACTGAAACACCGGTAGCAGAAACCCCAAAAAGCCATTCGGAGACAGCGGCAAAGTCAAAACCAAAATGTGTTTTTCGTACCGCATTTGAAGCAGAAGGAATTGATCCTGCCATGAAGTATCCGATGCCCGCAAAAGTAAGTCGTTCGCTGGACCGCTCGCTTGAGTTTTTAGCTGATGCACAGAATAAAGACGGGGGTTGGGGAGCAGGCACGCATAGCCGTCAGGACCTGATGGATCCGCATGCGGTAAAATCGGATCCTGCCACTACTGCCATGGTTGCGATGGGATTATTGCGTTCAGGCAACACATTGGAATCGGGGCCCTATCACACCGAGCTGAAACAAGCCACAACCTTTTTGCTCGAAGCTGTTGAGGAGTCAGGTAAAAACGATTTGAATATTACGCAGCTCACCGGTACACAGCCACAGGTTAAACTTGGAAAAAACATTGACGTTTCACTTACTTCTCAATATCTCACCAATCTGCTGGAGCAGGCCGTAGACGATACACAATTGCGCTCCCGTATCAGAAAAGCTATCAAAGTTTGCGTTGATAAAATTCAAATGGGACAGAACGCCGACGGCAGTCAGAGCGGTTCCGGCTGGGCAGGCGTTTTACAATCATCCTTTGCGGCTAATGCGCTTGAAACTGCCCAGGACCAGGGAATTGAAGTCCCTGCAGAAATCCTGGACAAGGCACGTGATTACCAAAAAAACAATATTGATATAAAAACAAATGATGTAGCTACAGAATCAGCAGCGGGTGTTGTGTTGTATTCTGTGTCCGGTTCGGCGAGAGCCTCAGCCAAAGAAGCGGCGGAAGCTAAAGATGCCATTAAGGCTGCAAAAAAAGAGGGTAAGCTTTCTCCTGATGCAGAAATAACAGTTGACAACCTTGAAAAGTCGGGTATGTCGCGCTCCAAAGCAATGAAGTATACTACCGCATACCGTGTAAATCAATCTGCAAACCAAATGGCACAAAAAGATGAGGTAATGAGCGGATTCGGCAACAATGGCGGTGAGGAGTTTTTAAGCTACCTGCAAACAGGAGAAGGGTTAATAATGAGTAAAGATGAGAGCTGGAAAAACTGGTACGAAAAAATGACCGGACGATTGCTTGAAATTCAAAACAACGACGGATCCTGGAGCGGACATCATTGCATCACCAGTCCTGTTTTCTGTACTGCAACAAGTGTACTTATTCTTGCCATTACTAATGATGTGCAGTATTTGGTTAATGAGGCAAAACAAAAAAATTAATTTCCCAATCAAAAAAAGGGACTCTCTCAGGAGGGTCCCTTTTGCATTTTACATATACAGGAAGTTAATGCTGATGGCTATTTGTCAGTTGTCATCAACTTAAAAACGACTCCCGCTAAAATGGCGCCGGCGATGGGTGCAACCCAAAACAACCAGAGCTGATCGACAGCCCAGCCTCCTGCGAATATTGCCTGACTGGTACTCCTTGCAGGGTTTACGGAAGTGTTGGTAACGGGAATGCTTATAAGATGTATGAGGGTAAGGCAAAGCCCGATAGCAAGTCCTGCAAATCCCGGTGACGCATTTTTGTGCGTAGCGCCTAAAATAACCATGAGAAACATAAACGTCATAGTTATTTCAGTCACAAGCGCCGCCTGCAAGCTGTAGCCACCCGGCGAATGTTCTCCATATCCATTAGAAGCGAAACCTCCCAAATCAAACCCTTCTTTACCGGAGGCTATCAAATAGAGGATTCCGGCACCGGCTATTCCACCCAACACCTGCGATATAACATACCCCGGCAATTCTTTTACATCAAATCGTCCGCCGACGCATAATCCAATGGATACCGCCGGATTAAAATGTCCGCCCGAAATAGGCCCAAAGGCATAAGCACCCGTTAGTACTGTAAGTCCGAAAGCAAGGGCCACTCCGGCAAAGCCGATTCCCAACTCAGGAAATGCAGCGGCCAGAACGGCACTGCCGCATCCACCTAAAACCAGCCAAAAAGTTCCGATAAATTCTGCTATTAATTTGTTCATAAACTTAAGTTTTTTGGTTCACATGTGAAATTACAAGAATTTTTTAAAAAAAATGATCCGGAAAGGGGAAAGAATGAGGGGGGTGGGAAATAGGTCATTGGTCATCCGCGGCGGCGGAGTCATTGGGGGTATGTATAAGGAGATAAGATATTGGAGATAGGGTTGGTTGGATCAGAAAATCGCAATTTTAAAACCCTATGGCTCTTCCCAAATAACAGGCAACACAGGGCTTCGCCGCGGAGGATGGCCATTATTTCTTACCTTTGTGCTCCCAAAATTTATGTGCCATGTCAACAGGAAAAATTAACGTCCAAACCGAGAACATCTTTCCGATAATTAAAAAATTTCTCTATTCCGACCATGAGATCTTTTTGAGAGAACTTGTCTCCAACGCAGTTGATGCCATTCAGAAAGCCCGCACCCTGGCATCAGCGGGAGAATTAAAGGGTGAACTGGGCGAGTTGTTTGTAGACATCAAAATTGACAAAGAAAACAAGAAGCTGATTATTTCGGATGCCGGCATAGGCATGACAGCGGATGAAATTGAGAAATACATTACTCAAATCGCCTTTTCGGGAGCCGAAGAATTTGTAGCGAAGTACAAGGATAAAATGGACGCCCAGAATATCATAGGCCATTTTGGACTAGGATTTTATTCGGCATTTATGGTGGCATCCAAAGTTGAAATAATTACCCGTTCCTATACTGAAACAAGGGAAGGTAAGGCTGTTCACTGGATCTGCGACGGAAGCCCGGAGTATACTATTGAAGAGGGTGTGCGACAAGAGAGGGGAACCGATATTGTTTTACATATCGCTTCAGACTCGGAAGAGTTTTTGGAAAGTCCCCGTATTGCGGCATTGCTCAATAAATACTGCAAGTTTTTACCGGCCGAAATCCGATTCGAAGAAAAAACAATCAGCAACCCAAAGCCCGCATGGACAAAAAAACCGGGTGAGCTGACACCAGAAGACTACAATGCCTTTTACAAAGAGTTATATCCCTTCAGCGAAGACCCGCTCTTTCATATTCACCTGAATGTGGATTATCCTTTTAACCTTACCGGAATCCTGTATTTCCCGAAACTCAAACGGAACATTGAAGTACAGAAGAATAAAATTCAATTGTATTGTAACCAGGTTTTTGTCACAGATTCGGTAGAAGGTATTGTTCCTGATTTTTTAACACTTCTTCATGGGGTAATTGACTCACCTGATATACCGCTCAATGTATCAAGAAGTTATTTACAATGCGATGCGAATGTTAAAAAAATAAGTTCGCATATCACCAAGAAGGTAGCCGACCGTTTGGAGGAATTGTTTAAAGATAACCGTACTGATTTTGAGAGCAAATGGGATGACATAAGTGTATTTATCAAATACGGAATGCTGAGCGATGATAAATTTTACGACAGGGCTAAATCGTTTTGTCTGTTAAAAAATACTTCCGGCACCTATTTTACGCCGGATGAATACCGCAATCATGTGCAGGCCCTTCAAACGGATAAAAACAACAAAGTGGTATTCCTATACGCTTCACATGCCGAAGAACAGCATTCGTTTGTTAAAGGGGCCGAGGATCGCAACTATGATGTATTGTTACTCGAAGGACCGCTCGATGCGCATTTTATTAATATGCTGGAATCAAAACTTACCGATAACTCGTTTGTGAGAGTGGATTCGGATACAATTGATAAACTTATCGCAAAGGATGAGCCGTCTGT
>DASUFP010000112.1:0-9702 GCA_036274495.1 Bacteroidia bacterium
ATTTTACCTGAAGTTTATACCAGAATAGAAAAAGTGGACGGCGATTTCCTTAAACTTAACAAAGGCAAAGAACTCGAATGGTACGATCTCAATCAAATGAATTTTATCTGGCAGGAGACAACAAAGGAAAAATGAATTCCACTTACACAAAAATAGAAAAGCGCCATGCAGAGGCATTCGCTGATATATGCGGAAATGCTAATGTGCTGGTTGCCGGTGCCATCCCGGATCATTATGGCAGGGATTATACGGAAGATTTAAAGTTTGATCCTGAAGTTGTAGTAAAACCGGGGTCTACAGAGGAGGTTTCACGAATTTTAGCCTTTTGTAATAAAGAAAATATACCGGTTACTCCGCGGGGTGCCGGCACCGGTTTAAGTGGTGGCGCACTTCCGGTTTACGGCGGGGTAGTGCTCTCAACCGAAAGACTCAACAAAATAATTGACATTGATACTGCAAATCTGCAGGCTACCGTACAACCGGGAGTCATAAACCAGGTTTTCAGGGACGCCGTTGAAGCACAGGGACTCTTCTATCCTCCCGATCCGGCAAGCCGCGGCTCCTGTTTTTTAGGAGGAAACCTTGCCGAATGTGCAGGAGGTCCAAAGGCGGTTAAATACGGAGTCACCAGAGATTATGTACTGAACACCGAAATAGTGCTACCCTCAGGTGAAATAATGATGACGGGTGCCAATGTTTTAAAAAACTCAACCGGGTATAATCTTACACAATTACTCATAGGAAGTGAGGGCACACTTGGAGTCATAACAAAAATCATTTTCCGGCTATTGCCTAAACCAAAGCACGATTTATTGCTGCTTGTTCCCTTTGCTTCATCAGAAGCTGCTTGTGCCGCAGTCTCCGCAGTATTCAGATCGGGTATTATTCCTTCGGCAATGGAATTTATGGAAAGGGATGCACTTGATTACGCCATGCAATTTGTTGAAACAACATTGCAGGTTGCTGATAATGTAGCTGCACATCTGATTATTGAAGTGGACGGAAATGATCAGGATGCTTTGTTTCGCGATTGCGAGAAAATTACCGAAGTGGTAACCGAATTCGGGTGTCTCGATGTGCTTTTTGCCGATTCAGCTGCTCAAAAAGCAGAATTATGGAAGCTAAGAAGAGCCGTCGGCGAAGCAGTTAAAGCGCATTCAATCTATAAGGAAGAAGACACAGTGGTGCCCAGGGCAGCTTTACCAGAGCTGTTGAAAGGTGTGAAAGAAACAGGCCGTAAATATGGATTCAGGACTGTTTGTTACGGTCATGCAGGCGATGGTAATTTACATGTCAATATTTTACGTGATGAGATGAGTGAAACGGACTGGAACACGCATGTACCGGAAGGTATCAGAGAAATATTTAAATTATGTGTTCAGCTTGGCGGAACGCTATCCGGTGAACACGGCATAGGGTATGTTCAAAAGAATTATATGGACATTCCGTTTGGCCCTGCCGCCATTGCGTTACAAAAAGGCATCAAAAAGGTATTTGATCCGAATAATATTTTGAATCCTTCAAAAATGTTTCCCTGAAAACATTTTTTGCCATTTTACGTTAACACATTGATGAACGGTAAGTTGAGATGTGTTTTTTATGTCTTTTCGGGGTTATTTCTTACATCCCTTACCACTGCTGTACACGGGCAGGAAATGCTGGGAATCAGCAACTCCAATTTTGCCGGAAACATGGGCATGTCCCTTAACCCATCCCTTTTTGTCGGATCGCCTTACCTGAATGAACTTAATTATTTATCGGGCGATTTTTTTGCCGATAATGACTTTGCCTATGTAAAGCGGCGCACACGCCTCTTCAGCAAAAGCCTTAACGGAGAACAGATTCCTGAAGAACAGTTCGGTGATTACTATACAACACCTCCCAAAAATATGTACGGTTCGGTGAACCTGCGCGGGCCATCCATGATTGTAAATAAGGATAACTATTCCTGGGGGTTTCATACTGCGCTCCGAAGTGCCGTAAGTGCCACCGATGTTCCCCTGCATGTTGCTAAATTCATTAAAGACGGCCTGGATTATGATCCACAACATGGAATAAATTACACATCTACTCCCTTCAGGGCTGCCTCCGCTGTTTGGGCCGAATTGGGTGGCACCTATGGCAAAAAAATTTATGAGAAGCGTGATAAAGAGTATCTGGCAGCTGCCGTAACAGTAAAATTACTTGCGGGCTTTGACGGTTTCTATGCTTCTTTCAGCGACTTCGATTATATTATTCCGTCTTCTGATGTGATGCAGGTAAATTCGGTGACAGGTGAATACGGCCATGCATTGTCTGATGGCCGAGATGGTGCGGCATCCAAGCCCTTTAAAATAAGAGGGTGGGGAGGTGGTTTGGACCTTGGACTGACCTATTACAGGAAAAAAGTTCATGGCGCATCCGATTGTAACAAGACTGCAGAAAAACTAAAAAAGTATAATTACAGGGCCGGCCTCTCGTTGATTGACATTGGCATGATTCGCTTTACCCGACAAACAGGAGTTTATTCCTTTAACAACAACTCTGCCTACTGGACCGGTCTGGATTCAGCTGTTTTTAATTCAACCTACGAACTCGACAGCGCCATCAGCATGCAGTTTTATGGTGACCCTGAAGCTTCCAAGTCCGCTTCAAAAATGAACATTTTTCTGCCAACTGCTCTTAGTTTTCAGTTTGATTACTGTGTTACACATTCTGTATACCTGAATGCAACCGTTGTGCAAGGAGTTCCCTTATCAAAGAAATATGCGATCGTGCGTGCTTCACAAGCGGCTCTTTCAGCAAGGTATGAAACGCGTAAATGGGAAGTAGCTTTGCCGCTCACATTTTATGAATACAGTAAACCCCATCTGGGAGTTGCATTGCGCTATTGGATATTTGTGGTCGGGACCGACAGGTTAGGCTCGTTTACCGGCATATGGGATGCCACCGGCTACGACTTCTTTTTTGGTTTCAAATCCAATTTTTGCGAACCCGCCTCTAAAAGGAGAAAAAAACCGGATTGCCCCGCTTACATAAACTGATTTCAGCGCAATCCCTGTGCTACCTTCAGTTCCTTAGTGTTACCTGAGTAATCGTAAAATCCTGCACCTGATTTTTTGCCCAGATTTCCGGAAGTAACCATGTTAACCAGCAATGGGCACGGAGCATATTTAGGGTTGCCGAATCCGTCGTGCATTACCCGTAAAATGGAAAGACAAACATCCAGACCAATAAAATCAGCCAGCTGCAACGGTCCCATTGGATGTGCCATACCCAGTTTCATAACGGTATCTATTTCCATAACGCCAGCTACTCCCTCATACAGCGAATAAATAGCCTCGTTTATCATAGGCATCAAAATGCGGTTGGCAATAAATCCGGGATAATCATTTACCTCAGTAGGAGTTTTACCCAGTTTTGCCGATAAATCCAGTACTGTTTGAGTGACACTATCGGATGTACTGTAGCCCCTGATTACTTCTACCAGCTTCATCACCGGTACGGGGTTCATGAAATGCATTCCTATGACTTTGTCGGGACGCCTTGTAACCGAACCTATTTTAGTTATCGATATGGATGAGGTGTTGCTGGCCAGAATTGTTTTTTCAGGGCAAAGAGAGTCCAGGTCCTTGAAAATACTCAGCTTGATTTCAATATTTTCTGTTGCGGCTTCAACAACTAAATCAGCATCTGCAACACCCTCCTTTAACGTTGTGTAAGTGGTAATTCTTACTATTGCAGTTGCTTTGTCAGCTTCGCTCAGTGTGCCTTTGGCAACCTGCCGGTCCATATTGGTACCTATTGTTTGCATCGCCTTTTCGAGTGCAGACTGGTTAACATCTACCAGCGAAACACTATATCCCGATTGAGCAAATATGTGGGCAATTCCATTTCCCATGGTGCCCGATCCGATAACTGTAATGTTTTTCATAGTATAGCAACAGGTTATTTTCCGCTTCCCTGTAAAACGGTTTTAAGAGTATAAAAGAGTATTTTGAAATCAAGAGCCAGAGACATATTTTCAATATAAATCACATCATATTTCAGCCTTTCCACCATCTGATCTACATTTTCGGCATACCCGAATTTTACCTGTCCCCATGAAGTTATCCCCGGCCGGACTTTGTGAAGATGTCTGTAATGCGGTGCTATTGGCATAATCTGATCAATAAAATATTGCCTTTCGGGCCGCGGGCCGACAAGTGACATATCGCCCAGTAACACATTGTAAAACTGCGGAATTTCATCCAGCCGAATCTGACGCATGAACTTACCGAAGGGAGTAACACGCGAATCATTATCGCTGGACAACATGGGGGTACCACTTTCGGCACCGACAAACATCGAACGGAATTTATAAATGTTAAACGGTAAACCGTGTCGTCCGATACGCTCCTGAATAAAGAATACAGGCCCCTTTGAAGAGGTCACAATGATGAGTGATACGATCAAAAATACTGGAGAAAGAAGAATCAGAAAGACCAGCGAAACAGCGATATCAATGGTGCGTTTAAATGCCTGCTGCCATACCGGCATCAAACTCGGAGATATTTCAATAAGCGGAGCACCGAAAATGCCATTCATTTTAACCGATCCCGAAAGGATATCATACATATCGGGAATAATTTTCACCAGTACATTCACATCTTCCAAAATGTTGATGATTTTGCCGATGCTCTCATGTTCCGAAGATTCAATTGCAATAATCACCTCTTCGATTCGGTATTCCTCAATCACTTTTTTCAGATCGTTCATTGAACCCAGATGGGGGAGTATGCCTTTCAGCAGGTGACCGTTGTTCTGGTCAACATGAATAAAGCCAATGAACCTGTTACCCTGACTGGGAAAAGAGTTGTTTAATTCGTTGAATAAACTAAGTGCTTTTTGGTTACTGCCTATCAGTAAGGTGTTAAAGCCGATCTGTTTCGATTTAATTTTTCGGCCGGTATAGGTTGTGAGCACAAACCTTACAATAGCGGTAATGGTAAACTGTAAACCAAAAAGCGCCAGCAAGGTGCTGTAATAACTTTTGTAGGATACAATGGTATCGTCGAGGAGGAGTGTGAAAAAGATAACCAGCACACCAATGGCCGACAGATAAAAGGTTTGTCCTAATTCCCTCAGACGCGATTTTCGGTATATATCGCTATAAGCTCCGGTAAAAGCGTAAAGCAAAACCCAGGCTGCCGGAATCACCAAAATACCCAGCCAGAATTTATCATCGGTACTGTAACTGGGTGTGTAGCCGAATTTAGCAGTCTCAATGTAGGCTTTACGGTAATAAAAAAACAACCCCCATGCCGCAGAAGCAGCCAGGAAGTCGGCCAGAATATATTTTACCGCATGTATTCTTTTGTTCATTGATTGTTGACGACCTTGATGTTGTCAAGATAAAAGACCGGCAGGGCAACGCCGGGATCTTTAAGGGCTCCGAAGTAAATTTTAAACCCTGTAGCGGTCTGGGCATACGGAGTAACAATGTAGCCTAACTCGATGTAAATTTTGTTCCAGGTGGATGTGGCGTTTAAATTTATAACCGGAATCTGTTCGACAGACGGACCCGGCAGGTTCACAAATAATCCTACCTGCATGGTCTGGTTGATCTTGTAGTTCAACTCAAGATATACGGGCTTTCCGGATCCGGGCAACAGGTAATCAGTGGTTGAGGATACCTCAAACTTGGTGTGGTTGGCATCCAGGTAAACAACTCCGCTCGATGTTCCTTCAAATATATCAGGACTTCCGGATGGAAGCTGGTACATAATAGTATCAGAGGAGCCGGTTTTCACCAGACTGAACCCCGAGCCTTCAAAGTCTTCACAAAAACTGCATTCGGTATAGTCAAAATACCGGGTTGTGGGTGCAATCGTTACCGTTCCGTTCTCAGTTAGGGTTACCGAATGCTGGCTGGCCTTGTAAAAAGGATAGGGTGAATGAGTCGCCGCAATACCGTTTAACAAAATACCGGGTGCGAGAATAACATCCGCTTCGCCTGATTTGAGCACCGGAAACCGGGCAGGTAACTCATACGTACCTTGAAATTCACCATCAACATATACCCAGATGTCTTTGATTTTTGAAGAGGGAGAGGGGCCCATGACGGCTGCAGTGGGAGAAGGGTCAAATGGGAAAGTATCTACCTGGATATAGGAGGGAGCCGGTTCATCGGGATTGATAAAATCACAACTGGCCAGCAGTACTGTCAGGGAACATGCCGCCAAAACGGCTTTAAAATTTCTGATCATCGAAACGGATTGGAATGTCTACAGGCTGACTGTTGCAGTAGTGCTTAGTTTATCGGCAATTTTATGAGCTACTTCCAGAGCCATAAATCCATCACGGATATCAACAATGGGGTCGGTATTGGTTTCAATTGCCTTTGCGAAAGAAATCAGCTCTTCCCTTATGGCATTGGTATCGGAGACAGCCGGATTTTCAAAAAATATCTGTTTGGTGCCCTTTCCGGGTCCTAAATCAATGGTTACTGCCAGTGGGTCCGGAGTACCGGTAACATTCCGAAGCCTGATAACCTCAGCCGACTTTTTCAGGAAATCGACTGAAATGTAAGCATCCCGCTGAAAGAATCGGGATTTCCTCATGTTTTTCATGGAAATCCGGCTTGCGGTAAGGTTGGCCACGCAACCATTGTCGAATTCAATCCGTGCATTGGCAATATCAGGTGAATCGCTCACAACGGCAACCCCGCTGGTACTGATCTTCCTCACCGGTGAACGGACCAGGCTCAGCACAACATCTATATCATGAATCATCAGATCCAGAACAACCGAAACATCGGTACCCCTCGGGTTAAACTGAGCCAGCCGGTGTGTTTCAATAAACATAGGTGTTCCAATGTAAGGCCGTGCGGCAATGAATGCCGGGTTAAACCGTTCCACATGTCCTACCTGAACTTTTATGTTGGCTTCACCGGCAAGCTGCATCAGTTCTTCGCCTTCGGCAACCGTGTTGGCCAGTGGCTTCTCAATAAACACATGTTTTGAACGTTTTATGGCCGCCGCCGCACATTCAAAATGGGCAAGGGTGGGTGTCACAATATCGACTACATCAGAGGCATCAATAAGCTCCTCAGGGCTATTAAAAGCATTAATACCAAATTCGGAAGCTACCTGCTGACGCGTTTCAGGAGATACATCATAGAAGCCGGTAAGGCTCACTTCCTGAATCTCTTTCAACAGCCGTATATGTATTTTGCCAAGATGGCCGGCACCAAAAACTCCGAACTTTAACATGGTTGAAAATTTCGGCAAATTTAACGATTTTAAGGCATGGGTAATGATTAAATTTGTCGCACAAGAGACCTTTTTCAAAACATAAATAATTCATAAACAAAAATTTAATCCATTTTTTGACAGACTATGATCATCGACAGTTACAGGCATCAGGGTATGCGCCGCAGGTTAGTGGAAGAGTTGAAAAAGAAGGGGATAAGCGACATTAAGGTGCTGCAAGCCATTGAAGCGGTTCCCCGGCACCTCTTTATGGACAACGCTTTTCTGGAATATGCCTATCAGGATAAAGCCTTTCCGATTGATTCAGGTCAAACCATATCGCAGCCGTATACAGTTGCATTTCAAACGCAATTGATGTTACTGGAAAAAGGCATGCGGGTGCTTGAAATAGGAACCGGTTCGGGTTACCAAACAAGTGTCTTAAATAAAATGGGAGTTAAAGTATTTTCGATAGAAAGACATAAAACACTTTATACCAAAGCATTAAGGTTATTATCGGAACTCGAACTTCAAGTAAAACTCTTTTACGGTGATGGTTTTAAAGGAGTTCCGGCCTATGCTCCTTATGATAGGATACTGGTTACCTGCGGAGCACGGGAAATTCCACCGGTTTTGATTGAGCAATTGGTACCGGGAGGGATTCTTGTAATTCCATTAGGAGATGAAAATGAACAGGTTATGACTACTGTGTTAAAGAAACAAGACAACACATTAGAAATTGTTTCATTTAATAAGTTTAAATTTGTTCCGATGCTTAACGATAAGGCCTGATTGGTTTTGTAAAACATGTTCCCTTAAATAGTTAACAATCACATCTTAATAACTTTAGTGTTTTTCGGTGTTTGTTTTTGAAAATACCTTTAGGTTTGACACCGTATAACTAAAACCATACACCCATGAAAAAGATCTTACTGATTGCCACATTTGCTTTGAGTGCCTCGGTTGTTCTGGCACAAGACGAAATGACGTCTAAAAAGGGTACGCCCATTCTACCTGAAGTAGGTGACTACTGGATAGGAGTGGATGCTGTTCCTTTCCTTGATTATTTTGGTAACCTCATGAATAGCGGAAACAGCGCTCCTTCATGGGACTTCACTAACAGCGGTATGGCTATTACCGGCGGTATGGTGAAGGATGCAAACACCTCATACAGAGGAAAAATCCGGTTGGGAATTGGTTCCAACAAAGTAAATTACTCTACTGACAACGATGCTACCACTGATCCTAACGATCAGTCGTTTGATGAAGCAAAGACTTCTTCAAATAACATCCTGTTAGGTGCCGGAATTCAGAAAAACCGCGGAAAAGGTCGTTTACGTGGTCTTTATGGTGCTGAAGCTTACCTGATGTTTGGCGGTGGCAAAACCACTTACTCCTATGCGAATGCCTACAGTGCAACTAACACCAACCCAAGTTCAGGTATCCCCGGTCAAAACGGTGCCAACCCACGCACTACTGAATCAAAAAATGGTTCTATGTTCGGATTTGGAGTACGTAGTTTTGTTGGTGTTGAATATTTCTTCGCCCCTAAAATGTCGGTTGCAGGTGAATTCGGCTGGGGACTTGCTATTTCATCAACAGGTGAAGGCGAAGTTTCTCAGGAAGGCTGGGATCCCACTTTAAACAGCGGTGCCGGCGGTGTAACTTCTTCATCTTCTAAAACCGGAAAATCATCTTCTTTCGGATTTGACACTGATAATAGCGGAGGTTCAATCATCCTTAGCTTTTATTTCTAATTGAGCTTTAATACTCACAAAAGGGCGGTAACCAGAGGTTACCGCCCTTTTTGTTTTAAGACAATTGTGGAGAATATTCAGTTCATACGTTTTTTTAAACTATTGTTAACCTAACCGCATTACTTTTGCTGTTAAATCCTTAAATCAAATCACAATGAAAAGAACAATCTTATCAATTTGCGCGTTGGCTATTGCCTCAATTGCCATTGCTCAGGACTCAGGTAACAACATGTGGATTGGGGGTGCTGCAGGCATAGCAACTACCAAAAACGACAACCATGACAAAACAACTTCCGGAGTGTTTGGACCCTCTTTTGGCTACATGGTAAATGAAAATATGGCTGCCGGAATAACCCTCAGGTATTCAAGTGATAAAACAGAAGAGGGTGGCACAAAAGATAAAACTACCATGACCTTGTTTGAACTTGCACCTTTTTTCAGGTACTATAAATCACTTGGAGATAACTGTTCACTTTACGGACGTATTGAAATAGCCTATGGTTTTGGGAAAGATAAATTTGAGCCCAGCAACCAAAACTCAAGTGAGCAGAAATATACTTCCATTTCTTCCGGAATAGCTCCCGGTATTCAATACTGGTTCCACGACAATTGGTCGGTTAATGCCGAATGGGGTGTACTGGGATTCTCCAGCAGAACTGACAAAGGACAAAATGGGGCAGATGACTACAAATCCAGCAGTTTTACAGCCGGGCTGGACCTTACCGCTTTAACAT
>DASUFP010000113.1:0-9413 GCA_036274495.1 Bacteroidia bacterium
AGAACTGAACCTGATTACAGCAGATTCGATGGTGTATATTTCAACCAACTCCCGGATGAAGCTGAACAAAATAAATATGGAACTGCTGGGTGAAGCAGGTCATACCTCATCATATAAAGCCGGCATTCATCTTAAAATGGATGAAACCCCGTGTCAGGATTTTTTCACCTCCTTGCCGAATGGGTTATTTAATTCGCTGAAAGGAATTGAAGCATCCGGAACAGTCTCCTATAAACTCAACTTTGATGTTGATACCGGTCAGCCCGACAGTGTACGTTTCAATTCGGATTTTAATGCTTCAAACTTCCATATAAACCGTTTCGGCCGGGAGGATCTTTCAAAAATGAGCAGGCCTTTCGAATACGAAGCAAGGGAAAACGATAAAGTGGTGAAGACTTTTATTGTAGGACCTGAAAACCATGATTTCACTCCGCTTGAGTCTATTTCTCTCTACCTGATATACTGTGTACTTACAGCAGAGGATGGCACCTTTTATTTTCACAAAGGTTTTAACGAGGAAGCCTTCCGTATGTCAATTGCAACAAACCTAAAAGAGAAGCGGTTTGCAAGAGGCGGAAGTACCATAACCATGCAGCTGGTAAAAAACGTTCATCTCAACCGCGACAAAACCATTTCACGTAAAATCGAAGAAGCCCTTTTGGTTTGGCTGATTGAAAACAATCATCTCTGTTCCAAAGACCGTATGCTGGAGGTGTATCTCAATATTATTGAATGGGGACCCGGTATATATGGAATCACTGACGCAGCCCGCTATTACTTCAACAAATCGCCGGCCGAATTAAACCTGGAAGAATCCATTTACCTGTCAAGTATTATTCCCAATCCCAAATTGTTCCGTTATGCATTTGATCAGGAAGGAAACCTGCGGCCCCGCTTACAGGGATATTTCAGATTGGTGGCAGGCCGCTTATTGGGGAAGGAGATCATTACGCAGCTGCAATACGACAGTTTGCGTTATACCGTACGCCTGAATGGTCCGGCAAGAGAACTGGTGGTTCCGGCCGACACCATGCCCCCTGATTCAACATTTATTTTTGAAGATCCCATTCTGCCCTGATTCATTATTACTTTATCAGCACTTATGAAAAATAACCAAACTCCTCACACCAATCCCTTTAACTGGCTGGTGGTGATAGCTGCACTTGGGTATTTTGTCGATATCTATGATTTGGTACTGTTTAATGTTGTAAAGCGCGAAAGCCTTGAGCAAATTCAATTGATAACAGGGGCCGTCTTTGACATAAAAGACACCGGGATATTTTTGTTCAACTGTCAGATGCTTGGTATGCTGGCCGGCGGCCTCTTATGGGGAATCTGGGGCGATAAAAAAGGACGTATTTCCGTTTTGTTCGGTTCCATATTGCTCTATTCCATCGCAAATATCCTGAACGCTTTTACATTTGATATAACCTGGTATGCAGTTATAAGAGTGGTTGCAGGAATAGGACTTGCAGGTGAACTGGGCGCGGGAATAACACTGGTCTCCGAAACAATGGATAAGGAAAAGCGCGGATACGGAACAATGGTTATAGTAACCTTTGGAGCACTCGGCGCAGTACTTGCCGGCGTAGTAGGAACCGAAGGTCATTATCTTTCGGGGATACTGGAAAAAATTACAGGACACAGCTTCAGCAACTGGCAAATTGTTTACCTGATCGGCGGAATGCTCGGGCTGGTATTGCTGGCACTTAGAATTGGCGCATTTGAATCGGGGATGTTTGAGCATATGCAGCACAAACAAATTCGTAAAGGTGATTTTTTGTCGCTGTTCAGAAACAAAGATACTACCATAAAATACCTGAGTTGTATTATGATTGGATTACCCATCTGGTATGTTGTAGGTGTGTTAATTGCACTTTCGCAGGATGTTTTTGCAAAGGAACTGGGTATTGAAGGTGTGGTAAACGGCAAGTCGGTAATGTATGCCTATATAGGATTGTCGTTTGGGGATCTGATTTCAGGATTGCTGAGCCAGCTGCTTCGCAGCAGGCGAAAAGTAGTATTCAGTTATCTTATCTTCTCATCGGTGCTGGTACTCTACTATATTTTTGGTGCTCATGGTATTCGTCTCGATCAGTTTTATCTGTTGTGTTTCCTGCTTGGAACCGCCACCGGGTACTGGGCTATATTTGTAACCATAGCTTCAGAACAATTCGGAACCAACATCCGGTCAACGGTAACCAATACGGTACCAAACTTTGTGAGGGGTTCCGTGTTTCCCATAACTACAGGTTTCAGCTGGCTCGCCATGCATACTACATCGCTGAATGCGGCACTGGCTGTAGGCGCTGTTTGCATAGGACTGGCCTGGTATGCAACTACACAGGTCAAAGAAACATTTGGCAAAGATCTCGACTACTATGAAGCTATCTGAATCAGACAAAAAAACATTGGTGCTGGGAGCGAGCCTTAATCCGTCCAGGTATTCCAATCTGGCAATTCGCAGGCTCCGCAGTCATCATATTGAAGTGGAAGCCGTAGGTCTTGTGGCCGGTGTTGTGGATGACGTGACTATTTTGACGGGGACTCCGGCTCTGGAAAACATACACACTGTTACCCTCTATATGCGCGCTGAGCGGCAGGCGAAACTCTACGATTACATACTGTCGTTAAAGCCCTCCCGTATAATTTTTAATCCCGGAGCAGAAAATGCAGCACTTGCCGCATTGGCCGTTCAATATAACATAGAACCTCTTGAGGCTTGTACACTGGTAATGCTGTCAACGGGTATTTATTAGCACGCTGACGCATCAGCCATTCAGCGGGAAGCTCAAAACAAATGTAGTTCCCTGCATGGGTTTTGAATGGACATCCAGTTTTATCCGGTGAAAATCGGCAATGGTTTTTACAATTGGTAATCCAAGGCCGTAACCGGGACCATCTCCGGGGTGAAACCGCTCGAACCTGTTAAAAATATGATCCAGCTTTTCCGGGTCAATTCCAATTCCCGAATCCGCAATTTCAAGAACGTAGGAATCAGGTTCGAGGTGGCCCGTCACCGATATGGTGCCGCCAATATTGTTGTACTTGATCGCGTTATTGACAATATTGAAAATCATGGTGAAGAGCAGTGTTTTATTGCAGGGGCCGAATTCGGGGCTGTCGGCCAGACTGCGCTGCAGAATAATTTTCTTTTCTTCAATTAATTCAATCATCTCATCGAGGACCTCTCCGGCAAGCTGTGAAACGTAAACCCGCTCCTGTTTCAGATACTGATCGTTTTCAATTTTTGAAATCATCAGCAGGGCTCTGATTATTTTACTCAGCCGGCCCAACGTCTTCTGAGAGTCGAGAATCTTATTTTCAAACTCAAGAGGTACCTCACCGTTCACAATCATATTTTCCAACCGGTGCTGCAGAATAGAAATAGGAGTCAGCAATTCGTGCGCAACATTTGCGATAAATTCCTTTTCTATTAAAAAGGCATCTCTCGTACGACGCATCAATTCGTTGATGGTGGTATCGAGATGGTTAAACTCGGATGTGGTTGAATGAATAGGGTCAAATTTATAAGCAGAGGGATTGCCGGCAAGCTGGAGTTTCTGCCTTACTATTTTGTTAAACGGAATCATCATCAGCCGCACAAAGCCGATGTCGATAAACACTGAAATAATTGTTACAATAATCATCAGCCACAAACTAAACTGAACAATTGTGGATTTAAGCTGGTCGATAGTACTGAGCCCCTCTCCTATGCGTAATTCATACAGCTGATTGTCGAAAACGAAGGCCTGATGAATGATCCGGTGATTGAGTTTTTCTCCGCCTACATCCCATCGTTCATTGGAGATAAGTGTTTCAGGAGCTACCATATCATTGGCAAGAGGTTTAATAGAGACAAATTCCTCTTTCAGTATGGTGTAACTCTCGAAGCTGCAATCCTGCTCCATGATAATTTCATTGAGTCCTCCTCTGCTGATAATTTTTAAAACCCTGTCGGTTCGGGCAATAAGGCGTTTATCTATATGGTCATAAACCACCCGCTCCACAATTAACGGGAGTAAAAAACCAAAGGCAGCAATAATGATACCCTTGGATAGCGCGTTATAAATGGCAAGTTTTACCTGTAACTTCATCAGTGCTGATTAAGCCTGTAGCCGATTCCCCTCACCGTTTCGAGCCAGTCGACTGAGGCAAAAGCCGAAAGTTTCTTCCTGAGGTTTTTCATATGTACATCGATGTAGTTGGAATCGTAATCTTCTTCCATCACGTCGCCCCATATATGTTCGGTAAGCTGCATGCGGGTGAGTACCCGGTTTTTGTTTAAGGCAAGGTAGTGTAGTAAATCAAATTCCTTTTTAGTAAGGTTGATGTTCTGATCTTTATGCGTCACCGTGCGGTTACTGATATCCATTTCGAACATACCCACTTTAATACTGTTGGTGACCAATCCATGTTTACGCCGTATGATGGCCTGCATGCGCGCATTTAATTCGGCAAGTGAAAAGGGTTTCGACAAATAATCATCAGCACCCATATCGAGGCCTTTGATGCGGTCGTCGATCTCGTTGCGGGCAGTAAGAATGATAAATGCCGATTCGCGTTTTGCCTGACGTGATTCATTCAGCAGATCGAGTCCGTTGTAATCAGGTAATCCCAGATCGAGCAATACAAAATCATATGCGTTCACAAATATTTTTTCGGAGGCGCTTTTCCCGTTAAAAGCTACGTCGCAATTATATCCCTGTTTGGTAAGAAAAATCTCAATTTCGTGCGATAGCGATTTTTCATCTTCAACAATCAAGACATTCATAGGCGTTAATTTTTTGCTGTATTCTTTAAGGATTAGCTATTTTTTTGTGATCATCAAAAATAAATTATTGTTTCTGACTTAATTCGTCCAGAACCTGCAAAATAACTTCACAAGCCATGAAGATTTGATGATCGTCGATGATCAGCGGCGGTGCAATACGCAGTTTATCAGGAGCAAACAGAAACCAATCGGTAAAGACACCTCTCAGCATACACCTGCGAATCAGTTCTCTGTTGAGCGTTTCACTTTCCAGTTTTACTCCGAGCATCAGCCCTTTTCCGGTAATTTCCTTAACAGCGGGATGTACCAGACGCTCCCTGAACAGTTCTCCCTTTCTGACTATTTCAGATTCGGGAATGTGCCGGGTGACTTTTAAAGCGGCAAGCGCTGCGGCACAACTCACCGGGTGACCTCCAAAAGTTGTGATATGTCCAAGTACGGGATTTTCGGCAAAGACTCCCATCAACTTTTTATCTGCAATAAAACTGCCTATGGGCATGCCACCCCCCATGCTTTTGGCAAGCACGAGTACATCCGGAATTATTCCGGCCGACAGTGAGGCAAACATCGGTCCTGTACGCCGGAATGCAGTTTGTATCTCGTCGGCGATAAGCAGCGCGCCAACATCCTTACATTTTGATGCAAGCAATTTCAGGTATCCCTCAGGAGGCAATACCGCACCTGCTTCGCCTTGCACCGGTTCCACAATTACACAAGCGGTTTTTTGTGTGATAAAGGCAAGGTCGGCAACAGATCCATAGGAAATTTGACGCGTGTCAGGCAGCAGCGGCCGGTAGGCAGTCTTAAAAAATTCATCACCCATTATGCTCAAAGCACCCTGTGTACTTCCATGATAAGCCTTGTGAAAGGAGATGATTTCGGTACGGCCTGTCGCTCTTTTTGCAAGTTTCATTGCTCCTTCTATTGCTTCAGAACCTGAATTGACAAAGTAGCAGCAATTGAGCGATGCGGGTAAGAGCGATGTCAGCTCAGCAGCGAGGTCATTTTGCGGTGCCTGAATAAGTTCGCCATACACCATAACATGCATAAACTTTTCCGCTTGCCGCTGAACGGCTTCCACCACATCCGGATGACAATGCCCCAGGTTGCTTACGGCGATACCGCTGATTAAATCGAGGTACGACGTTCCGTCCGGACCATACAACACGGCACCTGAGGCAGCCGTTATCTCAACTGCCAGCGGCTCATGGCTGGTTTGAGCAAGATGCTCCAGAAAAACTTGCCGGTTCGAACGCATGGAACAAAGTTAATCATTAGCCTTCTCTGCCTTACCTGATGTGCGGAGATATCTCCGGATTATCAAAAAAAAGAGGGCCAAGCCCCCTGATGCAGTGTTTCACTGTCGTTGCATTCCCATGCCCTGTTTCTGTTTTTGCATGCGTCTGAGCAGTTCCCGTTTAAATTCTTCCTCAGCCCTGTAAAACAACGCCACCTTTTTCACCGGCAATACCTTTTTGAATTGGGTGTGGTACTTTTTAAGAATGTCCACTTCCGATTGCCTGAATGCGATCTCATTATCCACAAATTGTTCCGCTTCCTGATCTGACAGTCCCGACAGATCCTTACCCGCCTTTTCCATGTTCTTGTGATGGTTTTCACGCAGTTTATCCAGCTCGTCTCTGTATTTGTTGTAAACAGGCCAAAACTGCTGTGCTTCTTCAGGAGTGAGATCCAGTTTTTGGGTGATAAATGCAATTTTCATCGACTCTACCTGTTCCTTTTTCTCTTCCATGCCCGGAGGAGGTGGTGGTGGTCCGTCGGGCTGTGCTTTACACAATCCGGCTGCCAACAGAAAGCCGCTAAATACTATAGCTGTGATCTTTTTCATAACTCTTTGATTATTAAACTAATATCTATTTTCTGATCGATCAGGTAATCCTGAATGGCACTGGAATCAGGTGTTGCCAGCGCATCGGCACTTATGGCTTCAACAAGCATGTTTTCGTCTATTTCACTCACATATCCTGCAGCACTGAGGTGTTCGGGGGTAATTTCAAAATCGGGAGTTGTTGCAACTTCACTTGTATGAGAGAAATGAAATACTAAAAACAATGCAATTGCAAGACAAGCAGCAGCAAGCACAAACCGGGGCACCGGTTGACGGCGGTGGCCTTTTTGATGCTGCAGTTTATCGGAAATAGTATCCGGCAAACGTTCAAAATACCCTTCCGGAACGGTGAAAGGGTGTTGTTTCCCGGCGTTTGCAAATTCGGGTAATTCGGGATCTTTATCGTAATTGTGTTCCATCTGATATTTTCACGACTTTAGTTAGGATGGTATTTGTTCGGTAAGGTTTAATTGCCGGTGATATATTTTTCGATTTTCCTGACCGCATGATGATAGGATGCTTTGAGTGCTCCGGTGGTCACGCCAAGAATTTCAGCCATCTCCTCATACTTCATTTCATCATAGTACCGCATGTTAAAGACAACACGCTGCCGTTCGGGAAGTGTTAAAATGGCCTTTTGTAATTTTAATTGCAACTGATCGGCGCTGAGCAGCGGATCTTCATGTAACGATTCACTCAGTTGTTTTTCGACATTAACCAGCGGCAGAAAAAAAGAAGTTCTCTTTTTCCGCAAATGGTTCAGCGATTCATTTGTTGCAATCCTGTAGAGCCAGGTATACAACTGCGACTGACCCTTAAAATGGTCGAGGCCGTTCCACGCTTTTATAAACGTGTTTTGCACAACATCATTCGCATCGTCGTGATCAATTACAATGCGTCGTACATGGTAGTAAATTTTCTGCTGATGTTTCCTGACAATCAGGTTAAAGGCATAATGGCGCCTGTCAGGATCCTGAAAAATCTCAAGCAGTTCAAGGTCTGTATAGGTATGATCGGCTGAGCTGCTGCGTGCAGCGACTGCTTTTTCGTCAGAATCGGTTTGTTTTCCGTTCGAGAGCTGATTTGGCTTTTTTGACAATGTCGGATGAATCGAGTCCATATTTAACTAACAGTTCCTCGGGTGTACCGCTTTCTCCGAAGGTATCGTTTACCGCAACAAACTCCAGAGGAGCCGGAGCTGTTTTTGAAAGTACTCCTGCAATTGCTTCTCCCAGTCCGCCATTGCGCTGGTGTTCTTCAGCTATTACTGCGCAGCCTGTTTTACCAACCGATTGTAAGACGGCGTCCACATCCAAAGGTTTAATGGTGTGGATATTGATCACTTCAGCACTTATTCCGTCGGACTCAAGCTGTTCACATGCCTGAAGGGCTTTCCAAACCATATGTCCGGTTGCAAATAAGGTAACATCAGAGCCCTCTGTCATCAGCTGTGCCTTCCCAATCACAAACGGTTCGGCGGGATCGGTAAACACGGGCCACGAGGGGCGGCCAAACCGCAAATACACCGGGCCCTCCAAGGCAGCAATGGCGATGGTAGCGGCTTTCGTCTGGTTGTAATCGCAAGGACAAATAACGGTCATTCCGGGAAGCATGCGCATCATTCCAATATCTTCAAGAATCTGGTGTGTTGCTCCGTCTTCGCCGAGGGTAAGCCCTGCATGCGAAGCGCATATTTTTACATTTTTACCGGAGTAGGCCACCGACTGCCTGATTTGATCGTACACACGACCGGTAGAAAAATTTGCAAACGTACCGGTAAAGGGAATTTTGCCGCCAATGGTCATGCCGGCAGCAATGCCGATCATATTGGCTTCTGCAATCCCCACCTGGAAAAACCTGTCGGGGAACTCTTTTGCAAACGCATCCATTTTTAACGAGCCTGTTAAGTCGGCACAAAGAGCCACCACATTTTTATTTGCGCGGCCCAGTTCCAGAAGGCCTGCCCCAAAACCGGAACGTGTATCCTTTTTTTCGGTGAAAGTATATTTCTTCATAGTTGTAGTTGTCTCTATCATGGTATCAGTATAAGTTAACGGTTTGAGAACTTCCGGAAGTAACCCGGAATGTGCGGTCGACGGTATAGTCAGCTTCCCTCGCATTTTTAGCTCTGTAAACAACACGGTATTTTCCAGGAAGCAGGGTAACGCTTTCGCGAGATGCATCAGGATTCATATCCTTTATCCAGCGCATGGTATCTTTTTCCATTACATAAATGCTCCCATATCCGGGACCGTTAGCTACCAGATTCGCGATACCCGGATTGGGAATCTGAACTGTTGTGGTTTTGCTTTGAGAAATATCCACATCAGAGATCATCAGTCTTGGCAGTGTTAAAACCTCCAGATCGTATTTACCGATAAGAAAACGCTGTGAGGTATTGAATTTCTGGACATGAAGTGTTGCCGTTTCCCCTTTTTTACGAATAATACATTCGAGGTCGCGGTAATCCGAAAGCCCTTCAAACTTCAGATATAAATCACCCTGCCCGGCATCTATACCGACAACAGTATGTTTACCGGCAAGCGAAACAACGCTGTCTTTTTCAACAGGCGGCAACGTTTGCACAACAATTCTGTAAACACTCAGAGGATCTACCACCAGGGTATCCGGAAGCCCTTTTGAATTCATGGTATGGATAAAATTATAGCGCACGGCACCGGTATGTGAATCGTAAAAGGTCATGTTCACATTTGTTTCTGTAGGATTGCCTTTATCATCGAGCAGGTTAACCTGCAATGTGGTGTTGTTAAGCGCCTGGGAAATGACAAC
>DASUFP010000114.1:0-27015 GCA_036274495.1 Bacteroidia bacterium
AATATAACATTTTCTCTTGACACCCCCCTAAAATATCATACCTTTGCTCAAAATAACTCAAAAAAATGTCCATTCTCCGTTTTAAAGCACTCGAAACCGCCTTCAGTCGCACCAGAGAGGCCGTCACTGTTCCATCAGGTAAAATCTCCGACTATTTCGGGCAAAATGTCTTTGATAAGGACACCATGCAAAAGTTTCTTTCAAAGGAATCGTATAAGCAGGTATTGGAAGCAGTTGAAAGCGGCCAGCAGATTGAACGTAAAGTTGCTGAGCAGGTGGCAACAGCTATGATGGCATGGGCTGTTTCAAAAGGTGCAACACATTATACACATTGGTTTCAACCGTTAACCGGCAGTACCGCCGAAAAACACGATTCATTTTTTGAACTCGCTGACGGTCGTCCAATTGAAAATTTTTCATCCAGCGCATTGGTTCAACAAGAGCCTGATGCTTCAAGTTTTCCCAGCGGAGGAATAAGAAACACTTTTGAAGCACGAGGTTATACAGCCTGGGATCCTACTTCGCCTGCATTTATTATAGAGAGTCAGGCCGGAAAAACGCTTTGTATTCCAACGGTGTTTGTCTCTTATACCGGTGAAACGCTCGACTATAAAGCGCCCTTATTAAAGGCATTGCATGAACTCGATGCTGCTGCCGTTGCAGTTTGCCAGTATTTCGATAAAAATGTTACTAAAGTAAATGCGACGCTGGGCATTGAGCAGGAATACTTTCTCATTGACATAGCCATGTATAATGCACGTCCCGATCTTGAGACGGCAGGCAGAACAGTGTTCGGACATATTCCTGCGAAAGGTCAGCAGCTCGAAGACCATTATTTCGGATCCATTCCTTCCCGGGTGTATGCCTTTATGGTCGATTTTGAAATTGAAGCATTTAAACTGGGAATTCCACTAAAAACACGTCACAATGAAGTTGCACCAAGTCAGTTTGAATGTGCACCTGTTTTTGAAGAAATAAACCTTGCCGTTGACCACAACCAGCTGTTGATGGATGTAATGGACAAAGTGGCCCGCAGACACTATTTCAAAGTACTGCTTCACGAAAAACCATACGCAGGAATTAACGGGTCCGGTAAGCACAATAACTGGTCTCTTGTAACCAACACAGGAAAAAACCTGCTTTCACCTGGCAATTCACCCAAAACCAATCTGCAGTTTCTTACCTTCTTTATCAACACTATAAAGGCTGTGTATGAACACGCCGACCTGCTTCGTGCAAGCATTGCATCGGCAAGTAACGACCACCGTTTGGGAGCCAACGAGGCTCCTCCGGCAATCATGTCCATTTTTCTCGGCTCACAGCTTTCGGCAGTGCTTGACGATATTGAAAAGACAGTTGTAAAGGAGAAAATGACTCCGGAAGAAAAGACGCAAATAAAATTGAACATTGGCAGGATTCCGGAAATTTTGTTGGATAACACCGACCGCAACCGAACTTCACCTTTTGCATTCACAGGAAATAAATTTGAGTTTCGCGCCGTTGGTTCTTCAGCCAACTCATCAAATGCGATGCTGGTATTGAATACAATTATGGCCAATCAGTTGAAAGAATTTGCAGCTGAGGTAGAAGCTCAAACAACCAATAAGGTAAAAAGGGATGAGGCCATATTAAAAGTGTTACGTCAGTACATTGTAGACTCCAAAAAAATCCGCTTCGAAGGAAACGGCTACAGCGATGAATGGGTAAAAGAAGCAAAACGCCGCGGCCTTTCCAATATTACAACTACTCCGGCCGCATTAGATGCTTATGTTTCAAAAAACTCGATGAACCTGTTCAGTAAGAACAATATCTTCACTCACAGGGAACTCGAGGCACGTCATGAAATTATGCTGGAAAGCTACACCAAAAAAATCCAGATTGAATCCAGAGTAATTGGTACGCTTGCATTGAATCATATTATTCCAACTGCAGTAAAATATCAAAATGACCTGATCAGAAACATTGAAGGATTGAAAGCGGTTGGAATGAAAACCGATTCATTCAAAACACAACTGGACCTTGTACGTGAAATTTCTGAACACATTACAGTCATAAAGGAGAGTACCGATAAAATGACCGAAGCCAGAAAACAGGCAAATAAAATCGAAAACCACCGTACAAAAGCTGTTGCCTATTGCGAAAAGATATGGCCGTTTTTTGATCAGATCCGGTACCATGTCGATAAACTCGAATTAATTGTTGACGATGCCTATTGGCCTCTTCCGAAATACAGGGAAATGGTATCCATCAGATAACCTCATTTTCTTCGAAAAGAGCCGCGATTGTTCGCGGCTCTTTTCTTTTGTGATATATGTCATATACTGTATAGCCCTTCTAAACACTATCTTTGTTATTTATGAAAGGAATAATTGCCTCTTTATTATTCGCCGGATTGCTCATGCAGGTATTCAGCAAGCAATTGGTTGTGGCTGAGTATATGGTAAACAAAAAATTCATTTCCAGTGTTTTGTGTGTGAATAGAAATGTCCCTGGCAGCACCTGCCATGGGAAATGTCACCTGAAAAAGGAGCTGGCAAAAGATGAAACGGATTTACCTTCCGGGGAAAGTAAAACAAAATCCGCCCCTGAATCAGTTTGGATCACAGGTTCGGTTTTAAAGATCCTGTTTACACAAGCGTACTTCACAACTTCTTATATTCCGGAAGAATTGCTTTTATTTCCGGAATTTTCTAAAGAAATTTTTCATCCTCCGGGAAGGGTTGACTGAATATCCCTTTTTAGCGGTTCTCTGCGAGTTCCGGAATTTCTTCATTCACATTTAACATTCAAATTATGAAAACACTATTTTCATCATATAAATATTATTTAGTCGTCCTGCTAACTGCCGGAACTGTTGTGTTTACCGGTTGCGATAAAAAAGACGATAACAACAATACAACTCCTGCTTCAACTGTTCCTCCCGTGTTTCACATAGAATTAACGCACCTGGCAGGAAATAAGCAATTCTTTCTTGACTCTGTTTATACTAATGAAAACGGAGATGATTTCACAGTCTCGTTATTCAAGTATTACCTCTCAAATATCAGATTGGTTAAAACCGACAACAGCATTGTATCTGTGCCAAACAGTTACTTTTTAATTGATCAGTCGGATGAGAACTCTATGACATTTGCAATGGATAGTATGCCTGAGGGGGAATACAAGGCGATCAGATTTATTATTGGTGTTGATAGTGCAGCAAACACCAGTGGTCCTCAAACAGGGGCGCTTGATATCACCAACGGGATGTTCTGGACCTGGAACACCGGTTACATTTTTATGAAGATGGAAGGTACTTCGCCTTCTATTGCTTCTCCGGGTAATTTCCGATACCATGTAGGCGGATTTCAGGGAACCTATAATAACATCAAGGATGTGGAGCTCGATTTTAACGGCAACACAATGTTGCTTGAAAAAGGTGGTAATCCTGAATTACATCTGGTTCTTGATGTACTGGAAATTTTTAAAAATCCCGTAACTATCGACATGTCCACATTCTCATCAACGGTGATGAGTGCCAATGCTGATGCGCAGACGTTGGCAAATAATTATGCTGACATGATCCGCTACGACCATATTCATCAGGAATAATTGTCATTATTTCTGTTATGAAACGGTTAATTCTTTTGTCTGTTTGTCTCATTTGCATTCAAACAGGAAAATCGTGTGATTTCTGCAATTGTTATCTTGGGTTAAACCCCGGTTATAACAATAATTCAATAGGCATTCGCTGGAAAAACAGTCACACTTTTCTGCAAGGAGCTACTCAGGGATTACGTGTCAGTCATACTGAACACGGATCCGGAGCAGAGCCTCTGGTTGGTGATTGGAACGAATATGAAAACGAACTGGAACTTTACGGCAGGTATTACCCTCATCCGAAAGTACAGTTGATGTTTACCATGCCCTATTCCATTAATTCAATTACATACACTTCCGAACAAGAACATATGAATGCTTTTGGTGATCTGTTTTTACAAGGGTTTTACCAGCTTGCCAATACACGGGCAATCGACTCTTCCCAAACGAGGCACAGGTTATTTGCTGGTGGAGGAATAAAATTCCCTACCGGCAAATCATCGGGTACCGCCTCAATGGATATCCCCATGTCGCATCATCTGTTACCGGGAACCGGTAGTACCGATTACCTGGCAGCACTTTCTTATATCGGTAAAAGGCAAAGGCTGGGCTGGAATGCAGATGCCAGTTACAAATTCAATGGTTCCAGTGCAACCGGTTATCATTATGGCAACACTTTCAACTTGTCGGGATCAGGGTTTTATACCTTTCAGTCTCATAAGGTGGCATTTTATCCGCATTTGGGAAGCGCCTATGAAACCGGGCTGCAAGATTCTTTTAATGGGGAAACGATTCATTCCGCCGGCGGAGCTACCACCTGGGGTACTGCAGGTTGTGATTTCTATGTTGGAACATTCGCAATTGCAAACCAAATCAGATTACCTTTGTTATCGGTTATACCGGAAGGTACTCCCGAAGATCATATACAAGTAGCACTTTCATTTAGTTATATTTTTTGATTCATGAAAAACCATAAAATTAAATCCGGCCGAAATTTCGTTATAACGGTTGCTTCACTTGCCCTGATGTTTTATTTCAGTTCATGTGAATCAGGTGATAAATGTAATGCCGGGACAGGCGGAGATGTTACCCTTATACTGAAACCTCAGCACCATGGGGCTGCAATTTCCAATCAGCCGGGTTACGCTGATTCCGCATTTATTAAGTTCTTATCCTATCCTGTAGAAAATTATATGGCAAATGAATTTCCCGGTGACCAGGCTTCAGATTACGATATGGTAGCAACCGGTACAACCGGGACAGCCGAAGTGGTTGTGTCGGGATTAAGGTGTGGCAAATACTATATTTATATGACCGGTTTTGATACAAGTATCGTTGAACGCGTTAAAGGGGGTATACCCATTGAAGTTACAGAGCGCAATGGTACTGTGGTGAAGACGATACCTGTTACCGAAGATTGAGTTGCAGATATTAAAAAAGCCCCGATGAATAATCGGGGCTTTTTTGTTTTATAAATCATTTGTCAATGGGCAATTACAAGCCTTCCTGTTTGAACCAACCCGTCGTGTTCGGCCACAATAAAATAAATACCGTTTTCGTAAGGACTTGTTTCTAAACGGAGTTTATTGATGCCGGCAGTTACATCAGAGTGGATACCTTTTATTTCTCTTCCGGTAATATCAAACAGTTTTAAACTCACTGTTCCCGACATGGCAGTAAATAATTCAATTTCGACCTCATTGTTGGCAGGATTGGGCATAAGGTTAAACAGCTCCTCAATGGCAACTGCATTTGTTTCATCGTTACCTTCACCAATTCTCCAAGAAGTGTTTTTGGTACTTACCCGAAGCGTATAACACTGGGTAGCATTATTGGCTCCCTGATAACCGTATACTTTAACATAATAGGTTGCAGCCTTGTTGGTATTTCTTTTAACGAGTTCATTGGCAGTGCCGCTGTTTTGTCCGGTTCCAAGTGATCGGAGCGATGCATTGTAAAGTGTTATATCATAATCGGCAGGCAAATTTGTGAGTTCAACTTTCACATATGTGTTTGGTGTGGAAGTGGAAAACCGGTACCAGTCCTGATCTGTGGTTGTAGAAATAGTTCCGAAGATATCCGTGTTAGTGCTGATAGTTTTATAGGCTGAAGAACTATTGTTAGGTTCCCATGTATCTATGCACCCCGAAGAACCTGTAAGTGTTGTAAACGATGCTATTGAGGAGTAGGTGCCGAGTACACCATTACAGTTGGCCTGTACCTGATAATTATAAGTGGTGTTGTCTGTTAAACCTGAAATAGTTTTTGAATTGGTAGTAGACGTAACTGTTGTCCATGTAGAGGTTCCGTTAACCCTGTATTGCACAGAGTAGGAAGTCGATCCAGAAACACTGCTCCATCCCAAAGTAGCATCTGAAGTTGTAATGGCAGATGCACTCAGTCCTGATGGCGTACCGCAGGATGTACCACCGCCACCCGGTGCCTGGCAGCCAAGTGACGAAAGCAGACTCGCCCGGGTAGTGCTGATGGTTGCATCCATACGTGAAGCCTGTCCCGCCGTAAACATATTCATACAGGCGTCATCGGTATAGTCCATATAGTTCATAAACATGTCACCGTTTGGACCGTTGCTGCAAGTAACGTGCGGAAATGAGGGACAACCAAAGTTGGAAGTTTGTTGTGTAGGAGTATCAGCAACCTGATCGTTTCCGCAATTCGCATCACCCCAAATATGACGCAGGTTTATCCAATGGCCAACTTCATGTGTGGCGGTTCTGCCAAGATGATAGGGTGTAGCAGTACCGGGTGATGTAGGTCCTCCTATTGAAGAGTACAGCAAAACGACACCATCGGTTGCTGCAGCTCCGCCTGGAAATTGTGCATACCCAAGTAATCCCTGGCCCAGGTTACAGGACCATATGTTCAGATATGAATCCCTCGACCAGGCATCATCGCCACCCTGGGAAGAATACTTGACGCCGTCATTGGAGGAAAATGAAGTTTTGCTGGTGCTTTTTCTGACAATACCGGTAGTGGCATTCCCGGCAGGATCCCTTTGTGCAAGACAAAACTGTATCGTAGTGCCAGCTGCAACTCCTGCAAATACCGATGGCGTATTTGAAGCATCGGCATTAAGCCTTGCAAAATCTCTGTTGAGCACATCTAACTGTGCGAGTATACGTGTATCCGAAATATTTTGCGCTGTTGTGTTGTACACAATGTGAAATACAACAGGGATGGTGACAGTTGTCTGATTTCGCTGAGAAGGATGAGCGGCAAGCCATTGGTTTATCTCCTGTTCAGTTTGTTGCATGCGTGCTGCAAGTCCGGGGTCAGCAGCTAATTGAGCGGCCAGGTAATCCATGGTTCCGCAATTACGCTGTCCGTTTTGTGCTGAAGCGGCAAAGCCCTGAAACATCAGGATAGCAATTGCCATAATAAGTTTAAGTCGTTTCATTGGTGGGTTGGTTTTATTGTACTAATGTATAAAGCGGAATCATCCGAAGCAATGGTTTATAGCTTTCCGCTCTTCATTTTTGCAAACAAAAAGCATCATTTCAGTTAAGTTCTGATTTTAACAACAGAGAAACTTCAATTACTGCAATTTCAGGATTTCCGAAGGCCATTTATTATCGGTTGAAGTACATTAACCCCTATTTTCGATTTTTTACTGGCTCCATTGAAGGGTCCATGCAGAGTCAGGCAAAAAATCGATTCCCGGAGATTCAGTCCGGGCCGTTCACCAATATTGACTATCTTCAACTCGGTTTTAAGATTTTGAACCCGGAAAAGAGGAATTTATTCGCTTTTGGAATATTATGTAAATAACTGATATTCAATAATATAACAAAATTTACGACATTATTTTCAAAGGCTTTTTCATGTTAAAAAACGTTTTGATATGAATGAAATAATGTTTTTCTTTGCTTTCCGCTAAAAATTAAGGAGATACTTAACAATAAAGAACCTATGATCAGCCGCACCAATTGCTTAGTTTTAATCCTGGCAGCATTTTTATCCTTCCCTGCTGCAGCCCAGAAGACCAAAACTCCCAAGAGCAAGACACCAAAAGCCGATGCTGCATATGAGATGGCCAATTATTCGGCTGCTGCTATGTCGTACATGAAGTATTATGGCAAACAAAAGTCAGCACCTGTAAAAGCCGAAATCGCTTATAAAGCAGGAGAGAGCTACCGAATGATGGGTAACTGGAAAGAAGCCAGCAACTGGTATGCAAAGTCGGTTAAAGACAATGATAAAAATCCTGATGCAGTTTGGCGGTATGCCGAGTCGCTACAAGCGACAGGCATGTACGATGAAGCTATTGCCCAATTTAACAGTTATCGTCAGCTGAATCCGGAAGATGCCAGAACAGCCGGTTCAATTGAGGCATGTACAAATGCACAGCAATGGAAAGATAAACCTACCCGTGCCGTAGTTGAAAATATGACGGCATTCAACACCAAATATTTCGATTTCGCTCCTTCGCCTTCAAATGTTCCTAACGGTATCTTCTTTACGTCTTCCCGCATGGAAGCAACCGGCAATTCAAATGATGGCTGGTATGGCGAAAAATATTTTGATCTTTTTGGTGTGGCTATGGACAACAATGGCAAATGGAGCACACCAACTGCTGCCCCAACTCCTTTGAACAGTTCCGGATCAGACGGCGCTGCCTGCTGGGATGCCAAAACAAACACACTTTACTTTACACACTGTGAAAAAATAAAAGGTAAAGAAGGAATGTGCCGCATTATGAAATCAGTTTACGCTGATTCTAAATGGAGTACTCCCGAGCCGCTTCCATTTGCTTCCGAAGATTACAACACAGGTCATCCTACTATTTCTGCCGATGGCTCCACCATGTTCTTTTCATCTGACATGCCGGGAACACTTGGCGGTAAAGACATTTTCATGGTTCGCTGGGATGCCGCTACCAGCACCTGGGGCACACCTGTAAATCTTGGCAGTTCCATCAACACTCCTAAAGATGAGATGTTCCCATATGCCTCTGCCGATAACAAGATATACTTCTCAAGCAATGGTCACGGTGGCATGGGCGGACTCGACATCTACTCTTCAATGGGCGATGGCGGCAGTTGGTCTGCTGCAATCAACTTAAAATCACCTATGAACTCACCCGGTGATGATTTCGGTATCATGTTCGACTCACCAACCAGCGGCTTCCTTACATCTTCACGTGAAGGCGGACTTGGAGGCGATGATATTTATTCGTTCCGCATGCCTCCTCCTGTATTTAATGTATCGGGACGTGTTTATGATACCGATACCAAAGAGAGTATTTCCGGTGCAACAGTTGAGCTGTTCGGAAGTGACGGAACTTCACTGAGTGTTAATACAGGCGCAGATGGTATGTATACTTATGCATTGAAACCTGAAACAAAATATAAGGTCTCAGCTTCCTATACCGGCTACCTGACCAAGTTTCTGGAAGTTACTACTGTAGGACTTGAAGATTCAAAAGACTTCGTTGGTGACTTCGACTTCCCATTGAAGTCTACAGCCAAACCAATCGAACTTCCTGAAATTTTCTACGATTTGGATAAAGCTACACTTCGTCCTGAATCTAAAAAGGAACTCGATGGCCTGATAAAAGTACTTGACGAAAATCCGACCATCACCATTCGCATCGAAGCACACACCGATACCCGTGCCAGCGATCAATATAACATCGATCTTTCAAACCGTCGTGCTAAATCTGTGTTGGACTATCTTGTGAAGAATGGCGTTGACAAAGCGCGTCTCAGCTCTGTAGGATATGGCGAAAGCCGTCCTCGTATCTCTGACGATGAAATTGCTAAAATGGCAACCAACGAAGAGAAAGAAGCTGCTCACCAGAAAAACCGTCGTACCGAGTTCAGTGTGTTAAGCACCGACTTTGTACCTGCTAAAAAGAAATAGCAACCTGCTGCAAATTCCTGAAAGCATCCCGATGTACTTCGGGATGCTTTCATAGTTTATAAGTATACCTATTTTAGTTCGATTTTTGTTTTAGGTATTGTGAAGCTCAAATGTCAATACTGCAAATTATTTAATATAGTTATTTACCAACCGGCATCTCATGGACACTACCCGTTACGGCAGCCGCGGCGTTTCATCTTCAAAAGAAGATGTACACAAGGCAATTGCTGCCATTGACAAGGGACTCTTTCCAAAAGCATTTTGTAAGATTACTCCTGATCATCTTGCAAATGACTCCGATTACTGTACCATTATGCATGCGGATGGAGCAGGAACCAAATCATCATTGGCCTATGCCTACTGGAAAGAAACCGGTGATGCTTCTGTTTGGACGGGCATAGCTCAGGATGCAATTGTGATGAATCTGGATGACCTTCTCTGTGTTGGCGCAGTTGATTCAATCCTTTTGTCATCAACCATTGGTCGCAACAAAAGGCTGATACCGGGCGAAGTCATTGCAGCAATCATAAATGGTACTGAAGAACTGCTGGCCGGGTTGAGAAGTCATGGTATTAATATATGGTCAACCGGAGGTGAGACAGCAGACGTTGGTGATCTTGTCAGAACCCTTATTGTTGATTCAACAGTAACCTGCAGGATGAAACGCTCTGATGTGATCAGCAATCATACCATACAAACCGGTGATGTTATAGTTGGATTAGCATCCTTCGGGCAATCATTATATGAGACGGAATACAACGGGGGTATGGGAAGCAACGGCCTTACTTCTGCCCGGCATGATGTATTCGCCAAAACACTTGCTAAAAAGTATCCCGAAACATTTGACAACGGAATCCCCAATGATCTTGTGTATTCCGGAAGCCGTAAACTTACCGACCTTATTGAAGTTACCGATCCCATTACCGGGAAATCGCAACAGGTTACTGCCGGTAAATTGGTATTGTCTCCAACAAGAACGTATGCTCCGGTCATAAAAGAAATATTAAAATCCTATCGCGGACAAATTCACGGAATGGTTCACTGTTCAGGTGGTGGTCAAACCAAAGTGCTCCATTTTATTGAAAACCTCCACATTATCAAGGATAATTTGTTTGATGTGCCGACATTGTTTCAAATGATTCAAACAGAATCAGGAACGCCATGGGAAGAGATGTATAAGGTGTTCAATATGGGACACAGAATGGAATTGTACATCCCTGAACAAATTGCACAGGATGTTATAAAAATTTCAGAATCCTTTCATATTCCTGCCAAAATCATCGGCAGGGTTGAATCAGCTCCATCGGCAAAACTGACAATATCCGGTAACTACGGAACATTTGAATACAAATAAAGCAGGATAACGGAATATTAAACAACTATTTTTAAATGTCATCGCTCATAGATCAGTTGGAAGGTTTAAGTCACCGGTTTGAAGAAATCGGTAACCAGCTCAGTGATCCCGGTATTATTGCCGACCGCAAACGCTATAAAGCATTAAACAAATCATACCGCGATCTCGAAAAAGTTGTTGAAACCTATAAAGAATATAAGCAGGTACTTGCAAATATCGATTCGGCCAAATACGTACTTACAAATGAAAAAGATGAGGAGTTTAAGGCGATGGCCCGGACTGAACTCGAAGAGAATGAACCGGTACGTCTCGAACTGGAAGAAAAAATCAGATTACTCCTTGTTCCTGAAGATCCTGAAGATTATCGGAACGCCATTTTTGAAATCAGAGCCGGAACCGGCGGCGATGAGGCAAGCATTTTTGTAGGTGATTTGTACCGGATGTATACCCGTTACCTCGAAGGAAAAGGATGGAAAGTGGAGCTGGTCGACTTCAATGATGGAAATACGGGAGGATATAAGGAGGTGATTTTTGAAGTTATTGCAGATGGAGCATACGGACATTTGAAATATGAGAGCGGTGTGCACAGGGTACAGCGGGTGCCTGAAACAGAAACGCAGGGTAGGGTACACACTTCAGCGGCAACAGTGGCCGTTCTGCCCGAAGCGGACGAATTTGATGAGGTTGAAATAAACCCGGCAGACCTGGAGTGGCAAACTGCCCGTTCAAGTGGTGCCGGCGGACAGAATGTAAACAAAGTAGAAACCAAAGTGCAGCTCACTCACAAGCCATCGGGTTTAATGGTAACGTGTCAAATAGAGCGGTCACAGCATGGTAACCGAGCGAGAGCTCTGGCTATGCTTAAATCGAAATTGTTTGAAATAGAATACAACAAGCGTATGGAGGAAGTTTCTAAACGCCGGAAAACATTGGTAAGCACCGGCGACCGGTCTGCAAAAATCCGTACCTACAATTACCCGCAAAGCAGAGTGACAGATCACAGAATAGGCTTGTCGAGTTTCAACCTCCCTGCAGTAATGAATGGCGACATTGAGGAGTTTATAACCGCGCTCCAAAATGCAGAGAATGCTGAAAAAATGAAAGAGAATTCAATGGTTTAATTTTATTTAGTTTTACATTATCAACCGCCTTTCGGCAGATAACAGAAATGACACGCGAACAACTGATTGGGCAGATAAAAAAGAAGCATAGTTTTTTGTGTATCGGACTGGATACCGATTTGTCCAAAATACCTCCTCATCTCAAAGATGCAGATGATCCGGTTTTTGAATTTAACCGTGAAATAATCGATGCCACTCACAGTTATTGCGTTGCCTACAAACCCAATCTGGCATTTTACGAAAGCCTGGGCCCCTCAGGGTGGATCAGTCTTGAAAAAACCCTTGCTTACATACCTGAAGGTATTTTTACAATTGCCGATGCAAAGAGGGGAGACATTGGCAATACATCAGAAATGTACGCACGGACATTTTTCGATTACTATAAATTTGATTCGGTAACTGTAGCCCCATATATGGGTGAGGATTCCGTTACGCCGTTTCTTAAAGCATCCGGTAAATGGGTGATATTACTTGCACTCACATCCAATAAGGGTGCTGCAGATTTTCAAATGGATACTTTAGATTCGGGAGTAAAGGTTTTTGAAAAAGTACTTCAGCAGGCAACGTCATGGGGCAATGCATCCAATATGATGTTTGTGGCAGGAGCAACGCGCCCTGAAATGTTTAAGGAAATACGTGCAATTGTTCCCGACCATTTTTTGCTTGTTCCCGGAGTAGGTGCACAGGGAGGAAGCCTGACGGATGTTTGCAAATATGGTTTGAATAGTGATTGCGGTCTGCTTGTAAATGCATCCAGAAGTATTATCTACGCGTCAAACGGCACTGATTTCGCGGCAAAGGCAGGCATTGAAGCAGCTGCCATGCAGCAGGAAATGAATGCTATTTTAAAACAAGCAGGCTTTTAACCTCCATCCGTAAACGTTTACAAACGGCTAATTTGTTAACGGTAGTTTTTTACCCCTTTTTCAATTGTATCTTTATTGAAATTTTCTGAGTGTATACCATCCCTAACGGATGTTTTTCTTTTTACTATGAATGAGGCTTTTTTATCCTTTATCTGGAAGTTCAGACTTTACCATCCGCACCTGATTTCTACATCAGGAGAACAAATAACAGTTGATTCAGCAGGAGAACAGCACAACAATTCGGGACCTGATTTTTTTAACGCCCGTATCCGAATCGGATCTACCCTATGGGCCGGAAATGTCGAGATTCATTCCCGGGCGTCGGACTGGTACCGGCACAGCCACCAACTCGACGACGCTTACACCAATGTTATTTTGCACGTGGTTTATGAAGCAGATGCTGATATAATTCTTAATGATCAGCGGGTGGTTCCAACACTGGAACTGAAGGGATTTATGAAGCCGGAGGTACACAATCAATATTTTGAACTTGCTCGTTCAACAAATTCAATTCCGTGTTCGCATTCGTTATCAAATGTTCCGTCTATTACCGTTCAGACATGGCTCGACAGAATGCTTGTCGAGCGACTCGAACAACGGGCTGATGCTATTCAGGAGGCACTTCATGTTTCCGGAAACGATTACGAACAGGCCTTTTATGAGATACTGGCCGGCGGATTTGGCTTTCATATTAATGCTTTGCCTTTTACAATGCTTACCCGTATTTTGCCATATAAATTACTCAGGAAACATGCGGGCGATATTCTCCTCTGCGAAGCTCTGGTTTACGGACAAGCCGGAATGTTGAATGAGTCTGCGGATGAAACCATTGAAGATGCCTATTTCCGTGAACTCAGATCACATTATAAATTTTTGTCCGGTAAATACAAGTTGCTTCCGCTTGACGCACATTTGTGGAAATTTTTGAGAATGCGTCCGGTAAATTTCCCTACCATCCGCTTATCTCAGTTTACGGAGTTAATTACGACACTTCCGGCTTTGTTCAGATCGTTTTTGGATGCCTCCTCTTCCAATGAATGCATGGAACTGCTGAATGTTAAGGCATCTGCTTATTGGGATACGCATTATGTCTTTGGAAAACCGGCTCCCGGAAGGCAGAAAAGACTCGGTCGTGAATCGGCTGTAGTACTTTTAATAAACACTGTTGCACCCTTTTTATTTATGTATGGTAAATGGTCGGGTGATGAATCCCATTGCAGGAAAGCCCTGGACCTCATTAGTGCTTTGCCCGCCGAAAAGAACCGGATAATTCAGGAATGGAAACTGGCAGGATTGAATTGTACATCTGCTTACGACTCCCAGGCGGCTATTGGTTTATACAAAAACTACTGTATTAAAAAAAATTGCTTAATTTGCAGTATTGGAACGGCAATTTTAAGAAATTCCAAATGACACTACTTATTGAAGATATAAAGGCCTGGTTTGAACGTCAGGCATTTGGTGTTTGCGATTGGTGGGGTGAAAAACTGAGTATTAAATCCAGTAATATTCGCCTGTTTTTCATCTATGCCTCATGCCTGACAGTAGGCTCACCTGTGATTATTTACATGATAATGGCCTTTGTGCTCAATTTGCGTAATATGACCAGGCGGCAAAGAGGCAGTGTATGGGATTTATAAACCATTTCGCTAACACTCAAAATGTTAACTGAATCCTTATATTCGGTTCGTTTTTTCTTTTGGGTCTGCATTCATAAGTAACCTCATCACTTTTCAATTTCAGAACCGGTTAGCCATGATAATTCATTTTATTTTGATCCGGAGCAAATTCGTATTTCGGTTCTGCATTTAGTATTTTCGGGATTCAAAATCAACAGCATTGAAAATTCTAATTACCGGTTCTAATGGGTTATTGGGGCAAAAACTGGTTTACAATTTAGCCGGCAAATCCGATATAGAGCTGATCGCAACATCAAAAGGATCCAACAGGATAAAGTTAACGAAAGGGTACAGATATGTACCAATGGATATCACCAATGAAGAAGAGGTGGTATCCATTATCCGTTCCGAAAGGCCCGAATGTATTATTCATACTGCTGCCATGACGAATGTGGATGCTTGCGAAAAAGATCAGGCCGGATGCGATCTGCTTAATGTTGACGCGGTTCGGTTTCTTTTAGAAGCCGCAACTCCTTTTGGAACACATTTTATTCATCTTTCGACAGATTTTGTTTTTGATGGGATGAACGGACCTTACAGCGAAACGGATACTCCGAATCCTTCCGGTTATTATGCCCTTTCAAAATTAAAAAGCGAACAGCATGTCATGGAATCAGGTTTACCCTGGGCCATAGTCAGAACCATAATTATTTACGGAGTGGTGGACGATCTCCAACGTTCAAATCTCGTACTATGGACCAAGTCGTCACTTGAAAAGGGAAGTACCATAAACGTTATTACAGATCAGTTTCGCAGTCCAACCCTGGCTGAAGACCTTGCCCAAGCTTGCATAACGATTGCACTTCAAAAAGAAACAGGAATCTTCCACATCTGCGGCCCCGAAGAAGACCTCGACAGCATAATCAATTTAGCGTATGTGATTGCTGATTATTTCAAGCTGGATCGAACACTTATTCATCCGGTAACAACAGCTGAACTCAATCAGCCGGCTAAAAGACCCCCGAAAACAGGATTTATTCTTACCAAAGCCAGAACCCGATTAGGCTATAAGCCACACTCGCTGGTTGAAGGATTGAAAATAGTTGAACAACAACTGGAGCACAAGAAAAATTAATTTCAGGTAGAAATTACCTTTGCTGTCGGATAGCGCTCTTTCCAGAATTTAAGCGCTTCCATTTTTCGGATAGTTATAGTAGTGCGTTCGTCAAGTTGCACTTTAATTAACTTGTCGGTTGCTTCTTGTTTCGTTTTTTTCTTTGCTTTAACAGCTCTTTTTACAGTTTTCATTTTTTTTCAGTTCCTTATAATTCCAAAACAGTTTCCTGCCAAATATGTTCCCGGTCGGGAGGTGCAGGACGGAACCCATTTGTATCTGTTTGGATCCTGAGATTTTTTAACAGATGAACAAGGGGATGTCAGGCGACACCGGAATTTCTTGATCAGGTAGGCAAATTAGCGCCATCCTGGTGAGGTTTGTATGAAGATACGTAAAAAGGTCTCTTTTATGACACAACTGTCAAAAATAAAAAGTATTGAAATTCAGTATGATATAAAATTAATTTCTAAAATTTATATACTGTAGGGGCTGTTCGAAGCCAGCCTGCTTCACTCGTGCTATAGCATCCTGCAAATCGTCAATTTTTTTTCCGGTTACCCTTACCTGATCATCCATAATAGACCCTTGAATCTTTAACCCACTTTCTTTCAATACTTTAACAATCTTTTTGCCCATTTCCTTATCCACTCCCTCCTTAATTTTGATGTCTTTTTTGACCATATTACCGGCCGCATACAGCTCTTTTCCAAAATCGAGACATGCTGGTTCAAGGCCTTGTTTCACCATACGGGCAATGATGACGCCCTCTATTGCCTTCATTCTCATATCGTTCTCGGTAACAATATGGACATTCAGGGTTTTCTTATCCAGTTCAATTTCGGTTTTGGAACCATGAAAGTCGTATCGGGTTGTAATTTCCTTGGTAGCCGTGTTTATGGCGTTGTCCAGTTTCTGGATGTCAACCTTACTTACAATGTCAAAAGAGGGCATAGATAGATATCATTAAGTTGTAATAAATGGTTGTAAATGCAACCAATTAAAAAGGAATTCGTCTCAAAATTACGTAGTTAATTGATTATTTTTGTATTATGATAAAACACCTGTTTGCGGGATTGCTTCTTTCGGGAGCTGTTCTTGTCACTAGGGCTCAGCCGGTTTATACTCCTGATCTTTCAATTCCGGTTTATGAGAATGGTAATTTATTACAAAATGCCTGGGCAGGTGGACTCAATGCTCCGTTGTTTAGCGAAATTGACCTTAACGGAGACGGTATAAAAGATCTTTTTGTTTTCGACAAAGAGGGGAGCAGGATCACAACGTATATCAATGACGGAATACCGGGACAAGTATCTTATCACTATGCACCTGAGTATAAATCAAAATTCCCCTATGGCCTGCACGATTGGGTTTTGCTTAAGGATTTTGACTGCGACGGCAAAGAAGATATTTTTACTTATTCATACAGCGGTGGCATGACTGTTTACAAAAACGACTACTCACCTGCTACGGGTCTTAAGTTTTCTCTTGCATACAATCTTATCTATAGTAAGTATGGAACGGTTACAGCCAATCTTTACGTTTCTTCAGTAAACTTGCCGGCACTGGTTGATGTTGATTATGATGGTGATTTAGATGTACTGACTTTTTCACTTTCCGGAAATTTTGTTGAGTACCACAAAAACCGGGCACAGGAAACACTTAACAGATGCGACACACTGATATACCAGATTGAGCCGGCCTGTTTTGGTAATTTCGGATTAAGTGGAGTAAACAATACTGCCATTTTGAATGCAGGTTGCAGGGTAATGGCCGATCCTACCCCTCCGGTAATTGACCCTACTACTATGCAGTTGCATTCAGGCTCCTGTATGATCGCTGTTGATATAGACGGCGATCACGATCATGATCTCATTAATGGTGATATACTTGGGAATAACCTGCTGTTAATAGTTAATGGCGGTGACTCATTAATGGCAAACATGACAAGCCAGGATACCATTTATCCTTCTTATGATGTTCCGGTCAACCTGATAACATTTCCTTCACCTTATTATTTCGATGTCAACAATGATGGAAATAAAGATCTTATTGTGGCTCCCTGCATTTCAGGAGCAGGGGAGAATTACAACAATGTGTGGTACTATCTGAATACTACCAATGACTCCAGTAATATTTTCAGCTATCAGCAAAACCGGTTTTTGTCGGATGGTATGATTGAAGTAGGATCAGGAGCTGATGTAAGATTTCACGATTTGGATGGTGATGGATTAACAGATATGCTTATTGGTGATTTCGGATATTTTAATCCTGTTCCGCCGTATACTTCAAAAATTGCCTGGTTTAAGAATACCGGAACAACTGCTTCACCTTCCTTTGCATTACAAACCGATGATCTTGGTGGATTTTCATCACTTGGACTGACCGGCCTTAATCCGGCATTTGGCGATCTTGATAACGATATGGATGACGACTTGATTTTAGGAAATGCCGATGGCACTTTAGTGTATTTTAAAAACACTGCGGGCCCCAATGTCCCTCCGGTATACAGTCTGGCACAGGCTAACCTTACCGATATTTCGGGAGCTGCAATTGATGTCGGACAATTTTCCACTCCCCAATTGGTTGATGTAAACAAGGATGGGAAAATAGATTTATTAATAGGAGAAAAATCAGGGAATATCAACTATTATGAAAACACCGGTACCATCAACAGTCCGGTATTTACTCTTGTAACAGCCTCTTTCGGTGGTGTTTTGGTTAACAATTGGCTGAACCTGTACGGTTACAGTTATCCCTGTTTGGTCGACAGCGGCGGTGTATCTCAATTACTGGTGGGCTCCATCAGCGGATACATCTATCAGTATATTAATATTGACGGTAACCTTACCGGTAACTTTAATCTTGCCGATTCCATGTATTATGGCATTTATGAACCGGAACGAATCACGCTTGATGTAGCCGATATTAACGGCGACGGAAACCCAGATATACTAACAGGCAATGCTTCAGGTGGCGTTACACTTTACAACTATGGGTTCACAGGCATTGCTTCTCCTGCTGCTCAGTCACCTGCATTTACGTTGTATCCTAACCCATCGGATGGTTACCTGATACTGAAATTCAAACAAACCCCTGCAACTGAACAACATATTAAAGTTACCGATATCATGGGTAGAATTGTTAAGGAAATGACTACTCAACAAGCCGTTCAGGTAATTGACCTGACAAATGAATCTGCTGGGGTATATCTTTTTACTTTGAATGATGGAATGCAATTGAGCACCGGGAAATTTATTTTAGTTAAATGAGACGTTTAGCAGCTGCTTTATTTTTGTCAATGGTTGTAACAGGTGCAACCATTTATTCGGCATGCAACGATAAAAAGAATAATCCTGAACCTTCAGATGGCAATTACCCTCCTGAAATTTCGGATATCTTAATAAAAAAATGTGCTACCTCCGGATGTCATACCACGGCCAGTAAGGATGCAGCCGCCGGACTGGATCTGAGTACCTGGGATAATTTGTTTTTAGGCACAAGAAATGGTGCTGCCGCCATCCCGTACAGGTCTGATCAAAGTACACTTTTCTATTTTGTTAATACGGATACTACTCTTGGCATCACTCAGCTTCCAACGATGCCGTACAACCAGACACCATTAACAACGTCTGAAATTTTGACAATCAGAAACTGGATTGATAACGGTGCGCCTGATAAATATGGAAACATAAAATTTTCAGATAATCCCAACCGCCGGAAAATATATATTTCAAACCAGGGTTGTGATCTGGTTGGTGTGCACGATCCCGTAACCCGGGTTGTAATGCGTTATGTTGAAGTGGGAAATAGTCCTTCAATAGAATCGCCTCATCAGATCAAACTCTCCCCCGACGGTCAATACTGGTATGCAATCGGAATAGCCGGTAATTTTCTTCAGCGGTACAGAACATCGGATGACGCCTATGTTGATGAAGCTACAATCGGATTTGGCTATTGGAATACTTTTACCATTTCTCCTGACGGAACCAAGGCATGGGTAATCGACTTAAATGCTAACGGACGTATAGCTTATGTTAACCTCACTACAATGAGTTTTGTAATGTATTATACAGACCCCGGAATGTTTTCTTCGCCACACGGTTCATTTATAGATCCGACCGGACATTATTTGTATGTGACAAATCAATTGGGTAATTCAGTATATAAGTGGGATGTTTCGGATCCGTTGTTACCATCATATGATAACATTATTATCAATAATTCCGCAACCCCTGCCGATCCGCATGAAATATTATTTAGTCCGGACGGATCTAAATACTTTGTAACATGCCAGAATCTTAATCAGGTAAGGGTGATGGATGTTGCAACCGACACGCTGGTAGCTGTCATTCCTACAGCCGATTACCCGCTTGAAATGTCAATTTCTCCTTCACACGGCTATCTTTTTGTCTCTTGTATGACCGCTAACTCCGTTACCGTTATCGACATAAATAATCTAACGGCAATTAAAACCATTTTCACGGGATATGATCCCCATGGATTGGTTGTTGATGAACAGGAGGATGTAGTATATGTTGCCAACCGTAATTTACCTACAAGCGGTGGGCCGCCGCCCCATCATATAAGTGAATGCGGAGGAAGAAACGGTTACATGACCGTTATCAAAATGAGTTCTCTGGAACTGGAGGCCGGATTTAAATCCGAATTGTCCGTGGATCCTTACTCTGTGATACTTCGAAATTAAACGGTACATTTTTACTTCTTTTTCTTTCCTGGCCGGATGTAAAGCGTAAGGGTTTTCTTGCCTATATCCACAACTGCCTTATATTTTTTCAGCAAATCACATCCTATAATTCCATCAATATGAGGGTAACCGATTGATTGGTAAAAAGCATTAATGTGATCAAGGTTAAGCAGCACAATCATTTTTTTTCTGATGAGTAAATCACCTATTTGTAGTTTCGGAACTTCTACCGCGTGACTCAGCAGTTTTTCGTTTCCAATGCCTGTTGACACACCATCTAATGAATCAAAATCAGAACGGCCTAATAATTCAGCCATACGGCCATGGTCGAAAACGGTCTGCGAAGCGCCGGTATCAAGAACCAGGTTAAGTGTTTTCTTGTTGATATGCCCTTTGATGAACAAATGATAACCCTGACGATCGATGTTACGGATTGAAATTGGAAGAACACTTTTTTTCATGCCTGGAAATAAAAAAGCACCGGAATAATATTGCCGGTGCCTTGTTAAAATTAAAGAAAATTATTTAGCCGTTGTCTGCATTCCATCGAGCACATCCATTACTTCCTTAACTGCAACAGCCGATTGATCTAACAAAGATTTCTCGCTTTTGTCGAGCTTCAATTCAATTATTTCTTCGATACCGTTACGGCCCAGTTTAACCGGAACTCCAAGGTAAATTTCTTTCATTCCATACTCACCCTGCAGCCATGCACAGCAAGGAAATATTCTTTTCTGGTCGCGTACTATAGCTTCAACCATTTGAGCAGCTGCAGCACCGGGAGCATACCATGCCGAGGTGCCCATGAGATTTACAAGTTCGCCGCCACCTTTTTTTGTACGGTCGACGATAGCATCCAGTTTCTCCGCATCAATCAGTTCGGTAACCGGAATTCCGGCAACAGTAGTATATCTTGGTAAAGGAACCATGGTATCTCCATGACCGCCCATAAGTACTGCCTGAATATCTTTTGGAGAAACATTCAACGCTTCTGCCAGGAAAGCACGATACCGTGCGGTATCCAAAATACCCGCCATACCAAATACGCGGCGTGAATCAATACCTGCTGTCAAATAAGCACAATAAGTCATCACATCCAGTGGATTAGAAACAACAATAATAATCGCATTGGGTGAATGCTTGATAATATTCTCGGTAACCGAACGAACAATACCGGCATTGGTAGCAATAAGATCATCACGGCTCATGCCCGGTTTTCTTGGTAAACCGGATGTTATTACCACTACATCCGAACCTGCGGTTACCGCATAATCGTTAGTGCAACCTTTTACGCGGGTGTCGTATAAATTAATCGGTGAGGTCTGCCAGATATCAAGGGATTTGCCTTCTGCGGTTCCTTCTTTGATATCGAGCAGGATTACTTCATTGCATAACTCCTTATGGGCTATGACGTTTGCACAGGTGGCTCCTACGTTTCCTGCGCCTACTACGGTGACTTTCATGAGGGGATAAAGAATTTAAAGTGTTGAATATTAGTGAAGTTCAATCAAGAATTGGGTCAAAATTATAACAAAATTCTATCAATCACCCGCCCATTTAACGGTAAGGGTTACAATTTTTAGCATGAATACCTTGAAAAGGCTGATTTTATGCCTGATACTACCGGTTGTTTGCGCACTTGAGGCTCCTGTAGCCCTGGCTCAGCCTACTTTTCAGGATTGTTTAGGCGCCATACCCGTATGTTCATCTACGGTAATCAGCTCCGGTGTGATTACCGGAACGGGAAATGTCCCCAACGAAATTAACCCCCTTAGTTCATGTCTTTTAACAGGCGAACGCAACGATTCCTGGTACCTCATCACCATTGGAAACACCGGATTGCTTCAGTTTTCAGTTATACCAAACAATTTAACCGAAAATTATAATTGGGCTCTCTATAATCTTACATCTTCCACATGCGGAGCCATTTTTACCAATCCTGCTTTAGAAGTTGAATGCAATTACAGTGCTCTTACCGGAATTACAGGTGCCAATGGACTTCCAGGCGCTCAAAACCATCCGGCTGTTCCGGTAACCGCCGGACAAATATTTGTTTTAAATGTAAGTGCCTTTTCATCCATTAATCAATCGGGTTATATTATCGATTTTACAGGATCTACGGCGGGAGTAATAGATACAGTACCCCCATCTCTTGCAACAGTATCTGCAATGAATTGTGGTGCTACCAGTGTTGGGGTCACATTTTCTGAAATGATAAATTGCAATTCGGTTTCACCTGCCGGATTTCAGATTACAGGACCCGGTGGTCCATATACAATCACAGGAGTTACTGCCGCAAATTGTTCAGCAGGTGGTCAGTTTTCACGCACCTTCACCATCACGTTTTCTCCTGCATTAACAACAGGAGGTCTCTACACACTAAACTTGCTGAACCCTGTTTCCGATATGTGCGGAAATACAACCCCATTGCCTCAGTCGTTCTCATTTCCGATATCCGCATTGTCGGTTAACTTTACTCAAACTAATGTTACCTGTTTTGGAGGAAACAACGGTTCGTTAACGGCAAATGTATCCGGGTCTACCGGACCATTCACCTATCAATGGGCTCCGTTTGGAGGAAGTTCAGCTACTGCCCAGTTTCTTACTGCAGGAAATTACACAGTTACCGTCACCAATGCGGGAGGATGTTCGGTCACAGCTTCTGCAACGATAACTCAACCTCTTACCGGTCTTACTGCATCTGCTGTTGTTACACCGGCCAGTGGCTGTGCCGCCAACGGCAGCGCTACGGTAACGGTAAACAATGGCCAGCCGCCATTTATCTATTCCTGGTGGCCTTCAGGCGGAAACGCTTCAACAGCTTCAGGACTAACGGCTGGCGGATATATGGTAACTATTACGGATGCCAATCAATGTGTTCTCAATTATTTTTTGAACATTCCGAGCGCTTCCGGTCCTGGTGCATCAATAACGGCATCTACAGATGTAAGTTGCTTTGGAGGAAATAATGGCAGTGCTACTGTTTCGGTAACAGGTGCTTCGGGGCCGTTTACCTATCTATGGTCACCTTCGGGGCAAACTACAGCAACTGCAACTTCTCTTACAGCCGGAAATTATTCTGTTTCAGTAACACTTAATGCTACTTGCATACTCACAGCCTCGGTTGTCATCAGTCAGCCGCCCACAGCACTTACAGTCAACCCGGTTGTGTCGTCAACATCATGTGGGGCGTCCAATGGAAGTATTCAAATAAATACAGCGGGAGGTGTCCCTACTTATAATTACAACTGGAGTGGGGGTGTGGCAACCGGAACCCTGGCTTCAGGCTTGAATCCCGGATCGTATACGGTAACTGTTACCGACGCAAATGGTTGTTCACAATCAAACACAAGTATAGTTCTTCCTTCCGGAGTACCTGTGCTTTCAATTGTGAATCATGCAAATGTGTCCTGTCATAACGGAGCAAATGGATCCAGCGGCATATTCGTATCGGGAGGCATTGCCCCGTATTCCTATATCTGGTCAGGGGGTCAGAATACTTCTGTTATCAACGGACTTACAGCAGGTACATATACGGTCACTGTTACAGATGCAGCCGGATGTTCAGCAACATTAACCGATATTATTTCCCAACCCCCACAACTGAATTTATCTCAGCCGGTGATACAAGCAATAAGGTGTTTTGGGATGTCAACAGGATCAGCATCTTTTACCGCAACCGGCGGTGTTAATCCTTATATATGGCTTTGGACGGGAGGTGTATCAACCGGTTCATCTGCAACCGGACTCAATGCAGGGACTTATTCGGTAACTGTGACCGATCAGAACGGATGCTCACAAACAGGGTCAGCCATTGTTACTCAGCCTGCAGCACCAATCACTGTGCAGGCAACCATAGTAAATACCATTTGCGGTAATACCAACGGAACTATTTCAGTAATTACCTCAGGAGGTACAGCTCCTTATTCCTATTTATGGAATACCGGTGTTACCGGTTCATCTTTATCAGCTATTGCTGCCGGAGTATATTCAATTACAGTTACCGATAATTCCGGATGTACTGTTAATGACACTTACACCGTTCAGGCGTCTGGTGCTCCGGTACTCTCAATTGTTTCAATTTCTGATGTCACTTGTTTTGGCGGATCCAACGGATCTGTACAATTAAGTGCTGCCGGTGGTGTTCTTCCTTATATGTGGAGCTGGAGCGGAGGTGTATCAAATAACTCCTCTGCAAGCGGACTTACAGCAGGCTCTTATATGGTTACCGTTACTGATAGCTCAGGGTGTCAGGCTTTTCAACCGGTTAGCTTGTTTGAACCTACAGCTTTAACGGTAACTGTTCCCCAGCCGGATCCTCTTTGCCAGGGAGGTGCTTCCTCTTTAATTTCATCGGTTAGCGGTGGTACACAACCCTATACTTATAACTGGAGTACCGGAGCAACTTCTGCTGCCATAAATGTAGCTCCCACAGTTGCAACCGGATATACCCTTACCGTTACCGACGGCAATGGATGCGTTTCAGCACCTGTTACTGTCAGCCAGCTGGTTGCCGGCCCACTTCAGATAAGTGCAATTGCCCCTGACACGATTTGTCAGGGAACAGCTGCAGCCATTAATGTGAGCGGGTCTGGTGGCGATGGAAATTATCATTATCAGTGGAGCAATGGTATGTCGGGCAGTTCCAATACTATCAGTTTATCCGGCCCGATTCAGCTCACCATTACCATAACAGATGGATGTAACAGTGCTCCTGCACAAACAACTATTTCAATAGCTACTGTTACACCTCCGGTATTAAACATTGTGCTTTCGCCACAAAAAGGATGTATGCCATTTACCGCAACATTCAATCCGGCAGTACCACCAGTTACTGGAGTAGCGTATCAATGGAATTTTGGTGATGGAACCACTTCTTCAAATTATAACACAACCCATACATTTACATCATCAGGTGTGTACAATGTTAGCATAACGGCCTATTCAATAGCCGCACCTGCCTGTTCGGCATCTCAGCAAATCGCTTCTCCCGTTACCGTATTGCCGGTTCCTGAAGCAAAATTTAGTTATTCTCCTCAGGTTCCTACAGTAAATCAACCGGAAGTGCGGTTTAATGACGAATCAGTTCTTGCGCATGCATGGAAATGGAACTTTGGCGATAATACTGCCGAAGAAACTATACCTGATCCGGTCCACAACTTTCCAACTGCAGGTTCATACCGAATACATCTTGAAGTTACTACTTCAGATGGTTGTATCGACACAACCGAAAAAATACTTGAGGTTATCGAAGAAATGCAATTTTTTGTTCCCAATGCATTCACTGCCGATAATAATGGCATTAACGATGTGTTTGATGTAGTAGGTGTAGGATTTGTTTCCTACGAGATGTTAATATTCGACCGATGGGGAAAGGTTGTCCATGAATCAAAAAACGGGTCCAATCCTTGGGATGGAAAAGATCGGAATACGGGTAAGCCTTTGCCTCAGGGTTTATACATCTGCAAAATAACCATGCATGATAAATTAGGCAACACGGTATGCCGTTTTAGTCATGTTATGTTGCTTCGATAAATATTCTGAAACGTCTCAAAATAAAAAGACCATCCTTTTGGATGGTCTTTTTATTTGTCGAAAATGATGTTTAAACATCAATATTTGCATACTTCGCGTTTTTCTCGATAAACTCTCTTCTGGGTGGAACATCATCACCCATTAACATGGAGAAAATACGGTCGGCTTCGGCAGCGCTATCAATAGTTACTTGTTTAAGAGTCCTTTTCATAGGATTCATGGTGGTCATCCACAACTGTTCTGCATTCATCTCTCCAAGACCTTTGTACCGCTGAATAGTAACGGTCGACTCTTTACCTTCAGGAACCAAAGCTTTTACTGCAGCTTCACGTTCTTCTTCGTTCCAGCAATATTGTTCATCTTTTCCTTTTTTCACAAGATAGAGCGGAGGAGAGGCGATATACACATAACCTTGTTCTATCAGTTCCTTCATGTGACGGAAAAAGAAGGTAAGAATAAGAGTAGTAATATGGCTTCCGTCAACGTCGGCATCGGTCATTATCACCACTTTATGATAACGAAGTTTGTCCAGGTTCAAAGCACGGTCATCTTCGGCAGTTCCTTTTGACACCCCCAGACCGGTAAAAATATTTCGTATTTCTTCGTTGTCAAAAATCTTATGTTCCATTGCCTTTTCCACATTCAGGATTTTACCACGCAATGGGAGAATGGCTTGAAAATTTCTGTCACGGCCTTGCTTGGCAGTACCACCGGCCGAATCTCCTTCGACAAGGAACAATTCGCACTTACCGGGGTCTCTTTCTGAGCAATCGCTAAGTTTTCCGGGCAGGCCCGATCCGGTAAAAGCTCCTTTACGCTGAACCAGTTCACGCGCTTTGCGGGCAGCGTGTCTGGCAGTAGCCGCTAGAATTACTTTATTTACGATAGCCTTGGCTTCACGCGGATGCTCTTCAAGATAGGCTGATAACATATCGGATACAGCTGCATCCACCGCGCCTATCACTTCGTTGTTTCCTAACTTGGTTTTTGTCTGACCTTCAAATTGTGGCTCTTGTACTTTAACCGAAATAACTGAAGTCAGACCCTCCCTGAAATCATCGCCGCTGATATCGAATTTCAGTTTGCTGAGCATTCCTTCTTTATCGGCGTAGTTTTTTAATGTTCTGGTTAAAGCTCTTCTGAAGCCGGCCAAATGTGTTCCGCCCTCATGGGTATTGATATTGTTCACATACGAATGCACATTTTCATTGAATGAGGTATTGTAATGCATGGCAA
>DASUFP010000115.1:0-43160 GCA_036274495.1 Bacteroidia bacterium
AAATCACAACATCAACCGCCCGGCCTGGGCCTTGACCTGTCCGGAACAGATGCATACCTTTGCTTAACAGGTGACAAGATTGATGCAAATTACTACTAATTAAAAAAGCGAAATCTCTCCAACTAATAGGGGGTTGTTACAATTTTGAATTCAGTCACGAAATCCATTTTTTTTGTATTAGTGTTATAAATGGCGCTTTTAGTAATTAAAGCCTTTTCTAATCCTTCTAATTCAATACAATCAATTATTCTATTTTCACTAAAAGCATAAGGTGAATTAAAAGGATATTTTGATGAAAGTGGATCAATGGATATAAATCTACCCAAACGTGATTCATAAATTCTAAACTTAAAATTTAAAGAATATCCGTAATCACTTAATTCATTTTGCTGCTCCTGATTTTGAAAGGAATAATCATAATTAAACCGGTTATGAATCCTTCCAGACATTTTCATACCAAACGGATAATAATCTTGCCAGCTCAAAACCTCTGGTTTCCAGGTATAAATTAAAGGAGAACTAGAAATCAATTCAAATTCCTTTTTATCAGAAATAGTACTCATCACATTACCTAAATGGTTGGCAAGCTCGTATTGTTTATCCCCCATTGTCAGAACAGGAATAATTGTATCTATGACTGAACATGAGGTCCTCCCTTTTATTCAGACCATTTTAAAACGCCATCTCTTTCTTGTATGGTGGCTTTATAACTTTTTTTTTATCACATCCTGCAACATCTGCTTATCCAGGCTCAGGTCTGCAACCAGTTTTTTTAATTGCTGGTTTTCCTCTTCCAGCTGTCGTAGCTTGCGGAGCTCGGTCACACCAAGGCCACCGTACTTTTTCTTCCAGTTAAAAAATGTGGCCTGGGAAATCCCCAGCTGCCGGCACACTTCTTCCACCTTGGTGCCAGTTTCTGCCTGCTTGATGGCAAAAACAATCTGTGCTTCTGTAAATTTTGACTTTTTCATGGTAACAAATTTTAAAATTAATTCTTTTTTGTTACCAGAAACTCTATTTTTAACTGGTCCGGTTTATTGGGGGGAGGTCAAACGGTAAAAAACAGGATAGAGTAGTCGATTTTAACACAGTTGAAGCATAAATTCTTTACCTAAAGACTTGTAACTTAACAGCATTTTACCCTTTTTTTGCAGTATGTATGCAATAATTGACCTGGAAACTACCGGAGGAAGACCCGAAACAGATCGAATTATAGAAATTGCCATATACACCCATGATGGCATTTCGGTAACCGGTGAGTACTCGAGCCTGGTAAATCCGGGTGTTCCCATTCCCCCTTTCATCAGCCGGCTCACCGGTATCAGCGAAGAGATGGTGGCATCGGCGCCCTCCTTTTCAGAAATTTCAACAGCTGTAAAGGATTTTCTAGGTGACCGCATTTTCGTCGCACACAACGCTCCGTTTGACCATTCTTTTCTTACCGCTATGTTCCGTAATGAGGGAATTGAGCTCCCCAACAAAGTATTATGCACCTGTACAACCGCACGAAAAGTTATTCCGGGATATCCCTCCTACAGCCTGGGGAAATTGTGCAGGTCGGTTGGCATCTCTCTTGAAAATGCCCACCGTGCTGCAGCTGATGCGCTTGCTACTACCAGGCTGCTGGAGTTACTCATTCAAAAATCGAATAATAACCTGTTACCCTTTCTGAGAGACCACAATAGGGCTAATCCGCTTTGTAATATCCCTGAACCTATGCTGGCAGCTCTTCCTGAATCGGCGGGAATACTTTTCTTTAAAAACAGCGAGGGAGAAATCCTCTTTCTGGCCAAAGCCTGGAACATACGTAAAAAGGCCCGTGCCTTAACTTCAAAATTTGGAACGGGTAAGCTATCAGCCCTTGCAGCCCTTGCCACAATAGCCGATGCTGAAGTGACCGGCAGCAGGCTGGCTGCTTCAATACGTGAATACGACCTGCTTGATGAAATACGGCCTGCATTTAACCGAAGGTTCAGAGATGGCGATTCGCGAATGGGTATCTATGATGTACCCGATCGGGAGGGGTTCATCAATTTTGAAATCAGACCTCTTGTGAGTGAATATGTGCCGGTACTGGTTTGTACCTCCCGCACCACAGCACTCAAAAGTTTAAAAGCCATATGCTCCCGGTTTTCTCTTGACCCCGCCAGATGCGGGTTAAGTGCAATGGATCAGGAACTGGCCGAACCGGTGGCCGAATATAATTCCAGAGCCGAAGCGGCTTTGTCAGAACTGCATAGTCAAAAAAAGAGCTTCGTCATTTTCGACAGGGGTCCCAGCCAGGGTACCGAATGGGTATTTATGCTTGAAGATTCGATGTTTAAAGGCATGAGACTGCTGGAGTCCGAAACATTGATAGGCGAAACTGCCCAAATTCAGGAACTGGTGCAAAAACGGTCCGACAAACCGGCAATAGTGCGCCAAATTGCAAGACATATTGCCAAAGGTGACTACCAGCGGCTCGAGCCTCTTTATAAAACTGCATGAGCCAGTCTGCAGGACATCTGCTCATGGTTCGGCCTGCCGCTTTTGGTTACAATCGCGAAACGGCTCCGTCAAACGGCTTTCAGCACCAACCTGCAGGTGATGTATCTGAAGCAGCATTAAAACAGTTTAATACTGTGGTGGATCGGATTCAAGGCCGCGGTATCAGAGTGGTCGTTGTTGAGGATTCCAAAAACAACCCTTCACCTGACAGTGTTTTTCCAAATAATTGGGTGACATTTCACCCTGACGGTACCATTTTCTTATTCCCGATGGCTTCACTTAAAAGGCGAACAGAACGCCGCCGGGAGGTACTGGACCTGGTAACGGAAGCAACCGGCTACAACATGAAACTGCTTACAGATCTGAGCCCTTATGAAAAGGAAGGGAAGTTTCTGGAGGGCACCGGCAGTATGGTCTTCGACCACATCAACAAGCACGTTTACATGTCGCGCAGCAGACGTTCGAGTGAAACAGTGCTGAACGATTTTTGTCAGCGTACAGGTTATTTGCCGGTGGTATTTAACAGCAATCTGTTTAACGGAATACCCGTTTACCACACCAATGTCCTCCTTTCAATAGGCACGTCAGTAGCAGTAATTTGTCCCGGGGCAATTGCTCCTGAAGCGCGGCCGCAAATACTGGCACAACTTGAACAATCGGGACGGACACTGATTACCATTACCCCTGAAGAAATGGGTGCTTTTTGTGCTAATATACTGGAGGTAAAAGATGCATCAGGTTCACCTGTATTTCTGATATCGGAACATGCTATACAATCGATGCACCCGGCACGATTACGGAAACTGGAACAGGCAGCTGATCTGTTGGCATGCGATGTCTCGGTGATTGAAGAAGTCGGCGGAGGAAGTATCCGATGTATGGCAGCGGAAGTGTTTTGGGAAAAAAGTAACAGGACAGTAAAGGTGATTGAGGTAACTGATACCGTTACAGCCGAAAGGTGCTATGCGTTACGCTGGAGCGTATTGCGGGCACCCTGGGGCAAACCCAAAGGAAGTGAAATGGATGAACTGGATGGGAAAGTATTTTTAACAGCCGCTCTTTCGGAAAAGGGAGAGATAACAGGCACCGCTCGGCTTCAGACAGCGGGTGCGGGAACAGCGCAGATACGCTATATGGCTGTTGATCCCGCATGGCAGGGAAAAGGAGTAGGAAAGGCCCTTATCGCCCGGCTCGAATCGGAGGCACTTCAAACCGGGCATACGGAAATCATCCTGCAGGCACGTGAAAATGCAGTCCCTTTTTATAGGTCGTCAGGCTATACTGTTGTTGAAAAAACATTTCTTTTGTATGATTCCATTCAGCATTTTTTGATGAAAAAATTATTAAAGTAACTGTTTAATACATTAAATTTATTTAATTGAATAGTAAAGTATTATGTCATTTTTTTGATTGAATAACAGAACCTCAGCCAAATAGTTGTAATTTCCCCACTGTGCTCCACATTGATATTATAACAGTACTTCCCGAGTTGCTTGAGGGCCCTTTTGCCCACTCCATTGTTAACCGTGCCATTGACAAGCAGCTGGTCGAGATAAGCGTGATTAACTTAAGGGATTATGCTTTTAACAAACACCGCTCGGTTGATGATTACATGTATGGCGGAGGTGCCGGAATGGTAATGATGATAGAACCGGTTCATAAATGCCTGGAGGACTTAAAAAGCAGGCGCGAATATGATGAAATTATTTATTTAAGTCCGGACGGACAATTACTTGATCAGCAACTTTCTAATAAATTATCACTAAACAAAAACCTGGTATTGTTGTGTGGTCATTACAAGGGCATTGATGAGCGCATCAGGGAGCATCTGGTAACACTTGAAATTTCAATCGGCAACTATGTTTTATCGGGCGGAGAACTGGCTGCCGCGGTATTAACCGATAGTCTGGTCAGGTTGCTTCCGGGTTCTATTTCTGATGAGACTTCTGCCTTGTCCGATTCGTTTCAGGATCACCTGATAGCTCCTCCTGTTTACACACGACCGGCCATTTACAACGACTGGAAGGTACCGGAAATCCTCCTTTCGGGCGATGAAAAACGGATTGCGGAATGGCGGCATCAGATGTCAGTTTCACGCACCAGAGAGAGGAGGCCGGGAATGCTTTCCGGTGATCATTAAAAATATTTCACAGAGGGTATTCGGGTTGAAATATTTACTAATATTGCAGTTCCGTTTCCGGGAAGGCCGGAATGGAGTAAATTACTGAATATCATGGACTTAGTAAAATTCGCCACCGAAACATTCGTTCCAAAAAACGAAGTTCCTGTTTTCAAAGCAGGTGACACCGTAACTGTTTTCTACAAAATCCGCGAGGGTAACAAAGAACGGGAACAGCAGTTTCAGGGCGTTGTGCTGCAGCGCAAAGGACAAGGATCTACCCAGACCTTCACTGTGCGCAAAATTTCCAACGGTGTTGGGGTGGAGCGTATTTTCCCGCTGAACAGCCCGAAGATTACCAAAATTGATCTGAATAAACGTGGTGTGGTACGTCGTGCCCGCATCTTCTACTTGCGTGGAATATCAGGTAAAAAAGCCAGAATCGAAGAAAAGCGTATGTAATTATACCTGTTTTTATCATAGTGACCGGAACCCTAAAAGGTTCCGGTTTTTTTTTGCTTCAAATCTTTTCACACTTTCACAGTCAACTCTTATCTTTGAATGACAACCTAACACCTTTCCTGATGAAAAAGATATTCCTCGCTGCCCTCCTCCTCACCTTTTCGTTGTCGGGTAGCATTGCCCAGTGCAGTTTCGAAACACTCTTTCCGCTCCCATGGGGAGCTTCAAAGTATTCCATTAACGAATACTACCAGTCGTCGGGACTGTTTGAAACGTCGACCGATACCATTCGTAAATCGGCATTTGAACACGGTCTTGATTATCTGTTTACTGCCCGGAACATGACGCTGGCATTCTATTCATACAAAAACAAGGCTAACCACCCCTGCTTTAAATCGGGACACATTGTACTTAACTGTGTCGCAAACGACTCGGGCCTTGTAGCTTATAACTTCCAGGTTACCTACCCTGTCACCGAACATGAGGCCTACCTTATGGTGATTGATTCGCTGAAAGCCATGATGCAGAAAAAATTTGCGTACAACAGCACCGTAAAAAACCCGACAAAAGCGCTGGATGCAAATGGCAATGAATTATCGGGCGAAGGAGTGAGTGTTTATTTTAATGATGAACCTATCATCAGCACCAACCTCACCTATCCTCAGTTTGTAATCAGAGCAGGCTTTCTCGCAACAAAGGCTCCCCCTTCAAATGGCAGTATGATACCCAACCAGGCAGAGGATATTCAATATTACAGGATAGAAATCCTTTATAAAAAAACCATGCCCAAGTGGTAAAGCTATAAGTTTCAATGCCTCCTCAGGGAGGCATTTTTTTGTTACTCCACTTTTCCCGGTTCAGCCCTTAGAATGCCTAACTTTGTGCCCTCATTTTTCATTGCGTATGTCTTCTTTCGACCAGCTGGACCCCAAAAAATTTATTATTATTAAAGGGGCTGCCGTACACAATCTCAAAAAGCTGGATGTAGCACTACCGCGAAACAAGTTTATTGTAATTACAGGACTTTCAGGGTCAGGTAAATCCTCACTGGCATTTGATACCCTTTATGCCGAAGGTCAGCGGCGCTACGTGGAAAGTCTCTCAGCCTATGCACGGCAATTTATCGGCCGAATGGACAAACCTGAGGTGGAATACATCAGAGGAATTGCTCCGGCCATTGCCATTGAACAAAAGGTTAATGTCCGCAACCCCCGGTCAACCGTAGGCACCTCAACCGAAATTTACGACTACCTGAAACTGTTGTTTGCCCGCATCGGCATCACTATTTCACCCGTGAGCGGCAATGCCGTTAAAAAACATTCCGTTTCGGATGTAACAGATTTTATCAGCAAGATAAAACCGGAAAAAAGAGCGATGATTTTGGCTCCGTTGCTGGTAACCCCTAATCGGAAACCATCCGATGAATTGAATATACTGCTTCAAAAGGGATTCAACCGTGTGGTAAACGGCAGCGGACCTGTACGCATTGAAGACCTGCTTAAGAGCGACAAAAAACCCGATGTGGCTGCTTTGAGCAATATTAAGATTCTGGTCGACCGCTTTGCAGTTGAATCCATGAACGATGAATTCAGCGCAAGACTGGCAGATTCAGTGCAAACGGCCTTTTTTGAAGGACACGGGGAATGCATGGTTGCTGTTGAAAGCGAATCAGGCACTTATGAAACAGAAGTATTTACCAATCGCTTTGAAGCGGATGGAATGTTGTTTGAAGAACCGGGAACCCTGTTGTTCAGTTTTAACAATCCTTTTGGTGCCTGCCGCAAGTGCGAAGGTTTTGGAACGGTAATCGGAATCGACGAGGATCTGGTTGTTCCCGATAAAAGCCTTTCGGTGTACGACGGTGCCATAGCCTGCTGGCGGGGTGAAAAAATGAAAGAGTGGAACGAAGCACTCATCAAAAGCGCACATAAATACAACTTTCCGATTCACCGTCCCTATTTCGAACTAAACAGCTACGACCGTGAACTGCTCTGGAATGGAAACAAGTATTTTAAAGGACTGAACGCTTTTTTTGAACATCTCGAAGAGCAGAGCTATAAAATTCAATATAGGGTCATGCTCAGCCGCTACAGGGGAAAAACCACCTGCCCCGAATGCATGGGTACCCGGCTGAGGAAAGATGCCTCTTATGTAAAAGTAGGCGGTCATTCTATTTCGGAACTTATCCTGATGCCTGTTTCGGATTGCAGAACCTTTTTCGAAAACCTTAAACTCAACCCATCCGAAACTAAAATTGCAAGCCGTATACTCACCGAAATCAGCAACAGGTTACGCTACCTTACTGATGTCGGACTGGGGTATCTTACTTTGAACAGGTTGTCGAATACCCTGTCGGGAGGCGAATCGCAACGCATCAACCTGGCCACTTCACTTGGGAGCAGTCTTGTGGGCTCCATGTATATTCTCGACGAGCCGAGTATAGGTTTACACCCCCGTGATACGCAACGGCTCATAGGCGTTCTTAAAGAACTTCAGCGGGCAGGTAATACATTAATTGTGGTAGAACACGATGAGGAAATTATGCGGGCCGCCGATCAACTGATCGATATTGGTCCCTTGGCGGGAACACACGGCGGAAAACTTGTGTTCCAGGGTACATTTGACGAACTGAGTACGGCTACCGAAAGTCTTACTGCCAAATACCTTTCCGGCGAAGAGCATATCCCTGTTCCATCCCGCCGCCGCAAATGGAAACCCTACATAGAAATAACAGGGGCCAGAGAAAATAATCTGAAAGGCATAAATGTCCGGTTTCCGCTGGGTGTACTCACTGCAGTAACAGGTGTAAGCGGATCCGGCAAAACCTCTCTCGTAAAAAAGATTCTGTATCCGGCCATAAAAAAGATGATCGGCGGATACGGGGAACAGACAGGAAATTTCGATCGTTTATCGGGCGACTACGCACAAATTACAGATGCCGAACTGGTCGATCAGAATCCGATTGGCAAATCGTCGCGGTCGAACCCTGTTACCTATGTAAAAGCCTACGACGAAATAAGGGCACTCTATGCCGAACAGCCTGTTTCGAAGAACAGGGGATTTAAACCCTCCCATTTTTCCTTTAATGTGGATGGAGGGCGTTGCGATGTATGTCAGGGAGAAGGATACGTGACCATCGAAATGCAGTTTATGGCCGACATTCATCTGAAATGTGAAAACTGTCATGGTAAGCGTTTCAAGGAAGAAGTATTGCTGGTAGAATATAAGGACAAGAATATCGACGACATTTTAAACATGACTGTTGAGGAAGCGCTGGAATTTTTCAATCCCGAAGTCAAATCAAAATTTTCGGGTACCGTTGCTAAAATTGCAGCCAAACTTCAGCCACTTGCCGACGTAGGATTAGGATACGTTCGGCTGGGACAATCGTCGAGTACCCTTTCGGGCGGAGAAGCCCAGCGCATAAAGCTGGCTTCGTTTATTGGTAAAGGAAACGCCGCATCATCAACACTGTTTGTGTTTGATGAACCAACAACGGGTTTGCATTTTCACGACATAAAGAAGCTGATGGATGCATTTAACGCACTGATTCGCCAGGGTAATACCATTGTTATTATTGAACACAATCTGGAAGTAATCAAGTGTGCTGACTGGGTAATTGATCTGGGGCCGGAAGGCGGTGAAAACGGCGGACATATTTTGTTTGAAGGCACTCCTGAACAACTTGCCGCGTCCGACTCAGGTTCTATTACAGCAACCTTTTTAGCCGAAAAATTAAAATAGCACTAACCTGCCGCCAGGTGTTTATCGAGAACAGGGTTCACTATTTTAAAAAACAAGGGCGGTACCAGCGCCAGAAAAATCATTGACACATACCCTCCGGGTAAAACGGGACTCTCTTTGTGCGTCATGAGTGTATGATAGGGCTTTGAAGCCTGGTAGTGATGGTCGGCGTGACGACTCAGGTCGATCAGAAAAAAACGACTGATCACCTTATCGGTTTGCCATGAGTGAACTGCCGAAACCCTTTCGTCACCTGTTCTTTTGAGACCGTAATGTTCGATATAATTGGTGTATTCGAGCAGAAAACAGGCTACTACTCCCTGTATAATTAAAGCCAGCAGCACAATCCATCCGTAAAGCAATTGCACTGCTAAAAGAGCAACCAATTCGAGACTGATTGCCGCTGTTACATAATTTCCAAACCCGGACGGATAGCGGCTTCCTTTTTTTATGAGACGTTCCGTTTCAAGTTTCCAGGAGCTTTTTGCCTGCCCTGTCGCGGAACGGATTGCAAAACGATACAACGATTCCCCTTGCCGGGAAGTGGCAGGATCATTTATAGTTCCGACCCAGCGATGGTGCCCTTTTAAATGATCGATACAGAAGTAAAAGTTACCTGCCGTAAACAAGAGCAGTTTGCCTAAAAACCTGAAGCGACCCTCCTTCCGGTGGATGAGTTCATGGGCAACTACGATTCCCGACCCACCGGTGTTTATTCCCGTGCTCAGTGATGCCAGCAATATGAGCCACGGTTTGCTTCCGGACAGTGAAGCGAAATAGATGAGCGAACCAAGAGCAATGAGCTGAAGCCCTACATGGCAATACAGCAGGAGATCCGGAAACCAATCGTTCCTTTTGGAATCGTTGTTTTTGTCTTCCGGGGCAACCCACTCCACCAATCCCAGTACCCCCAGCGAAAAAATAGTGTTAGCAGCCACCCACGCCCCACCCAGCAGGTTGCCGGTAACCACCAGTAAACCCGGAATCAGGCTCAGGATGTATTTATAATTTCTGCGTGCCGGCATCTTTTCAAATATATTAATTCCCCGGTAGTAAAAAAGCACTAAAATTTAATTGCTGCAGATCAGCTGGTTAGGTCCAAAAAGAGGCCCTGAGTGAACTTTTTTGTCATTTATATGTATATACATATATGTAATGACATATATTTGCATCATCAAACTCAAACAAAATGAAAAAAAACATGATCTTATTGCTGGCTGCCGCTGCAACAGCACCTGTAGCTACCGAAGCACAAACAAAGTGGAATATTGATAAAAGCCATTCCAAAGTTCAGTTCAGTGTAACGCATCTGATGATATCTGAGGTAACGGGAGATTTCAAAGCCTTTGATGCGGAAATCACCTCTTCGAAGCCTGATTTTTCGGATGCCAAAGTGGTATTTAAAATTGACGTAAACTCGATCAACACAGAAGATGAAAACCGTGACACCCATCTCAAGAGCGAGGACTTTTTTAATTCGGAGCGCTATCCGGCAATGGTATTTGAGGGTACATCGGTTAAAAAAACGGGTGACAACCTATATGAGTATACAGGCAATTTAACCATCAGGGATATTACCAAACCCATAAAACTGAAGGTGGTGTATCTTGGAACGGTAAAGGATCCCTGGGGAAACATTAAAGCAGGATTTAAGGTAACGGGAGTGGTTAACCGGTTTGATTATAACCTTAAGTGGAATTCACTTACTGAGGCAGGCGGAATGGTGGTAGGACAAGACGTTACGTTTACCGTTAACATGGAACTTACCAAGGCAAATTAAAACCTGCCGTGCTCCCCTGCACTATGTCTTAAAAGCCGGTGCAATTAAACTTATCACAAAGGATCATCAAGAACCGCCCGTGTTTGTAAAAACCGGGCGGTTCATTTTTGAATTCTAAAGAAAGGCTGGTGTTAAAACCGAAGGTTCAGCTTCCCGGAACAAGCGGATGCGCTTTGTTGTAGCGTTCAAGAAACGAATACATTTTCTTTTTCCTGACTTTTGGTGAATCAATTGATTCGAACTCCTTGTAGAGTTCTTCGTCGCGTTCGAGCAACGGCATAAAATCGGAGAGTGAGTAATAGAGAAAATCTCCTGTTTCCATATCGAGCAACCTGTATGCCGAAGATGCTTTGGTTTCGGTTACCACAGGAGCCGGGTTATTTCCGATTACCGGGTAGGTTTCCAAAAAATAACTGATCGTCCCCAATGTTGCAATTTTATGGAAGCGGCCGCCCAGCTGTACATAAGCGGTACCATTTTCGGCATATCCCCAAATAGAATCGCGACCCACTTCCAGTTTTAGTCCTGTGCCTGTAATAAAATACAACGTTGTTCCGCCGGTCCACTGGCGAATAGAGAAATTGTTTTTATCCAATTCACGGTACAGCTGGTTTTTTACGAGTCCCGGTGAACCGGCCCTGAACTCCTCAAACGAAAAATAGACACCATCAACGGGGAAGTTGGAACAACAGCCGGGTGATGGCTTAATAACCATCAGCAATCCGGTAAAAAACAAAAAGAAGTATTTCATGAGGGACTGCAAAGGTACGATTTCAAAATATTTATGTTTGGTGAACTACCTGAGCAGAATACTCTTATTTTGCAAACAATATGGCAGGCAACAGCACTATTCTTTACCTCTCTTATGATGGCATTACCGATCCTCTGGGACAGTCACAGGTATTGCCTTACATTGAGGGATTATCGGGTGAAGGATATTCGTTTCACCTGATCAGTTTCGAAAAAAAGGATGTGTATTTTAAAGAGCACACGGCTCTGAAGCTGCGGATGAACAAATCAGGTATCAACTGGCATCCTTTGTTTTATACCAAAAAACCTCAGGTAATATCAACTGTATATGATGTTTACAGGATGATCCGGCTGGCTGAGAAGCTCATTGCATCACATCAGATTAAACTGGTTCATTGCCGCAGTTACATCGCCGGACTGGCGGGACTGCATCTCAAGAAGAAACACCATACGCTGTTTCTTTTCGATATGCGGGGATTCTGGGCCGACGAACGCGTTGAGGGAGGAATCTGGAACACTTCAAATCCGCTTTACAAGTCTATCTATAAGTATTTTAAGAGGAAAGAAAAAGAAATGATCTCCTCAGCCGACGCGGTGATAAGTCTAACCAACGCGGGAAAAAAGGTTATTGACAACTGGAAATACAGGACCGAAAATCAGTTGCCGGTTGCAGTAATTCCCTGTTGTGCCGACTTGAATTTATTTTCAGCAAGCCAGGTCGATAAGCAGGAAATTGCGTCGATGAAGGAGGAACTGGAATTAAACAATGCTTTTCCGGTTATCAGTTACCTGGGAGCTATTGGCACCTGGTACCTGCTGAATGATATGATTCGTTTTTTCAAACTTACATTGGAAAAATACCCGCATGCGTTGTTTCTTTTCATTACCAAAGAACCAGAAAAAGTTATTGAAACGGCTGCACGCAATGCAGGTATTGCCAAAAGCCGAATACGCATCAAAAGTGCCATCCGTCAACAGGTACCGTTGCTGTTAAGTTTATCGGATGTCGCCCTCTTTTTTATCATGCCTACCTTTTCAAAAACCGCTTCATCACCTACCAAACAGGGTGAAATAATGGGAATGGGCATTCCGCTGATATGTAACTCCGGTGTCGGTGATACAGATTTTGTTGTTAACAAATACCGGAGCGGAATTTCAATCGATTTGTCAAAAAAAGATTCAATGGACGAGGCGGTTAGTGCTATTGACAGGCTGATAGTCCTCGACAAAAACACTATCCGTTCCGGTGCACTTGATTTTTATTCGCTTGAATCGGGAATTGCAAAGTACCTTGCCGTTTACAGGAGTATGGTATCCTGATCAGGAGTGATGATACGGCTCATTTTTGATAATGGTAAATGCTCGATAAAGTTGTTCCAGAAAAATCAGCCGTACCATCTGATGCGAAAAGGTCATCATTGAAAGCGATAATTTAATATCGGCTCTTTCATACAACCCATTATCAAATCCAAAGGCGCCTCCCACCACAAACACCAATCTGCCGCGACCCGATGCCAGTCGTTTGGTAACGAATTCAGCCAGCCCTTCGCTTTTAAATTGCTTACCTTTATCATCAAGCAAAACAACATAGTCGGTTCCCTCGAGTTTCTTAAGTACCAATTGCGCTTCTGCTGTTTTTAGCTTCTCAACAGGAAGGACCGCTTTGTTCCGGACATCGGGCAGCACTTCCAATTCAAAATCACAATACCGGATCAACCGCCTGAGGTACACTTCAATGCCTTCTCTCAGATAAGGTTCCGAAGTTTTTCCGATAACAATCAATTTAATCTTCATAAAAAACAGCTGAGAGTTTGCCGCTAATATACAAATGTTGAAAATACCACCTATCATTTTGATATATAATACTTTATATCACATGCAATACCTCAATAACCCTCTTTTGACCAGTGTCAGACAAGAGAAGTGAATGTCTATATTTGAAACGGGTAATAGCAGCAAACAGGCTCCCCCTGTTTTGGCTTGGTTTTTGAGAATGAATTTGTTGTGAAAAAGAATATGAAGAAGTACATTTTGATGGTTGTCTTTTTAGCGACAGCCGCCGTTGCTTTAGCCGATATATATACCGACATCAGCAATGCCATCCGTTCAGGTGATGCCAAGTCGGTTGCAAGGTATTTTAACAGCACTGTAGACCTCACTATACTGGATCAGGAAGAAGTATACAGCAAAGCGCAGGCGGAACAAATTTTACGTGACTTCTTCAGTAAAAATGCTCCGCGAAGTTTTACGCTAATCCACAAAGGGGTATCAAAAGAGGGCGCCAAATATGCAATTGGAACGTTGCTGACTGCTCAGGGAGTTGAATACAGGACCTACTTTTTCGTAAAACAAACAACTGCAGGGGAACAAATACAGGAGCTGAGGTTTGAGAAACAGTAACCACTGAGTCAGCTTCAATGAATTATTTTGTGGCATCTTTGCAATGTTAACGGCTCTCACCAATACATGAATCTGACCGCTTTTATTCGTAGCTCGCTTGCTGAAGATATTGGAAATGGCGACTACACTTCACTTGCATGCATTCCCGCAACCGCCACCGGGGAAGCTCATCTGCTCGTTAAAGACACAGGCATTATTGCCGGTGTCGATTTGGCCAAAGCCATTTTTGAAGAGTTGGATCCGGGTGTGCAATTTACTGTTAAAATCAGCGATGGTTCACCTGTTAAACCGGGCGATATTGTATTTTCCGTATCAGGTCGCGATCGCAGTCTCTTAGCAGGCGAACGGCTTCTGCTCAATTGTATGCAGCGTATGAGCGGCATTGCTACCACCACCCGTAAATATGTCGACCGGCTGAACGGTTTATCCACTAAAGTGCTCGACACCCGCAAAACCACTCCCCTGCTGCGGGATATCGAAAAGTGGGCGGTCCGCATAGGCGGTGGTATGAATCACCGCATGGGACTCTATGACATGATACTGGTAAAGGACAATCATGTTGATTACGCAGGAGGAATTAAGGAAGCAATTAACAGAGTAAACAGCTACCGTGCCGCCAACAACCTGAACATTCCTTTTGAAATAGAAACACGGAACCTGGATGAAGTGAGGATGGTGCTTGAAACCGGCAATGTGGACCGCATCATGCTCGATAATTTTGCACTCCCTGATCTGCGTGCCGCAGTGCAGTTAATAAACAGAGCCTATGAAACCGAAGCATCGGGGGGCATTACACTTGAAACTGTAAGAGCATATGCCGAAACAGGAGTTGATTTTGTATCTGTTGGTGCACTCACCCATTCGGTAAAGAGTTTGGATCTTAGTCTGAAAGCTGCTCGTTAATGAATGCCTACCGGAAAATACTGCTCCGCTTTGAGCAATCCATAAAATTTTTATATACTGTTACTTTAAAGCCGCTCATTAAAATTGCGGAAAACATTCATTATCCCGGCGAAGAAAAATTAAGTCTGGCACATGTTGCCCGGTTCTTTTTTACCGGCATCCGTAAGGGAGACATTCAAATGAGGGCAAGTGCCATTTCATTCGACTTTTTTCTGGCTATTTTTCCGGCAATCATCTTTTTCTTTACCCTTATCCCCTATGTCCCTATCAAAGGATTCCAGGATCAGATCCTTACCAATATTCAGGAGATCATGCCACCACATACGTTCGACACTGCACGGACTACCATCGAAGATATAATCAATCAGCCCCATGGCGGATTGCTCTCTTTCGGATTCCTTTTTGCATTGCTTGTAGCTACAAATGGTGTTAGATCCATGCTCGACGGCTTCAACAAAAGCTACCATGGCGTTGCTGTACGAAGCGGATTCAAACAATGGATAGCGTCCTTCAGTCTTACCATTCTGGTTGCCTTCATTCTCATATTTTCCATTGCCATAATTTTGTTTACCGGCGTAGCATCCGACTACCTGCATTCGAAAAACCTGCTGAACACTTCTACCCAGCTGTTCTTTCTGAATACTATAACGTGGGTAATTCTTCTTGCCGCTGCCCTTTCCACAATTTCGTGTTTGTATTATTACGGACCATCAAAAAAGAACCGCAGACCGTTTATTTCGGTTGGTTCAGTAACGGCAACAGCCCTGCTGGCCTTGACCTCTTTCGGATTCAACTTTTTTGTGAATCACATCAGTCAGCATAATAAAATTTACGGTTCTATCGGCACACTGATAGTAATCCTGATATGGATTAACTTTAATACGCTGCAGCTGATAATTGGCTTTGAGCTGAATGCCTCAATTGAAAATGCATTAAGAAGCAGTGAGGCTTCCTCTAAAGAGGAAGATCAGGAGACCGGTCAAAGCATTCAACGGTCGCTGTAATCTGTCGTGTTACCCGGAACCGTTCCAATTTGTTTCCAGTTGCCAAAAAGGTCCATTCGTTCTATCACATAATAATCCACCCCGCTATCCCAGTCCTCATAACGTGTCCAGCGCAATTTTGAGACATTCTGATCGTCGATATCGGTTTGCAGCCAAATGGAAGTGCTGATATTACTCAGTCCGGCATCCAGTTCACAAATGTTCACAACTTTAACACGGTAAAAATAATTCTGACTGTGGACATCAACTTCATAATCAGCATAACTGGTTTGGACGGCCGGAACAACATCAAGTAATGTATAGCTGGTACCGCCATCATCTGAACGGTAAATTTCGTAACCTGTAACGGTTTGAGGCAACAGCACAGGAGGTCCCCACTCGGTAAGTATGTAATTATCGTCCACTACCGTTGACCTCACAATTTCAATCGGCTGACTTGTTAACATGCCAGGCGCATTAACAACTACCGTATCGCTATATGCATTGAACGGCAGTCCGCATAATCCGTTTGCGGTAATCCTGTAAGCAACCAGTAAATCGCAATATATGGTCGAATCGGTATATGTTAACGTGTTGCCATCGACTGTACCCAGCAAGACATAAGACCCTGAAAGGGCATCCTGCCGGCTGATATCATACGAATCAACATTGCATCCGCCATAGCCATTCCACGATACGTTTACAATTCCCTGATGTTGTGTTGCATCAACGTTTACCGTGCTGTGCGACGACAAGGCAGACATTGGCGTAGCAATGCCGCAGGTATTAATTGCTCTGGCAACGTAAGTATAAGATTTTTCAGTTGTATTCAATCCGCTATCAACAAACGTATCGTTTACGTTCAGTGTTGAATTACCCGGATTGATATCGGTATAAATCAGATCGTACACTGCCGTATAGTTATTATACCGGAACAATTCATAAGCTGAAAGCAGAGGTGATGCCAGCGGCGCCCATGTTATTTCAACCTTACCGGTATCGAGCACGCTTACACTGCGAAGCTGTACCGGAGCAAGCGGTGCATTGTTGGTAACCTGAATATAGGAACTTGCAGTTACCGAAGCGGCACAGCCGTATGGGTTAGTGGCAGTAAGTGTTACATCATAAACACCCGGCTGACTGTAAGTCACAAATGGCAAGCCAGCGGAAGAAGAAGATCCGTTTCCAAAATTCCAATTGTATTGAGTTCCGGCCACTGTTCCTGAAGAGTTGTTGTTAAACTGCACGTAAAGCGGAGGACATCCCTGCGTAACGGCAGAAGTGAAACCCGGTTGCGGCATACTGCCAACTTTAATCATCTGCTGATAGGTAACAGTATCGGAACAACCATTGGAGTTTGTTGCAATTAATGAGACCGTATATATTCCGGGTTGATTATAAGTATGGACCGGAACATTTTGAGAAGCGGTAGTGTTGTCGCCAAAATCCCAGATATAATTTATACCAAATTGCGATTGATTGGTAAATGTTACGGTAAACGGTGCGCATCCTACTGTATCAGGTGTGGTAAAAGCGGCAACAGGCGGTTGCAACACCTGTACGGGTGCCGGAGCCGAGTAAACTGACTGGCATCCTGTGGTATCGTGTGTAATCAACGTTATTACATAGGAACCGGGAGTTGTATAAACATGAACCGGATTTTGAGATGAAGAGGAAGTTCCGTCACCAAAATTCCAGAGCCAGTTAAAGGCACTTATCGAAGAGTCCTGAAAGGATACCTGCCAGGGGCTGCATCCGGAAACAGCGTTCACTGCAAATTGAGCTACACTTCCGGTAATATGAACCATTTCTGGAATATTCAATGTATCTGAGCAACCAATTGAATCACTTATAATGAGTGAAACATCATAATTACCCGGCTGATTATAGATATGCACCGGATGCTGAAGTACCGAAAGCGCCCCGTCGCCAAAATCCCAGTTCCAATTTCCTGCACCTGTCGACTGATCTGAAAAATTCACAACAGTAGGCGCACATGAAACAATGGTGGTGGAAGTAAAATTGGTATGAGGGCCTGTAACAGTAATATGAGCTGCAGGATTAATTGTTTGGGTGCATCCTGTTACAGAAGTGGCTGCAAGCGAAACAACAAAATTACCCGTAGCCGTATAGACGTGTTGGGGATGAGAAGCGGAAGAAAAAGAACCATCTCCAAAATTCCAGTTCCATGAAGCTACTCCGGTGGAAGAATCGGAAACAGCCAGCATGAACGGTTTACAACCAGTAGAATCCGAAAACGAAAAGGCAGGAACCATTGATTGAATATTCTGCATTTGTTTTGTTTTCATACAACCCAACGCATCAAATACATTTAACCTGACAGGACCGGCAGGTTTGGAAGTGAAAATATGAACCGGATTTTGCAATGTTGAGGTGGTTCCATCTCCAAACTCCCAGTACCAGCTTACCGCGTCGGTACTGCTGTCGGTGTAGGTTACCGTAATGGGGAAGCAATCCGAAGACTGCACATATCCAAAGTTTGCATTTAATGCCGGAACCGTCACTACGGCGGGGTGTGTTATGGTATCGGAACAACCACCGGCATATGCAATTAATGTTATTGAATAGGTCCCGGGAGCCGTTAGTGCATAGGAGGGATTCGGATGCTGCTGCGATGTTGTAATGCCATTTCCAAAATTCCAGTACCAGGAATCAGCACCGGAACTTTGATTGGTAAGCTGAACGGTAACAGGAGAACATCCGTTAATAACTACATTCGCTGTAAAATCGGCTACCGGCTTGTTCACTCTGATCAGATAGGGCATTTGAAAAGTAGTAGTACATCCGGCAGTATCCGTAACCGTTAATGCAACCTGAAAGTTTCCGCTGTCGGCATAAATGTGCCATGGGTTTGTTTGTGTTGAAATATTTCCATCTCCAAAATCCCACAGATAGGTTGCGAAGTTCAGATTACCCGCATTAAAAGTTACTGTATCGTTTGCACAAGCCTTTCTGACATTAGCTGAAATGGAACCTGCGACTGCAGCATAATAACTCCGTGACATAAAATCGGTGCAGCCGCCTGAATCGACAACCGTTAATGCTATGATATAATTTACTCCAGAAGTAGAATAAACATGTGTGGGAGCAAACTGAGTCGATGTGGTTCCGTCACCAAAATCCCATAAATAGGAGACAGCATTTTGACTGTTGTTAACAGGAATTATGGTTGATCCCTGACATGTATTCAGAAAGTTAAAGTCGAAATCGGAAGTAGCTCCTACCAGATTGATAGCATCGGGCTGAATAATTGTATCGGTATTACCCAATGCATCCCAGGCAATGAGTGTAATAGTGAATGTGCCCGGAACCGTAAAGATATGCACCGGGTTTTCTAATGTTGAAGTGTCTCCGTCACCAAAATCCCACAGCCATGAAACAGTATTCTGTATTGGGTTACTGAAACTCATCTCGTATGGAATGCAATTAAATACGGGATCGGGAACAGCAGTTGAATCAGGTGGTCCTCCGGGAATAATGGCTCCGGACCCTATTGTAACCCCATTGTACACATAAGTGAATGTACAACCCGGATTGGAGATAGTGAGTGTTACATTATACGGACCAACACCTGTATAGGTATGCAGCGGATTCATCATTGAAGAGGTTCCGCCGTCGCCAAAATCCCAAAACCACATAGTTGCGCCTGTTGAATTGGCAAAAAACTGCACATTCATAGGTAAAATGGTATCGGTGGTAGTAGCAGTTGCATTTGCCTGCAAGGGCAGAAATGTAACCGCGTAGTTGTGCACCTTCTGATATACACATCCGTCAACTGTTGTAATAGTAAGCGTTACATTATAATGACCTGCTGAGGCATAAACATGAACCGGATGTTGCAAGGTTGAGGAATCGCCGTCACCAAAATCCCAAAGCCATGAGGCAGCATTTACCGACTGGTCGGTGAAAGTGGCGGTGTAAGGAGGACAAATAGTCTGGGAAACCGTAAAGTCGGGAACACCACCTTTGATGATGTAAGTACGATAAGGCGACACATATTGTGAACAGTTACTGCCTGTTGCCTGTGTTGTAAGCGATACATCATAGGTTCCCGGCGTCATATAGGTATGCGTAGGATTCTGATCGGTTGAAGTAGTACCGTCACCAAAGTCCCAAAACCATGAGGAGGTTGCCGGCGAATTATCAAACAAATTGATTGTAAAGGGTGCACAGGCAGTAATAACAGGTGCAGGATTAAAATTATTGATCCCGTTGGTTACCTGAATATTAAACGGCAATGTGTAAGATGCCGAGCAGCCACTAGCCTCTGTTACCGTTAATGAAACCGAAAACGATCCGGTTGCATTATAGGTGTGCGAAGGCGACATTTGTGTTGAAGTGTATCCGTCGCCAAAATCCCATGCATAGGTCATTCCTGAATGACCCGGATATGTGAAATTCACATTATGCGGCATACATCCGGTGATGTCGTCGGCCGAGAACTGAGCATTGATAGATGAGACTTCTACCGGCTGCGGATAAGTGGTAGTGTTAACACAACCGTTTACATTGGTAGTAGTAAGCGTAACCTGATAATTGCCGGCTCCGGTATAGGTGTGTGTTGGTGTGGCTTGTGAAGAGGTAGTTCCATCGCCAAAATCCCAGTTAAATGTTGAAAATGTACCCAGACCAAACGGAGTAAAGGTTGTCTGGTGCGGCGCACAGCCCTGCAGGGCGCTGACCTGGAAATAGGGAATGGGGTTGGCATAAAAAGATAGCGGAGCAAGTGTATCCGCATTTATACAGCCATTGGGATAACTTACTGTTACAATTGGTGTAAACGTTCCAATATTATAATAGTGACTTACCGGACCAGGAGTAAACGCATTGGTGGAGTCTCCGAAATTCCAAACACATCCGGGCGTTCCCTGTAATCCGGAGCTGAATGTTACCTGTGATGGCACACACTGCCCTTGTGTGGAGACTATTGTAAGATTCGGTTTGTCGTTGGTTTTTACTACAATGGGTGTATTGAGCAAAACAGTATCGGTACACCCCTGTGTATTTCCTGTAACAAGCGAAACGTTGAAGGTACCGGAGTGACCGTATATGTGATTCGGATTCTGGACGGATGCAGTTGTTGCATCGCCAAAATTCCATAGCCATGTTGCCGCCGGCGAACCTGTAAAATGAAATACCAGGTTCGAATCACAGGTTACGGTCTGATTTACACCAATAGTACCTGCGGCAGTACCGTTAACTGTTATATAATTCGATTTCGCCAGCGTTGTGAAGCAACCCATGGTGGTATTATATGCAATAAGCGTAACTGAATAGATGCCGGGGGCATTGTAATGATGAACAGGATTGTTGAGTGAACTGGTAACGCCATCACCAAAATCCCACAGACAACTGTCGTAACCCGAAGAGAGGTTTGTAAATGCTACCTGGTTGCCTGACTGACACACCGTTCGGGGAGTGGCTGAAAAATCAGGTGTTGGCGGATTAACCACCTGAATATATCCGGTATTGATTACCGAATCGGCGGAATTACCAGCGCCATAAGCTACCAGTTTGACAGTATATGCACCTGCATTCAGATATACATTGGAAGGGTTAACAGCGGTACTGAAATTGCCATTGCCGAAATCCCAGAAATACGATGAAGCATTTGTGGAAGTGTTTGTAAACTGTACTGTGAAGGGAGTACAGCCCGAAGTCTGCTGTGAACTGAAAACAGCATGCACCTGTGCGTTGACCCAGGCCGGCAACAACGCTATCACAGCCAACAGCGAAATCCTTCTGAGGAATGCTGCCGGATTGTATCCTATCCTTTTATATTGTGGCATAAACGATCGGGGGATTTAGGCATTTTCAGGTCTGTTACCCACCGCTCTGATGCGGGAGTGGCCTTCTTTACGGAGGTATGTCTGAAAAGTTCCTTTTTTGATCAGAAATTGACTTGACAAACCGGAGGCTCAAAAAAAGAGCTTTCAAAGGCCTAAACGCAATTATTTGATTTTCAATTATTTAAATACATACACCCCGATGTGGTTCAAATTCCGGGAGTTGTAAGGAATTAGCATTCTGAAAAGAAAAACCACGAGATTTGAAGATTATCCCCAACAGCGGCGCATGCGATTGAACCTCTTTATAATGGTAGTTATACCGGTTGTCCTTACAGCAACCCGTTCACCGCTATTGGCTCAACCGAACCAGGAGCAGTATAAAAAAGCGGTTGAATTAAAAGCGCATCGGCAGTTCAGTGAAGCCTTGGTGATCTTTAAAGATCTGCTGCATTCCGACTCTTCAAACGCCACTTATTTATACAACACGGCATTCCTCATGGCGCGTCAGGGCATTCACCAGACTACTTCCGAAAAACGGATGCAGACATATGCCAGGGCCAGGTATCTGGCTGAAAAAGCAATCAGGATAAGTCCGGGAAGTGCTGAAGCCCATTTCAGTCTGGCTTTTGCTTTGGGACGGCAAAGCGAAGAGGGCAGTAATTCGATGAAAATTAACAATGCGAAGATTATCCGGGTAGAGGCCGAAAAGGCCATTGCATTAGACCCTACCCTGCCGGGCCCTTATCACATTCTTGGTATGTGGCATCAGGTAGTGGCAGGGTTTAACGGATTTGAAAAAGCCATGATTGCCACTTTTTTCGGAAGCGGACTTGAAGGAGGCACCTATCAGGAATCTATTTATTACTTTAATAAGGCCATTTCCCTGGAGCCTGATAATGTGAATCATTATTACCAGCTGGGGATTACATATATGGAGAGAGGCAAAACAGGGGATTCGGAGAGAGCCAGAACCATGTTTAAGAAGGTAACCGGGATGAAAATGGTTCCAAAGGATGATCAGCCTATTGTGGATTTGGCAAAGAAAAGGCTGAAAGAGCTCAACTAAGTTTTGATTAAATCACTTTATTTTTTAATATTGTAATGAAACAGTAAAGCGATGAAAGCCACTCTAAAATTGTTACTATTGAATTTATTGCTAATTGGCACAGATTCTTATTGTCAGCAATATGGTTGGATACAAAGAGCATCTATGACTCAAACCGTATCCAGATATGCCGCAACTTCATTTGTTATCGGAAATCAAGCCTATGTTGGCTCAGGATACACCAATGCTAACGTTAGGAGACTTGATTGGTGGAGATATGACCCTATTTCCGACGACTGGACGGAAGTGTCAGGGATGAATACTTCACGATTCTCAGCTTGTTCATTTTCAATCAACGGAAAAGGTTATTGCGGATTGGGCGGTTCTTCGTCTGGATCACTTAACGATCTTCAGGAATATGACCCAATTTCTGACACCTGGACTGCCAAATCATCACTTCCATTGCCCGGAAGATACGGATCGGCCTCATTTAGTATTGATGGAAAGGGATACATATGTTTTGGAAATACCGGTTCAGCCTCCGGCCCATTTTCATCTCTGTTATACGAATATGACCCTTCTACTGATTCATGGATGCAAAAGACAAGTTGTCCAGGTAACATGCGTTATGGTGCCCGTGCCTTTGTATTAAATCAAAAGGCATATTTATTTGGAGGTACAATTTCCTTGGGACTCCAATCTAATGATCTTTGGGAATACGATCCTATTACAGATACTTGGACACAAAAATCTTCAATACCGGGGCCAATCCGTGATTACCCCATTGGTTTCGTCTTAAATAATTTGGGAATCATAGGAACAGGTTTTAATAACAGCAATGTATTAAATGATTTTTATGGATATGACCCCACAACTGATACCTGGATTACAATTCCGGCTATTCCTGGCACCAATCAGCAACGATGGGCAGCCACCGCATTCAATATCGGTAGTAGAGGATTCGTTGCAACAGGGAACACATCATATTCTACCAATTTGAAAGATGATCTATGGGAACTGGTACTATTGACAGGCATATCAGACCTCAGTCAATTCTCTTCATATGAATTCAACATTTCCGAAATTCCATCAGCCAATGCTATTTTAATCCATACAACTTTTCCTTCTCCACAACTACTGACAGCAGAAATACTCTCAATTGACGGTAAGTTAATTCAAACTTTTCGTCTTACCGGTGAAACTACAAAGGCAACAATTGAAGATATTTCAAAAGGCGTTTATATTGTTAGATTTGTAACTGATAATAACACCCGAACTGGAATCTCTAAAATGGTGTTGACCGGAAAATGAAAAGTAAGATTAACAGTTGAATTTAAAAATACCCAATCCGATATCCCTATTATCATCATAAAAAGTTAACTTCCCCTCCGAACTTGCTTCAAATGATTTGTATCCCATATTACGGAGAAATTCATAAACTTCATCTGCTCCACTGTTGAATTTTTTAAGGTTTGCATCCAGAATTTCAATATAAATAACTGGTTTAGCCGATTCTAAAATACTAGCTAACCCTTTAATAACGTTCATTTCATTTCCTTCAACATCTATTTTTATTAAATCAGGATTACTTATTCCTTGTAAAGTAAGGGCCTTTTGTGCATTTAGTACTTTAACTACAACTATTTCCCCTGAAAAATTTCCAGGTCTAACCAAGCTGGTCATTCCGCTATTCTCTTCTGATGAAATAAATAAATCCAACGACCCATCCTGATCAGACAAACCTGCCTGAACAGCAACTACCCTATTTTCATATTTATTTAAATTTATATTTTCTGAAAGTTTTTTAAATGTAACTGGTGAAGGTTCATAGGCAATTATTATAGTGTTTTTAGTTGTTACTGATGCGGCTAACAATGAAAAGTAACCTACATTAGAGCCAATATCTACTATTTGCTTACATAAAACTGCATCTTTACGCCAGCTAGCAGTTTCATTTCGCTCATATTTATAATCACCAAAAAAATAAATCAACTGTTGCACCCAATCTTCCACCCATAGATTCATTTTAAACCCGGTGCGCGTATCAGCTTGTAAACACATACCTTTGAACAAACCCGTCTTTCCTAAAAACAACAAGACCGGAACCTTACCGATTTGAAGAGGAAAATATCTTGTATAAAGCCGAACAATCTGAATAATTAATTTTTTCATATCAATTCATGATCGAATCATACAATTTATCAAATGACTCTGAGATATCATCAAGTCGTAACCTGTTTCGCACTGCATTTCTAATCTCGGAAGGATTATAATTTCTGCAGGAATCAATCATTTTTAAAAGTGCATCCACTAACTTTTCTTGATTACCCGGCTCAATCAAGATCCCCTCTTTTTCAGTAATATATGTCTCGGGCCCCTGACATCTTGTAGATATAACAGGGAGACCACTTAGTAAAGCTTCTGCGGTTCCAATTGAGAACGTCTCAAAAAAACTATTCAATAAATAAAAATCAGCTTTATTTCGCCATTTAACAATTTCATCTTCATTAATGTAACCAGTAAGAATAATGTTTTTTGAACTAATTTGGTTACGTGCAATTTCTTCCAATATTTTTTGTTTATCAGGTCCGTCCCCGGCAATAACTAGTCTGAAGTCAGGTCTCAGTTGAACAATCTCTTTAACTGCCTTTATCATACCAGTTATATTTTTAGCATGATCATCAAAAGTACATACCGTTAAGGCCGTAACAGGACCTACATTTCTATTTTGTGTTAATAATTCATTTGGTAGACTAATCACATTTGATATCAAATGAATTTTCTCACCAATTCCAAATTCATCAGCAATTCTTTTACCCAAGGGTTCCGAAACAACTGTTACAGCATTTGATTTCGAGAATATTCGTTTTATCATCTTTCGAAAAACAGATGATAATGAAAAATATCGTCCATCCTGGTGAAAATAACCCGACCAGTGTTCGGTTATCACCATTGGTAAACTATTTAACCATATTACCGGAAATAAAAACACACCTGTCGGATAAATAACATGCAAGTGAATAATGTCAAAATGAAATTCGGATTTTCTAATATATCTCCATACAATCCAGTTCATTTTTATAAAGGATAAAACCATCCTAAACGGATTTGTTGATAAAACAACAGGAAATATTGTTTCAGTAAGATCAATGTCGGAGGACTCATTTTGAACAATTGTATTATTTTCTATACCCTTATCTTTTATAAATTCAAAATAAATCACCTCAACATGATTCAGTCTGGCAATTTCAATAGCATGTTTTTTTATAAAAAGACCTTTTACGGGATCAGCCTTACCGGGATACCATGAGGGAATTAGCAATATATTTTTTTTTCTTGCCTTCAAAGTCCTTCAAACAGATTTCATCCACTCACCCAGAACAGCTAAACGCCATACCAGGGTAGCGTATTTATTATTTCCCGACTTATAATCCTTAAAAATGTGTTCGGTTTCAGCTTTCCGGATAAACGGAAGGTCTTGCGGTCGGCTTTCAAGCAAATGTGCCAGAGGGCCCCGAAGCCATTTATTTTCTCCCGGTGTTACAAATCCTTTCTTGTCTTTTCGCCGGTAAATTGCCTGCGGTAACACAGGTTCCAGTGCTTCCCTAAGGATGTATTTTGTTTCAAGATCATGAATTTTATCGTCATCGGCGAGCGCGAAACAGAATTCAACCAGCCGGTGATCGAGGAACGGGACGCGCGATTCGACCGAAAAAGCCATGGAATTGCGGTCTTCGTATTGCAATAACGACGGCAAACTTGTTGTGAACAACAGATTGTATAAAAAGGAAGTCAGTTTTGTTCCCTCTTTTTTGGGCAACGTGAATGGCACCGGATGCTTTTGTGCGCTTGTAAGAAACGGATTGTAATTACGGTACTCCATTTCGTATAATGTCTGCTCCGTACACACCGACGCAATCAACGACTTGCCGGCATGCGCTACCGAAGCTTTGAAAGTATTTGCCAGACGACGATTTACCTGTAATTCTGTTTTAAGTGCCTTGACGGGATGTACGGCATGAATCATTCCAGCAACCAGCCGGTAAAAAGAGTGCATGTATCCTCCAAGGTATTCATCGGCACCTTGTCCATCGAGCACCACTTTTATACCACCTTCCCTGATAAGTTTCATTAAAAAATACTGTGACATAAACGATGAACCGGAAACCGGAACATCGGCATGGTAGAGCGCACGGGTAAAATGTGCTTCAACATCACTATCGGCAGGATTGAAATAAACCGGTTCAACTGTTGGATACTTCTTTATTACTTCCCGAATAAAAGGGCGTTCATCCACATCGCCGTCACCATCATAATAAATACTGAACGATTTATAGGGTAAACCGGGATGCAGTTGCTGCACCATTGAAACTATGGCACTGCTGTCGAGTCCGCCGCTTAAACAGCTTGCCACAGGCACATCACTACGCAGGTGAATGCGGATGCTTTCACGGAAGAGCTCGTCGAATCGTCGACACTTTTCATCAAACGACCCCGTGAACCGGTTTGAAGTCATCACATCCCAGTAACGTGATACAGTAACCCTCCCCTGCTCCACCACAAGGTTGTGAGCCGCAGGTAATGCTTTCACCTTTTCAAAGTACGTTTCGTCATTATACGATAGCCAACCCATTTGCAAACCCCTTGCAACCTGATTCAGGTTCAGGTCGTTTTTGAAAACAGGTGTTTTCTTAAGCGTTTTTATCTCACTGGCAAAATAAAATCTGCCGCCATCATTAATGTAATACAACGGCTTGATACCAAACCGGTCCCGTGAAATAAAAAGCCGTTGCCGCTTTTCATCATAAATAGCAAACGCCCACATACCAACAAACCGTTCAACACAGGCATCACCCCATTGCCTATACGCATGGAGAATTATTTCGGTATCGGAATGTGTTTGAAAAGTATGTCCAAGTGCTTTCAATTCCTCTCCCAGCTCAACATAATTATATACTTCGCCATTGTAGGTAATTGCCAAGTTATCAAAAAGCATCGGCTGATTGGCAGCCGCACTCAGGTCAATAATACTAAGGCGGTTGTGTCCCAGTGCACAAGTGTCGAAATGCAGGCTGCCTGTTGCATCGGGACCCCTGTGATGCTGAATGTGGAGCATTCTCTCAAGAATAGCAGCACGCTCCTCGCGGGATATTTTGCTGTCAATGAGTCCTGCTATTCCGCACATGGCTGCATCAAACTTTGCTGAAACACTTTACAATTTCACCTACAGTAAATTCGGCAGCTGCTCCATCACCAAATAGGGGCTTGAAAAGCAGCTGATTTTTGACATTCCTGAAATGGTGAAATGCATCTTCAATACGTTGGGGATCGGCATCAACCAGCATGGCGCATTGGCTTTCGATCAGCTCAACCCAGGCTGTTTCTTCCTGAAGTATAATACAGGGCTTATGAAAATAATAAGCCTCCTTTTGAACTCCTCCCGAATCGGTGATAACCATTTCAGCTTCGGACTCAAGCATGATCATGTCGAGATACGAAACAGGTGAAATAATTTTTATCCCGGGTTTATTTTGAAATCCACCTCCCGATGTTTCGAGCACTTTGGCCGTACGGGGATGCAAGGGAACCACAAACTGCGTCTGTTCGCGCAGTGCTATTGCTGCCAATGCTTCAAAAATATTTTTTAAACGACCCCTATCGTCCGTGTTATTTTGCCGGTGCACTGTAACAAGAGAATAGTTTCCGGGAGTAACACCCGTTACATGCAGCACTTTGGATTCTTTCAATGCAATATCACGAAAGTAAATGCTGTTGTCGTACATGATGTCGCCGCAGTGGAACACTTTCGGGTTATCGATATTCCACGGCCCTTTGTTGTTTTCAGGAAATCCTTCTCTGTAAAGATTCCTTACTCCCGTAAGTGTAGGTGAAAACAAAAGCGTGCTTACATGGTCACACATAATTCTGTTGATCTCTTCGGGCATGTTCTTGGTAAAGGAACGCATGCCTGCTTCAATATGCACTATAGGCACACAGCACTTTGACGCCGTAACAGCACCGGCGAGTGTGGAATTGGTATCACCGTAAAGTATTACCAGATCGGGCTGTTCTTTAACAATGATCTCCTCCAGTCCAATGATAATTTTAGCTGTCTGAACCCCATGACTCCCCGATCCTGTCTGTAAGTTGTAATCTTCTTTTGGAATTCCGAGTTGTTCAAAAAACACTGCCGACATTTCCTTGTCGTAGTGTTGCCCGGTATGAACAAGAATTTCTTTTATGCGACCGGCAAAATGGTTGCGTATGGCGCGACTGATAGCCGCTGCTTTGATAAACTGGGGGCGTGCCCCTATAACTGTTAATGCCTTAATCATTTTGCGATAGATTCTAAAACGGCTGCCAGTTTGCCTGTAAGTTCTTTTCTTGAATACTGCTCAATAGCACCTGATGGCGATGTTGATTTACCGGCTTTCCAGTTAAAAAAGCATTCATTCAGATATGCGCTTATCCCTTTCTCATCGGTAAAGTTAAAACAATGACCCGAACCTGTCTCATTCAGTAATCCGGCTGCATCGCCATCGGTTGGCCCGATACACAGGATTTGCCTGCGGGCGGCGATGTATTCGAACAGCTTTCCGGTGAGGATCCCCCTGGCATTTGGCGTATTGTTAAGTACCAGCAGCAGGATAACTGCGCGCTGCTGGGCTGCAGCAATCCTGTTATGGTGTACATACTCGGTATAAACGGTATAAGACTCAAGACCCGCGGCCTTAACGGCATTGCGGACTGAAATATCCACCTTTCCCGTAAGATTCACCTCAAGGGCAGCAGCAAATTCGGGATTTTGTTTTACCAGCGCCGCAAGTGCATTCCACAAAGCCTCAGGATTGCGCGTTTTAACAAGGGTGCCTATGTGCGAGAGGGTGAATTTAGCCGGACGCGGAGTATTCAGATCCGGAATATCATCGGTATCGTATCCGTTGGTAATCACTTCAACTTTTCTACCGCTTATTTTTTCAAATTCCTGTTGCATCGTTTTTCCGATTACCACAACGCTGTTTGCGCCGGTTACTACACTTTTTTCGAGACGATGGTGTTTGCGGTCGGAACTACCGGTGAGCATCAGATCTTTGTAGTAGTCGATGTTGGTCCATGGGTCTCTGAAATCAGCAAGCCAGGGAATGCCGGTTTTACGGGCAATCTGCAATGCAATAAGGTGCATGCTATGGGGTGGTCCGGTAGAAACAATAGCATCAACAGGATGCTTTTGAAGATAGGAAAGCAAATATTTTACCGATGGTTTAATCCAGAAGCACCGTGCATCGGGAATAAAAAGATTACCTCTGAGCCAGACAGAAATTTTTTCAGCGATGCCCGGTTTCTCTTTTTCAGAGAGGAAGCCTGTGTTTATTTTATCTTCGGACCCCGCACCAATAAATTTCTTGTATAACGAATAGGGCTCCCAGATAGGACGGCGTATAATTTCAATTCCTGCGGGTACATCTGCCTCCAGAGAGGGATCATTTACCGGCATTTCGCCATTCAGAGGGGTATAAATGACGGGCGACCATCCAAAAGCCGGAAGATACTTGGTGAATTTTAACCAGCGCTGCACGCCTGCGCCGCCTCCGGGGGGCCAGTAATAGGTTATGATCAGAACTTTTTTTTGTGCCACGCAGGAGTCCCTTTACGAATTCCTGTTTTTAAATTCACGGAACAGCGCGAAGCCTGCTGTCAGTAATAGTACAATGGATCCGGCCAGAGCAATAGTCTCGCCGGTTTGGTAGACTTTAGGTTCAAACTTAAATTCAACCATATGTTTCCCGGCCGGAATGCGCATGGCACGCAAAACATAATCGGTACGAATGTGCGGAGCAGGCTTCCCGTCAACATAAGCATTCCAGCCTTTGTCGTAATAGATCTCTGAAAAAACCGCCAGTTGCTCTGTTGATGTATTGGTTGTGTAGGTAAGATGATTGGGCAGGTATTCGGTGAGTTTAATGGTAGCAAGCGAATCAGGAGTGCTGTGAAATCCTGAGAGGTAGCTTTCGAAGCGCTTATCAACAACTGCGGTATGAGCAGGTACTAAACCAGTGAGGGCGGCAATTTCACCATCGGCATCAGGAACCATTTTAACTTCATCCACATACCAGGCATTCCCCAAAGCGCCGGGATTTCGTTGTGCTATCGGCTGACCATCTTCTTTCGACTGCAAAATAATATAACGGGTATTGAGCATATCCAGCACTGCCATATTGTTTTTGCTGATCTGGTACTCGATGAGTTCCTGATAGCGTTTTAATTTGGCACCATGATAACCACCAATTGATTTATGAAAATATGAAGTGCTGGCATCGTTGAATGTACTTACCGCGGTATTCATGACACGGTAATCAAGATCGGTATCGGCAAGGATCATCTGATCGGCGCGGGTAGGCTGAAAAGGTTGTTTTGCTTTTGACTCGGCAACAAAATTGGAGTTATTTAGATAACGCTTGTTAACGCCCCACATATCGGTGAGGGTCAATAACCCCAAACCCAATAAGGTGTACACAAAATTAATTTTGTTACGCAGCCAGAAGGTAATCAGAAAAAATGAAGCTCCTATAAAAAACAATGAACGAAATGCATCAGTGCGCAAGGTAGATTCTCGATCGGATACAAGAGCCGATATCAGCCAGTCAATTTGTTTTCCGTCACGATCAACAAACTGACTGTCGGCAGGAGACGAAAAACTGAAAAAGATACCGGGGGCAATTGCAAACACCAGGCATAAGCCACCGGTTATGTACAAAGCCATTTTTAAAGCTTTCTGTTTTTCCTTCAGCGCCACATCCTTGTTAAACAGGCGCTCCAATCCTAAAACAGCAAGTAACGGAATGGTTAGCGATACCATTGCCAGATTCATACTAACTGCCCTGAATTTATTATAACCCGGCACATAATTGAAAAAGATATCGGTAAATGCCATAAAGTTTTTGCCCCACGAGAGTAAAACAAACAACAGGGTAGCACTCAACAACCACCACTTGTATTCGTTTTTTACAAGATAGAGCGCGACAACAAATAAGAATATCATAATAGCCCCATTGTAATTAGGGCCGGAAGTGTATGGCATATCGCCCCAGTAGAGCGGAGCCTGTTTTATAAATGAATTCGCCTGTTGTCCCGCTCCGTTATCAACCAGCGCTTTGTAGGTGGCAGAATTTCTTCCGAGTTCCTGCTGCGAAGCGCCACCCATGAAGTCGGGGATCAAGAGCGTCATGGTTTCGGCAATTCCATAACTCCAGCCAAGGGCATAATTCTTGTCGAGGCCGGTAGATTCTTTTTTCTCGGTAAGTTCCGACGGACCGCGCGTCGACTCTTTACCATATTCATACGTCGCCCACAGACTGGTAATATTCGGGAGTAATGCCATTACTGTGGCAATGGCCAATGTTGCTCCCGATTTTATCAGGTGGTCGGTATTACCGCTTTTAAGCAATTTCACCACTTCAACTATCAGCAGGATGCCGATAGCAAGCGCCAGGTAATAGGTTATCTGCAGGTGATTGGCATATACTTCGAGCCCAAGAGCTATTGCCGTTACTGCACCTCCCAGCAGGTATTTTCGGTTAAACACCATCATGATGCCTGCCAGCACCAGCGGTGCCAGGGCAATAGCGTGGATTTTGGAGTTATGACCGGCAACAATAATGATAAAATTATACGACGCGAATGCGAAGCCGATAGCACCGGCCGCAGCGAGATTATAATTGATTCCCAAACAGAGAATCAACAGGTAAAAACCAACGAGCGAAAGAAAAATATAGCTTACAGGTGCCGGCAATCCAACCGTTAATATAGAATCAACAAAGCGGAGTAAGTTATTGGGATAGTTGACTGATATCTGATAAGCGGGCATTCCGCCGAACATCGAATTGGTCCAAAGCGGTTCGGTATGATATTTATCCCGAAAATCCTGAATCTCTTTCGACATCCCCTCCCATTGAGCGATATCATGTTGCCGAATGGCTTTCCCCTGCATCACAGGAGAAAAATAAACCAATGTAATCGCCAGAAAAAACAGGATCACATACAAGTGAGGAAGCAGTTTCTTGAATTCCGGTTTCATATAATAGAATGTTTAAACGTCAAAAGCTGGCACTGTAAATTACCTGATCCCCTACTTTAAACGCGTCGCATTTACCGGGCTATCAGTGTCACTTTATCTCCTCGTAATCAACATACTCTCCCGCATCGCTTCCCCTGCTGTTTGTCTTCTCCTGCCCCTGAATAGTAATATGTCCTTCGGGACGCTGCGGGTTATTCTGTTGTTGCTGCTGCTGCTGAATGTTTTTAAAAAACCTTACAACAATAACCTTCCCCATCATCCGAAGCAACATAAAAATGATCAGCAGTACTAATAAAAACTTTAACATGGCACTAAAAAATTATTTACTCAGATACATGGATTTTTCTTTCCAAAGATTTCTGAAATAGGGATCTTCGGTAGAATCGATAAACCGTATGGCTTCGCCTGTTGATTTCATTTCAGGACCCAATTCCTTGTTCACATTTGGAAACTTTTCAAATGAGAATACCGGTTCTTTAATGGCATAACCGAATTTCACCGGTTCAATTTTAAAATCACTTATCTTATTTGTTCCCAGCATAGCCTTTGTAGCAATGTTGATATAGGGAACCTGATGGGCTTTGGCAATAAATGGTACCGTCCGTGAGGCACGGGGATTTGCTTCTATCACATACACTTTTTCATTTTTGATAGCGAATTGAATGTTAAGCAAGCCGCGTATGTTTAAGGCAAATGCTATTTTCTCGGCATAGGTCCGCATTTGTCCCAGTACACTTTCCGATAAGTTAAAAGGAGGCAAAACCGCATACGAATCGCCCGAATGAATGCCGGCAGGTTCTATGTGTTCCATAAGACCGATAAACTGAATTTGCTTTCCGTCACAGATAAGGTCTGCTTCCGCCTCCTCGGCCCTGTCGAGGAAATGATCGATGAGGACCCGGTTGCCGGGCAGGTTTTTCAGGAGTTTTATAACGGCATGTTCCAGTTCTTCGTCGTTGATTACAATCGACATTCCCTGTCCGCCCAACACATAAGAAGGGCGTACCAGAACCGGATAACCCACTTTGTGTGCCACCTCAAGCGCTTCCTCGGCTGATTCCGCAACACCGTAAAGGGGATAGGGAATATCAAGTGACTTCAACAAATCGGAAAACCTTCCGCGATCTTCGGCGAGGTCCATGTTTTCGAACGAAGTACCGATTATTTTTATGCCTTTGGCATGTAAACGTTCCGATAATTTCAAGGCCGTTTGTCCGCCCAGCTGCACTATCACACCTTCCGGTTTTTCAAATTCAATGAGTTCATAAATATGTTCCCAGAAGACCGGCTCAAAATAGAGTTTGTCGGCGATATCGAAATCAGTTGAAACAGTTTCGGGATTGCAGTTCACCATTATGGCTTCGTAACCTGCTTCTTTAGCGGCAAGCACACCATGCACACAGGCATAGTCAAATTCAATTCCCTGCCCTATGCGGTTGGGTCCCGAACCAAGTACAAGGACCTTCTTTTTGTCACTTCTTACCGATTCATTACTTGTTTGAACCGTTCCGTCGGCCGCGGTAAAGCTATTTTCGAATGTCGAATAGAAATAAGGTGTCTGAGCGGAAAATTCAGCGGCACAGGTATCAACGGTTTTGTAAACCCTGCGTATTCCCAGTTCTTTTCTTCGTTCGTAAACCTCCTCATCGGTAACATTACCCAGTGTGTGGGCAATTTGCGCGTCGCTGTATCCTTTTTGTTTTAACTCCATAAAAAAGTCGGCGGGGATGTTGTTGAGGTTGTAACGCCGCAGTTCCTGTTCCATGGTTACCAGCTGGCTTATTTCCTGAAGGAACCATTTGTCGATTTTTGTTAAGTTGAATATCGATTGTACGGGCACTCCTAACCGCAAGGCTTCCTTTATCTGAAAAATTCTGTCCCAGGTGGGATACTCAATCGCATTTACAATATCGTCAACACGCGACCACCCTTTACCGTCAGCGCCCAGTCCCATGCGGTTAATTTCAAGCGACTGACAGGCTTTCTGAAGCGCTTCGGCAAAGCTGCGGCCAATGCCCATTGCTTCACCAACCGATTTCATTTGTAGTCCTAGCAGTTTATCGGCACCGGGGAACTTGTCGAAATTCCAGCGTGGAATTTTGACAATTACATAATCAAGAGTAGGTTCAAAAAATGCTGATGTCGATTTGGTAATCTGGTTTTGCAGTTCATCGAGGTTATAACCGATGGCCATTTTTGCCGCTATTTTAGCAATAGGATATCCGGTTGCTTTTGAGGCCAACGCTGATGAACGGGATACGCGCGGATTGATTTCAACGGCAATAATGTTTTCGTTTTCGGGATTTACGGCAAACTGTACATTGCAACCGCCGGCAAATTTACCTATGGCCCTCATCATTTTGATGGCGAGGTTACGCATATGCTGATAGGTTTTATCACTTAGCGTCATGGCCGGCGCAACGGTAATTGAATCACCGGTATGAATTCCCATCGGATCAAAATTCTCGATAGAACAGATGATGATCACGTTATCAATATTGTCGCGCAGCAATTCAAGTTCAAATTCTTTCCAGCCGAAGACCGCTTTTTCAATGAGCACTTCATGTATGGGAGACGCCTGCAAACCACGCATCAGCTTTTCGTCGAATTCCTCCTTTTTGTACACAAAGCTGGCACCGGTGCCGCCAAGAGTATACGAAGGACGTATTACCAGCGGAAAGCCAAGATCCTGTGCGATTTCTTTTCCTTCGAGAAAAGAATTGGCAACTTTTGACGGCGCAACATCCACACCAATATCAATCATCAGTTTCCTGAACTTCTCCCGGTTTTCTGTGGTATCGATGGCGTCGATATTTACGCCGATGATGCGAACCCCGTATTTACTCCAGATCCCTCTCTCATCCGCTTCTTTACACAAATTCAAAGCAGTTTGACCTCCCATTGTAGGAAGAACAGCATCAATTTTACGTTCACTCAGAATTTGTTCTAATGAATCGGTTGTCAGCGGCAGCAGGTAGATATGATCGGCAGTTACTCTGTCAGTCATAATGGTTGCGGGGTTGGAGTTAATCAGTGAAACTTCAATCCCTTCTTCCTTGAGGGATCGAGCAGCCTGTGAACCGCTGTAGTCAAACTCACAGGCCTGTCCGATAATGATTGGTCCGCTTCCGATGATCAGGACCGATTTGATAGAAGAGTCTTTTGGCATGAATAATTGATTATCAATTCCTTACAACAAAATAAGGGTGGCTTAATGTCGGAGGCGAAGGTACCAAAAAATAGCCAAAACCATACCTGTTGTTGGTAACATTAGGCTTGTTTCACCCTATTCTCCGTTACAGGTATGTGCTGTCAATCTCCGGAAGGAGAGATCTCATTAGTAATAAAAAAGCCGGCAGCTTCAGCTACCGGCTTGTGTGTTTATAATTGCCAGGGTTAATTTCTGACAAACCTGTGGGTGATCCAATAACCCTTTTCGTCGCGGGTCCGGAGGAGATAGGTACCTGATGATAATTCCTGAGTACTGATGGTAAAGGAGCTGCCGCCATCCAATTGTTGCTGGCGTGTGCTGATAACTCTTCCCGCAAGATCAATAAGTTGCACTTCGGCAATGTGATTACCGTCGTTATTGCTTATGGTAATATATGAACTTGAAGGATTAGGGTACAGGCTGAAATTACCCGATGACAATTCGGTCAGGCCGACAAAACAGGTAATAGTGTCGGTAACGGATTTTACACAAACACCGTTGTCAACATTGAAGGTGACTGAGTAGGTTCCTGAGCCCGGACAGGTAAATACGTTACCCGGAATCGGCGGAAGTCCGTTGTAGGAATAAGAGGTCACATAATTAACCAATCCTGTTTGCGGACAATTGGACAAATCGAGGGTAAGCGTTCCGGTGCCCGGCAACGTTTGCGCGCAGGTAGTGATATTCTGAAACACGCTGTTGATAATCATGTTGGAGGTATCATCGGTACACTGTGCAGGAAACACCTGAACGCCGAAGTGTACTATTTCACTGGTGGGTGCCAGCGTAAAAAACACCGTAAAGTAATAGGTACCTATATCAGTTTGTCCGGCATCGGGAACAAACTGATTGGGAAAACCGGCTGCATTTAAATCGGGTACCGATTGTGAGCCGATAAGTGTATATGTTTCATCAAAAAAGTCTGCGTTAAAACCCATTCTCATTGTTACGTCGGTAGTTCGGTCGATGTGAACCGAATAAATTATCGAATCAACGGTGCAGATAGAATCGGGAGTGCTGAATTCCAGCGGACCGGTAATAGCGATGCAGTTTGACTGAATGGCTCCCGACCATTTAAACATGGGAGCATTAAGTTCGTTGGAACCGGTGTACCCGGTAGTAGGGCTTACAAACTCAATGTCGGAATGCACCAGATTATCAACCGGCACCCAGCTGTTTCCATCATCGGTACTGAATGCTGATCCTCCGCCTACATAGGGCGATGAGAGAAAATAGGTTGAAGGTGTACCGGGGACGGCGGTAAGATTTTTATTACCGATTCCGGCAGTGTTGGTAGCAACCGTAGTCCATGTAACACCACCATCGGTGGTCCTTATCAGATCAGGAGTTGCCGTTGCACTCCCATTGGATGCAATTCCGTTCATATCATCCCTGAAAGCGATATCGCCAATATAGGAACCGGCATAGGGTGTTGAAGCCACCGACCAGGTCATGCCTCTGTCGGTAGTTTTGTAAATTCTTCCCAGGCTTGTTCCAAACCAGAGGGTACTGTCGCCATAGGTTGTGTAAACCGATGTTATGCCATATTCCGAGGTCAGGTTTGCAGGAATATTGGGCTGAGTTACTCTCACCCAGTTGGCTCCGCCGTCGGAAGTCGTATAAATTTCGAAATATCCTCCATTCGGATCACCCATACACAATCCTTCGTTTGCATTGAAGAAATGAACCATATTAGGAAATCCTGCAGGTGGCGTAAAGGTTGCCGTTGTTTGCCAGGTCCAGTTAATACCCCCATCGTTGGTGCGCAGGATACGTCCGCCGGATGCAGTTCCATTAAACATTGCCACCCATGCGGTATCGGCATTTAATGCAAATATTCCGGAAGGACTCAGTCCCGCGGCATTGGTGATAGGATTACCTATCCACAAGGCACCGCCGTCAACCGTTTTGGTAAATTCCTGTACCGGCGCAGATTGATTTGCCGGGTCGGCAACCAGTCCCCAAACCACATTACTGTCGGCAGCATCCAAAAACTGCACAAAGTGGTTTGCCGTAATATTGGATGGCTGAGAGGTCCACTGACCTTGAACTGCCAGCGATGCGCAAAGCAGTATTCCCGAGAAGAAAACAGATTTTTTCATATAAAAATGTTAGGATGTAAATGTACTGAAAACCATTATCAAGTAAAAAAAAAGCCACCAGCATGCTGCTGATGGCTCTATATTCGGTTAATCAGGTATTTCTGTCTAATTCTTAACGACTTTCTCGTCGCTTACAGTTAATTTGTGGCGGCCTTTCGCGCGGCGGGAAGCAAGTACACGGCGACCATTGGCAGATGCCATTCTGGATCTGAATCCATGCTTGTTCCTTCTCTTTCTTTGTGAAGGTTGAAACGTCCTTTTCATAGCTTTTCTCTAAGGGAGTGCAAAGATAAAAAAAATATCTTCTAATACTATCCATTCTCCTCTTTTAAATATTTCTTCCTGTAAATCAGCAAGTTAAAAACACAAGTTTCTTTGTCTCGAAAAAAGGAAGGTCATAATATTCTGATAAATCAACCACCTCTACCCTTCCCCTGAAGGGCTTTATCTCATCTGTAAGATCACCTCCTTTGAGGCATATTATTCCGTTAGGAATGGCGTTCTGTTGCTTTTTGGAAATGAGGCCGGAGGTCCACTTAAAGAGATCACTCAGCGGAGCGGCAGCTCTGCTAACCACAAAGTCGAATGAACCTGTAACTTGTTCGGCGCGTGAATGGACAGCCTGCGCATTTGCAAGGTTTAGCCCGGCAATCACCTCATTAACAACCCTGATTTTTTTCCCGATTGAATCGCATAAAACAAAATGCGATCCGGGAAAATGAATGGCTAAAGGGATACCCGGGAAACCCCCGCCGGTACCTACATCAAGAATGCGTGTACCGGGACGAAACGAGATGAATTTGGCAATGGCCAGCGAATGCAGCACATGTCTTTCGTAGAGGTGTGGTAAGTCGTTTCTGGATATCAGATTGATTTTTGCATTCCACTCCTCATATAATCCGGCAAGTTTGTTGAAACGAATTACTTCTTCGCCGGTTAAGCCGTGAAAAAAATGTTGAATCAGGGACGCATCCATCCGTAAAAACAGACGAAGAATTTATCAGAGCTTGTGCTCCGAATTCTTCATAATCTGGTATAAAAATTCACGGGCTCTGAATAACTGTGCCTTTACAGTACCTAAAGGCAAATTCAGTTCTTCAGCAATTTCCTCATAGGAGCGTTCCTGAAAATAACGCAGTTCCACCAATTTCTTATAGCGGGGCTTAAGCTTTTCCACAACATCACGCATCATAATCACCTTCTGTTTCTTCATCATGTGCTCTTCGGGATCGGGCTGATTTGATTTGATGTCGAGTGTCATCTCACCCCCCTCATCTGTTTCAAAACCCTTGTCGATAGAGAAGGTCATCTTCCGCTTTTTGCGGATAAAATCGATACAGTTGTTGGTAGCTATTTTAAACAGCCAGGTACTGAAAGCGTAATCGGGAGTGTACTGGCGAATGTTCTTAAACGCCTTACCAAAAGCCTCAATGGTGAGGTCATCGGCATCGTCACGGTTATTCACCATCTTAAGAAGCATAAAATAGATGGAATCTTTATACCGGCTCATCAGTTCGGCATACGCTTTCTGATCCCCTTTGTCGACAGCATCTCGTACAAGCTGATAATCCTTGACAGCTTTGTCACTCAGATTCGGGTTTACCACACTATTGGCAGTGTCATCCTGTCCTGATTTTTCGCGGGTCATTTCCATGTTTTGTCCTTGAAGATGAGATTAGATAAAGAAAGCAACGGATAAAGCAACGCAGCAAAGAGATCAAAAAACGGAACCATCCACAACAGGTCCAGTTCTCCGAGTTTTTTCATGCATTTGCCAAAAATAAGCAATTGTACTAACAGGCGCACGCCAAATCCTGCGGCAACGGGAATTATCAACAATGGGAAGAAGAACACCCCGGCTATTGACAAGTAAAAAAGTATGAGCGAAAGAAAAAAGAGTCCCAGGGTCATTTTGTTTCCTGTTCGGTAGTGTATTCCGGTACTCATATGCCTTTTCTTTTGCTGCATCCATGATATAAACGAGGGCCGTGGACGGGAAAGTGTAAAGGCATCTGCCCTGAGTTCAACCGTGGTGTTGGAGCCATTTGAGGCCTGGTTAACAAAAAGGTCGTCGTCACCCGACATTATATGATTATGGCTCGCAAACCCCTTGTTCTTAAAAAACAGGGTCTTGGTGTAGCCAAGATTTCTGCCAACACCCATGTAAGGCTTCCCTGCAATAGCAGCACTCATATATTGGATAGCAGTAAATACCGTGTCGATACGGATAAATTTATCGAGCAACCCGGGAGTCCTTCGGTAGGCACCGTATCCTAATACGATTTGCTTGTTTTGATCAAAACCGGAGGCCATTTTGCGGATCCAGTTGCGCGAACACGGCTGACAATCGGCATCAGTCAGCAACAGATGCTCATGTGCCGCACCTTTGATGCCCAGCGATAAGGCAAACTTTTTCCCATGTCGGTATTTCTCCTGTTCTGCAATAGTCACAACTTTCAGGCGTGGATACTCTTTTGCCATCTCCTCAAGCATTTTGTCGGATTCGTCCCACGAACAGTCGTTAACAACCACCACCTGATATTCGGGATAATCCTGATCGAGAAACAGGGGCAGATTCTCGCGCAGGTTTTTCAATTCATTGCGGGCACAAATAATTACTGAAACAGGAGACGAAAACGCGGTCCGGTCAGTATCCCTGTAAAAGGCCATCTTACTGAATCTGAATAACAAGAACCAGAGCTGAATCAGTAATGAAAGACAGAACAGATAAAGTAACAAATCAGCAAAAAGCGATCCTGTGAGCGTTGGAGTCATGTTGGGCAAGGTACTCAGCAAAGCTACCCGATTGTGGCTCGTGCTATATTTCTATCTTTGACAAGATATTAACACGATTTTATTAATAAGCACATATGCGGTTCCGGCTGGAGGCAGTTGATACCGGTTCCCATGCCAGGGCCGGAGTGATAACAACGGATCATGGCGAGATACAAACACCTGTTTTTATGCCTGTTGGAACAGCAGGGTCGGTTAAAAGTGTCCATCAGCGGGAGTTGGTTGCTGATGTAAAAGCAAAAATTATACTCGGAAACACCTATCACCTGAATTTACGTCCGGGTATGGACGTAATTGCACAGGCGGGCGGTCTTCATAATTTTATGGGCTGGGAATTACCCCTGCTAACCGACAGCGGAGGGTATCAGGTATTTTCGCTTGCCGAAAAGAGAAAGATCAAAGAAGAAGGTGCCTGGTTCCGTTCACATATTGATGGTTCAAGTCATTTTCTGTCGCCCGAGACATCCATAGACATTCAGCGAACCATAGGTGCCGATATCATTATGGCGTTCGATGAGTGTACGCCCTGGCCCTGTGATCACCGTACCGCCAAAAAATCAATGGACCTTACGCACCGGTGGCTCAAACGGAGCTGTGAACACTTTGACAACACCGAAACCCGGTACGGCCATTCGCAAACATTGTTTCCGATTGTTCAGGGTAGCACTTTTAAGGATTTAAGGATAGAGTCGGCTGAAACAATTGCCGCCTGTGAACGTGAAGGCAATGCCATCGGCGGACTTTCGGTAGGTGAACCTGCAGAGGAAATGTACGAGACCACCGAAAGGGTATGTGCCATACTTCCCGCCGACAAACCACGTTATCTGATGGGTGTGGGAACACCTGCAAATCTGCTGGAATGTATTGCCCTGGGCATAGACATGTTTGATTGCGTAATGCCCACCCGTAATGCCCGAAACGGGATGCTGTTTACACAGGAAGGAATTATAAATATCAGAAACGAAAAGTGGAAGTCAGACTTTACTCCCATTGATCCGGCAGGACCTTGTTTTGTTGATGCCGCCTACTCAAAGGCTTACCTGAGGCATCTGGTGATTTCAAAAGAAATTCTGGCAGCACAAATCGCAACACTGCACAATCTTTCTTTTTATGTGTGGCTGATGGGTGAAGCCCGACGGCATATACAGTCAGGCGATTATGCCATTTGGAAAAATGTCATGGTGAAAAAATTAGCCCACCGCCTCTGATCATGAACAACACTGTTAAGATACTCGACCGGTATATTACGGGTAAGTTCATAAAGACTTTTTTCTTTGCGATAGGTCTTATAATCCTCATTGCTATCGTATTTGACATATCAGAAAAAATTGATGACTTTCTTGAAAAAGATGCCCCTCTGCATGCGATAGTTTTCGACTATTACATGAATTTTATACCCTATTTCGTTAATCTGTTCAGCCCGCTTTTCATTTTCATCGCGGTAATTTTCTTTACCTCCAAAATGGCCAGTCAAACAGAAATTGTAGCCATACTTGCCAGCGGAATCAGTTTCAGACGACTGCTCCTTCCGTATATGGTAGTTGCTTTGGGATTGGGCACGCTTTCATTTTATTTAAACGGCTGGATAATACCTCATGCCAACAAAACCCGGATTGCATTTGAAAATACTTACATCAAGAATCCGTATGAGTTAAAGGCACGCAACATACACCGGCAAATACGTCCGGGGGAATTTATTTATCTGGAAAGCTACAACAACATCGATAAAACAGGCTTCCGGTTTACTTATGAAAAAATTGAAAACGGAAAATTGATTTACAAGCTGAATGCCGACAGGATTCTATGGGATTCGACAGCAGGGAACTGGAAGATGGAGCGATACATGGTTCGAACCATAAGTGGAATGAAAGAAAGCGTCAGGTCGGGAGCATCCATGGATACACTCATTCATTTTTATCCTTCTGAATTCGGACAGCGGTCAAATTTTGTGGAAACCATGGACATGGGTGAACTGAACGAATATATTGAAGGGAAAAAACTCAGGGGTGCCGAAGGGTTACAGTTCGACCTGGTGGAAAAATACAGGAGAACCGCCTACCCTTTTGCTGCGGTAATATTAACACTCATAGGTGTGGCTCTTTCGAGCAGAAAAGTCAGAGGAGGAATTGGCTTACAAATCGGCCTGGGCATTTTATTGAGTTTTACCTACATCATGTTCATGCAGATTTCCACCACTTTTGCCACCAACGGAAATTTTCCCCCACTGCTTGCCGTTTGGATACCCAACCTTGCATTTGGAATAATTGCCGTATTCTTAATCCGGACGGCCCCTAAATAGTAGCTGATGCGTTTGTCGCTGTTAAAGGTTAAAGCAGATTACTCCAGGAGGGTGTATGGTCTGGATGTTTTTAGAGCCGTTGCCATTCTGCTGGTGGTCATGGGGCATGGCAGTTTTCTGATCAACATGGTAGCACCCGATTTCCCTTATATACTGCTACCCGATGGCGTTGAATTATTTTTTGTATTAAGCGGATT
>DASUFP010000116.1:0-13330 GCA_036274495.1 Bacteroidia bacterium
CATACAATACCTCTCTCCTATTTTCACAACCATACTGGCCATTTTTGTTCTTGGCGAAAAAGTAAAACCCCTGCAATGGTTATTTTTTCTGATCTCTTTCAGCGGCGTTTTTGTAATGAAAGGATTTGATGAGGAGATGGAAATGAAATACCTCCTCATTGGTTTGTTTTCATCGGTTGTTTCCGCATTTGCCTACAACACCATCCGCACCCTTAAAAACAAAGAGCACCCCGTAGTGGTGGTGCTCCATTTTCAACTGATAGGTACGTTAGCCGGATTGACCTTCTCCGTTACAAATTTTGATATGCCGACAGGATGGGACTGGCTTTTCATTGTGCTCATAGGGCTCTTTACACAATTCGGACAGGTGAGTATAACAAAGGCCTTGCAGCTCGAAAAAGTTGCAAACGTTTCAATACTAAATTATACAGGAGTAGTATATGCGTTGTTGTTCGGACACCTGGTTTTCGGGGAGTCGTATTCAACTGCAACCATTCTGGGAATTCTCCTGGTAGTATCGGGGGTAGGGTTCAGTATTCTCTACCGGTCGAAGCTAAGGTAAAACGATCAGTGACCGTGCTCGCCCGTGTGCGCATGACCGTGCGATAACTCCTCTTCAGAAGCATCACGTACCTCTTTCACTTCACCGCTGAAATGTAACTGATGACCGGCAAGCGGATGATTAAAGTCCATCTTTACCGTTTCGGTACCAATCTCAACAACCTTACCATCGAGCCTGTTGCCTTCACGATCGTTCATAGGAATAATGTTACCGGTTTTCAGCATGCTCATATCCAGCACACCATCAACTTTAAAAATATCGAGTGGTAAATCGATAATTGCCTCCGGCTCACTCAAACCATATGCTTCGGCAGCATCAATTGAAAATGTAAAGGAATCACCGACAGTCAGTCCTTCAAGATTTGCTTCAAAAGTGGGTATCAGTCCGCCTGATCCGAACAGAAACGTTAACGGACGGTCAGCTCCTGCGGTTTCTATATGTTGTTTTTCTGCTCCTTCGGTATTCGCATCAAGACTGTAGGTAACTGAAACGACTTTGTTTTTGGTAATTTTCATGAGTAAGTGGAATTAAGCTATTGAGTAGGATTTAAGGATTTTTCGTTTGTCCGGATCTGAAAAAACCGTCGGAAATTCAGAAGGGAAAATTTTAAGTGGGCAAAGTTCGTAATTTTTCCCCAATTATCTTAGCGTTCAGCCCCTTAATAGGGAGTATTGCCGTCTGATTTATGTCCTAAAGTGCAGTCAAACAACATGTTCGGTCAGGATCGGTAAAATGTAATTAAATCGGTTGAGGCAACATGGGTAAACCCGGCACCCCGAAGCAGTGTAATAAGCTGGCCCCGGTGAAAAGTGCTGTGATTCATGCAATGGGTAATGATTTCGGAAACGGAATTTTGAAAAGGTGCTCCTTTTAAGTTGGTGTAGTCAATAATGGCAGCCGCCGAGTCTTCATTGAGCTCACGGCAATAGGCAACTATTGCTTCAGAAGTGCGAAGCCATTCGGCACAGGCTGTTTCTAAAGTGCCCTCAAAATCTTTTGTTGGCCAGCTATGCATCGAAGTCCCCGTTAATCTGTTTAACCAGATCTGTTCTGCATCCCAGATATGATAAAACGTTTTTTGAACCGATGGAAAAGAACTCTTCTGTTCAAGCGTCGCAAGGGCTGTTCCGGCTTCGGTAATAAAACCTGCCATCCTGGTGTTTGCCCAAAGATTATAAGCTGTTAATTTTTTTAAGTATTCGGATAGCATCGTAATAACACTACTGTTTCTTCAACATAAAAAAAAACGATAACACAGTCAGCTGTCACAACTATTTTCAAAGCTGGTTGTTGAATACATTCTGATCGATTGCTTTTTTCAACAATGGTGATGCCAGTGTCCGGTGCAATCCTTCGATGTGGCGGAGGTGATGGCAATCGGTTCCCAGCAAGTCCACCAATCCGGCATCAATCAGTCTCTCGGCAGTGCGTCTGGCATCGTTCCCATAGTATCCGCCAAGGGAGTTGATATTGACTTGTAACACGGCACCGATATCTTTAAGCTTTTGGTATTTGCTGAAATCGCCGTACCAGAACGGATACCTTTCAGGATGCGCGAGAATAGGTTTATACCCCTGAACCTGCATTCTGAAAATTACCTCTTCCACGTTATCCGGGCAATTGATATAGGAGATTTCAAACAACAGGTAATTATCACCAATGGTCAGCAGTTTTTCATTCTCAAGCTTTTTTATAAAACCGTCGTCAAGGTAATATTCAGCGCCTGCATGAATTTCCATATCAATTCCCTCAGCTGCGATGGCCTCTCTCACACGCTCCAGTCCTGCATTAATATTTTCGGCAGTGTTTTTAAAATAATCACTCATGATATGCGGAGTGGTGTATAATTTTCTGAACCCCAATTCGTGTAAATTCCGGATCAGTTCAATGCTATCCTCAATTTCTTTAGCACCATCGTCGACACCCGGAATCAGGTGTGAATGCATATCGGTCGACAGCATCCCGTAATCGGGAAGCGGTGGTTCTTTTTTACCAAATAAATTTAAAAGAGATTTAATCATGGTTCAATTTAGGTTCAGAAGGACTCCCTGAACCAATTAAAAGTTTTTTTCAGGCCCTCATTCAAACGCACCTGAGGCTCATAACCCAGGTGTTTTCGGGCAAGAGAAATATCGGCAAGTGAGTTCCTGATATCACCGGGACGATCGTCACGGTACAATGGTTTCATATCCGAACCGGCAATAGTTGCCAGCATTGCAAACAATTCATTGATGGTAATGTTTTCACCAACGGCAACATTGTATACTTTTCCAAATGCTTCATCATCATCGGTGAACAGTGCTCGTATGTTAGCCTGTACAGCATTTTCCACATACGTAAAATCGCGTGTCTGTCCTCCATCACCATTGATATACGCCGGTTTGTTATGGATCAAAGCATCCATAAAGAGCGGGATAGCAGCCGCGTAGGGACCATTAGGATCCTGATGGGGACCGAATACATTAAAATAACGGAGACCAATAGTGGCCATATTATAATTCAATCCGAAAACCGAAGCATAGAGCTCGTTGGTAAGTTTTGAAACGGCATACGGGGAAAGTGCTCTTCCTATTCTGGATTCTACTTTCGGCGATTCGGAAAGATCCCCGTAAACCGAAGATGAACTCGCATAAACAAAGCGCTGCACACCGGCGTCTCGTGCCGCGACAAGCATATTCAAAAAGCCGGTTGCATTGGCAGCATGTGTCTGTTGAGGAAACTGAATTGAACGGGGCACACTCCCCAGGGCAGCCTGATGTGTAACCAGATGAATGCCATCGCAGGCGCGCTTGCAGGCTTCGGTATCGGTTATATCCCCTTCAATAAATTCATATGCGGGATGCGATAAAAAAGGTTCCACATTTTTCATGAACCCATTGGAAAGGTTATCAAGCACACGCACCTTACCGGCACCGTGCTGCAATAAATATCCTGCTATATTGGAACCAATAAATCCGGCACCACCCGTAACCAGAAACGACAATCCTTTCAGATTGCCTTTATGAAATACCGGAGGTTGTTCTATAGCCATATTAATGAGATCAAATTACCTGTCGAGGTACTGTTGCTGATAATAGTTCTGATAATCGCCCGATGTAACATGATCGACCCATGTTCCGTTTGCCAAATACCAGTCAACTGTTTGTTCAAGTCCCTGTTCAAATTTTAGTGAGGGCGACCAGCCCAACTCTCTGTTGAGTTTTGTCGAGTCAATAGCATATCGTAAATCATGACCGGCCCTGTCCTTTACATAGGTGATCAGTTTTTCGGAAGTTCCCGCAGGTCTCCCCAGCTTCCGGTCCATTATGCCGCATAACAACATCACCAGATCAATATTTTTCCATTCGTTGTTTCCGCCCACATTGTAGGTAGATCCATGACGCCCTTTATGAAAAATCAGATCAATTGCAGAAGCATGGTCTTCGACCCACAACCAGTCGCGGACATTTTCACCTTTACCATACACCGGAACCGGACGATTGTGTTTAATGTTGTTGATGGCAAGAGGAATCAGTTTTTCAGGAAACTGAAAGGAGCCATAGTTATTGGAGCAATTTGAAATAACAACAGGAAGCCCATATGTATGCGCAAAAGCCATTACAAGGTGATCGGAGCCTGCTTTTGAAGCCGAATAGGGGCTTCTCGGATCATACGGTGTTTGTTCCGTAAAAAATCCCTCACTTCCGAGCGAGCCATACACCTCGTCGGTAGAAACATGGTAAAACAATTTACCCTTAAAACCATCCGCATCCTCCAGCCACTGCCGGCGGGCGGCATGCAATAAGATTCCTGTCCCCAGTACATTTGTCTTCACAAATGCCATCGGATCGGTAATGCTTCGGTCGACATGCGACTCCGCTGCAAGATGTATCACCGCGTCAAAAGCATGCATCCTGAATAATGTCATTACAGTTGATTCATCCGTTATATCAGCTTTCAGGAACGTATAATTTGAAGCGTCCTGAATATCACTGAGGTTTTCGAGATTACCTGCGTAAGTAAGCAAATCCATATTATAAATATGGTAGTCAGGATAATTCCTCACTAACCTTCTCACCACATGTGAACCAATGAATCCGGCTCCGCCGGTTACCAATATTTTCATTCGATATTGTTACTGTATAGTCTTATAATGAAGCTGTGTTTTTACTTTTTTCTTTTTTGTCGAGCATCTTTTCCCATGCCCATGCACTTTTCACCATTTCATTTAAATTCAGTTCGGCTTTCCATCCCAGCACTGTATTTGCCTTTTCCGTCGATCCGTAGATCTGTTCTACATCACCGGGTCTTCTTCCGCTGATCCGGTAATTCAACTTCACGCCGTTCACTTCTTCAAATGCACGAATCACTTCCAGTACACTCAATCCTTTTCCGGTTCCAAGATTGAACGTCTCAAACGCATCGGAATTGCTTGCTGAAAGCAGGCGCCGGATAGCAACAACGTGTGCTTTTGCCAAATCAACAACATGAATGTAATCGCGGATGCAGGATCCGTCAGGTGTATTGTAATCGTCGCCAAAGACCTCCATGCTGTTGCGTTTGCCAATAGCCAGCTGGGTAAGCACCGGCATCAGGTTTTGAGGAGGGCCAATTGGATACTCACCTATAAGTGATGAGTTATGAGCGCCTACCGGGTTAAAGTAACGCAACGAAATTACCTTCAGTGCTGCATAAGCAGCGGCAGCATCTCTCAAAATTTCTTCTGCAATCTTTTTTGTATTTCCGTATGGGGATTCAGGTTGCCTTACCGGCGAATTTTCGTCAACCGGTAAACGATCAGGCTGTCCGTACACGGTACACGACGATGAAAAAACCATACGCGTAGTTCCGGATGTCAGCGATGCTTCAACCAGATTAATAAGACCCGTCAGGTTGTTTCTATAATACTTTAAAGGAGCAGTAACCGATTCGCCAACCTGTTTATGTGCGGCAAAATGTATAATAGCATCGAAAGAATTGGCTTTGAAAAGCGCGTCAACGGCATCCTTATTGCACAAGTCAACATTTACAAATGCCGGGCGCTTACCTGTAATTTCACCGACAGCGTCTACAACTTCTGCCCTCGAGTTTGAAAGATCATCGGCAATGGTAACCCTGTAACCTTCCTGCAACAACTCCACTGTTGTATGTGAACCGATGTATCCTGTTCCGCCTGTTACCAGTATATGCTTTGTTAATTCACTCATATCAAACTTTCAACTATCAGAGACTCCAGTATTTGAATTTGGTTATTTTGCCTCTCATGATTCCCTTCAGGTCAATGATTACCGCTTCAGGGGAACATATCTGATTAAAATAATTTTCGTCAAGCTGAAGATACTCTTTATGATTAACGGCAACTACAACGGCATCGTATCCGGTACCCGGCTTATCCACCAGGCCAAAACCATACTCTTCCATCAATTCTTCCGAAGAAGCATGCGGATCAATTACTTCAGTATTTACACCATAAGAGCGGAATTCGTTTATTACATCTGCAACCTTTGAATTTCTGATGTCTTCTACATCTTCTTTAAAAGTAGCGCCCATTACCAGCACTTTAACTTTCACAATATCCTTGCCTATGGATATCATCTTTTTAACTGTCTGCTTCGCCACATAAAATCCCATCGAGTCGTTTACATATCTGCCGGAGTTAATTACCTGCGAGTGATATCCGAGTTCCTGGGCTTTATAGGTCAGGTAATAGGGATCTACACCAATACAATGTCCGCCCACCAAACCGGGTTTAAACTTCAAAAAATTCCATTTGGTGCCTGCGGCTTCGAGTACCTCATACGTATTGATGTTCATTTTATTGAAAATGATCGATAGTTCATTCATCAGCGCAATGTTTACATCACGTTGTGTATTTTCAATAATTTTTGCAGCTTCAGCAACTTTTATTGATGAGGCGCGGTGTACGCCGGCTTTTACAACAATGCTGTAGGTGTTCGCAATTTCTTCAAGCGACTCACTGTCACATCCCGATACCACTTTAATAATGTTGGGCAAGGTATGCTCTCTGTCACCGGGGTTGATCCGCTCGGGAGAATAGCCTACTTTAAAATCTGTCATGAATTTCAACCCCGAAATCTCTTCCAGTACGGGAATGCAATCCTCTTCGGTACAACCGGGATAAACGGTAGATTCGTACACCACATAATCACCTTTTTTCAACGCCTGTCCGATTGATTTGGAAGCGGATAATACCGGTTTCAAATCAGGCAGCTTGTGTTCGTCGATGGGAGTGGGAACCGCAACGATGAAAAAGCTTGCTTCACGCAATACATCGATAGATTTTGTAAAAACAATATCCGTTCCCGCAAACGCAGCAGCATCCAGTTCGCCACTGGGGTCAACTCCGCTTCGCATTTTGGCAAGGCGTTCTTCGTTTATGTCAAATCCAATTACGGATACTTTTTTGGCAAATTCAAGCGCTATTGGGAGTCCCACATAGCCCAGCCCGATTACTGCTATCTTTTTCTTCTTTTCTATGATTTCCCGGTACATGTCAGGTTATTATTGCTTTGATTTATTATTATTTCTTAACGCATAAATACGCTCAATGATATCCACAACCTTTAATCCTTCGAGCGCGTTGGTGGTAATAGAGGTTCTTCCTTTAATGGTATCAATTACATTTGAAATGATGTAATGATGATTTGCGGCGGAGCCTTTGTATGCCCCGTAATCGTTTGCAGGATTAACCGGACCCAGCTGAGGCATTTCGTAATCTTTAATATGACAATACTCCACCTCATTCATATATTGTCCGCCAATCTTGACGGTGCCCTTGCTGCCCACAACAGTAATTGAACTCTCCATATTCTTATCCCAAACAGATGTTGAGTAATTTATAGAGCCCATTCCTCCGTTCAAAAAACGAAAACTAACCATTCCTGAATCTTCAAAGGCGGTTGATTGGTGATGGTTGAAATCGGCAAACTTTCCTTGTATGTCTGTAATGTCGCCAAATACCCAATACATGATATCAATAAAGTGAGAGAACTGGGTAAATAGCGTGCCTCCGTCCAGATCAGCTGTTCCTTTCCAGCCTCCCGTTTTGTAATACCGGTCGTCACGATTCCAGTAGCAGACAAGCTGTACCATAAACACATCGCCGATTATTTTTTTTTCAACCAATTCTTTCAGCCAGGCACTGGGTGGCGAATACCTGTTTTGCATTACACAAAACACATTTTTATGCACCTGCAGTGCTTTAAATATAATTTTTTCGCAGTCGGCTTTGCTCAAGGCCATCGGCTTTTCGAGCACAACGTGTTTCTTGCTGTTTAATGCTTCAAGCGCATTGGTTGCATGAAGTCCGTTTGGCGTACAAATATTTACCACATCTATATCCGGCAAGGCGGCAAGCATTTCTTTTGATGATGAAAAATAGGGGACGCCCCATTCGGTAATCTGAGCCGGCGGCCCGGGAAGTATATCACATACACCTACCAGTTCAGCCTCCGGATTTCTGCGGACCATTTCAGCATGGCGTAATCCTATATGGCCACTGCCAACTACAGCAAATTTTATTTTGTCGCTCATCTTCACTTAGTGATCCGTGTGACTTTTTTTCCTTCCAACTTATACTGCATACCGCTTTCGGGACATTGGGCATATCCCCGCTCATCAAACTTCAGTTTATGTCCGTATTCACTCATCCAGCCTGTTTGACGGGCCGGATTTCCGATTACCAGCGCGTATGCGGGAACATCTTTTGTGACAACAGCTCCTGCACCTATAAATGCAAATTCACCAATATCATGTCCGCAAACAACGGTTGCATTTGCGCCAATTGAAGCACCTTTTTTTACCACCGTTTTCAGGTACTGCCCTCTTCGGTTTACGGCACTACGGGGATTCATCACATTTGTGAACACCATACTGGGACCCAGAAATACATCGTCTTCACACGTCACTCCCGTGTAAATAGAAACATTGTTCTGAACTTTCACATTATTACCAAGCACCACACCGGGAGAGATCACAACATTTTGTCCGATGTTGCAGTTTTCACCAAGTGTGCAATCGGGCATTATATGTGAGAAATGCCAGATTCTGGTGCCTTTTCCTATAGTACAGCCCTCGTCGACAACGGCCGTTTCGTGTGCATAGTAATCCATAATAACTAACTAAACCGGTGTGCAGATTTGTACAGTTCTTCAGGCGAAAGACTTTTGAAATATTCATACGTTTTCTTCAAACCCTCTTCCCTGCTTACTTTTGGTTCCCACCCTAAAATTTCACGCGCACGTGTTATGTCGGGCTGCCGTTGCTTTGGATCATCCTGAGGCAATGGTTTGGAAATAAGCTTCACCGAACTTCCTGTAAGTTTGAGAATCTCCTCACCAAATTGTTTTATTGTAATTTCAGAAGGATTTCCAATGTTTACCGGATTTACATAATCGCTGAACAGCAACCGGTAAATTCCTTCAACCAGATCGTCAACATAACAGAAGGAACGGGTTTGGCTACCATCTCCAAAAACGGTGAGGTCTTCACCGCGGAGCGCCTGTCCGATAAATGCCGGAAGTACACGTCCGTCGTTCAGCCGCATGCGCGGACCATACGTATTAAAAATACGCACAATTCGTGTTTCAACCCCATGGTACGTATGATAGGCCATTGTAATGGCTTCCTGAAAACGCTTGGCTTCATCATAAACGCCGCGGGGGCCAACGGGATTTACATTTCCCCAGTATTCCTCATTTTGCGGGTGCACCGCGGGATCGCCGTATACTTCAGAGGTAGAAGCCACTAATATTCTCGATTTCTTAACACGTGCAAATCCAAGCAGGTTATGTGTTCCCAATGAACCAACCTTAAGTGTTTGAATAGGAATCTTCAGATAATCAATGGGACTTGCAGGGGAAGCAAAATGCAATATGTAATCTATTGGTCCTGGAACAAATACAAACTTTGATACATCATGATGATAGAACTCAAATTCTTTCAGCTTAAATAAATGCTGAATGTTTGCGAGGTCGCCTGTTATCAGATTATCCATCCCTACAACCTGAAACCCTTCCCTGATAAAACGATCACACAAGTGCGACCCCAAAAAACCTGCTGCTCCGGTTATGAGTACTCTTTTATTTGAATTGTCTGTTTTACTCATGGGTTCACGGTTGTTCTTCCTATGCTGTTATAATAGTATCCAAGTTCCCTCATCTTTTCCGGATCGTATAAATTGCGGCCGTCGAAAATTGTTTTTGAATTCATTCTTTTAGAAATGGAATCAAAATCGGGTGTTCTGAAAACAGACCATTCCGTAGCGATCAACAGGGCATCTGCCTTATCTGTTGCTTCATACGGATCGGCGGCATATTCAATTTTGTCTCCGATAGCTTTACGGATATTATCCATTGCCTCGGGATCGTATGCGCTGATAACGGCACCCTCCTTAATCAACGCGTCAATAATATACAGTGCGGGAGCTTCCCTGATATCATCTGTATCGGGTTTGAACGCGAGTCCCCACAAGGCAATTTTTTTCCCTTTGAGATTGTTGTTAAAATAGGCTTTGATTTTATCGGCAATTACTGTACGCTGTACATCATTAACCTGCATCACCGAATCGAGCACTTTGAAATCGTACCCAAACTCACCGGCAGTTTTTGATAGTGCCTGGACATCTTTAGGAAAACAGCTCCCGCCATAACCAATGCCGGCAAACAAAAACCGTTTTCCGATGCGGGTATCCGAACCTATTCCTATTCTCACCATATCAACGTTTGCACCAACCTTTTCACACAAGTTTGCAATCTCGTTCATGAAGGTAATTTTTGTTGCAAGAAAGGCATTGGCAGCATACTTAGTGATTTCCGATGAACGGGCATCCATGTAGTAAATAGGATTGCCCTGCCTGACAAACGGCGCATAGAGATCGGCCATTATTTTTCGTGCTCTCTCCGAATCGGTGCCTATTACAACTCTGTCGGGTTTCATGAAATCATCCACTGCAAAACCTTCACGCAGAAATTCGGGATTTGAAACTACATCGAACGTTGTTTTGCATTTTGCCGCAACTGCTTTCTGAACTTTTTCGGCAGTCCCGACAGGGACGGTACTTTTGTTTACAATTACTTTATAATCTGTGATCATCTGACCCAGTTCATCGGCAACCCCGAGAATGTAACGCAAATCGGCTGATCCGTCTTCACCCGGAGGCGTTGGAAGTGCCAGAAAAATAACTTGTGCATCCTTTATGGCATCGGCCAGCACAGTGGTGAACTTAAGCCGCCCCTGTTTCAGATTTCGTTCGAAGAGCATATCCAGGTGAGGCTCGTAAATCGGCACTTTCCCCTTCTTCATTGCGTCCACTTTTGCTGCGTCGATGTCGACGCATATAACGTGGTTGCCCATTTCCGCAAAACAAGTTCCGGTCACTAAACCTACATATCCTGTTCCTACAACTGCAATATTCATAAAGTTTCGTTCGGCATAAAAATGCCGTTTATTTGTTTACGTATTCTAAAACCGATGCTGTAATAAAAGACAAATCATCGTTACTCAATTCAGTATGCATTGGTAATGACACAACGTGTGCACACAGGTATTCGGTAACCGGAAAATCACCTTCGCGGTAACGCGGGTCGGTATATGCTTTTTGCAAATGCAGCGGCACAGGATAATAGATCATACATGGGATACCCTTCTCAGCCAGAAATTCGCGAAGGCCGTTCCTGTCAACACCGTTTAGCACTAAGGTGTACTGATGAAAAACATGTGTCGATGCTTTTTCACGTTCCGGAGTTTTAATTTTTGAATTACCGGAAAACGCCTTGTCATAATAAGCGGCTGCCCTGTTACGTGCCGCGGCATATTCATCCAGGTGACGTAATTTAATTCTGAGAATTGCAGCCTGCATACTGTCAAGGCGGGAGTTTACCCCAATCTCATCATGGTAGTACATTACGCTCTGTCCATGGTTGCCAATTTTTCGAATTTTGGCGGCCAGGGCATCGTCATTGGTAAATACTGCTCCGCCATCGCCAAAGCACCCCAGGTTTTTTGAAGGAAAAAACGATGTGCATCCTACCGTTCCGATGGTTCCTGCCTTTTTCGTGGTTCCGTCGGCAAACGTATAGTCGGCACCGATAGCCTGTGCCGTATCTTCAATCACAAAAAGATTATGGCGCTTTGCGATATCCAGTATCCGCTCCATTTTTACACACTGACCAAAGAGGTGCACGGGAACAATTGCTTTTGTTTTAGGAGTAATCGCCCGTTCAATTGCTTCCGGGTCGATACTGAAAGTTCCCGGCTCAACATCCACCAGTACAGGTTTCAGTTTCAGCAGTGCAATTACTTCGGCAGTAGCAACATAAGTAAAGTCAGCAGTTATTACCTCATCGCCCGGCTCAAGCCCAAGCGCCATCATTGCAATTTGTAACGCATCGGTGCCGTTAGCGCATGGAATTACATGTTTAACGCCCAGGTATTTTTCAAGCTCCGCCTGAAAAGCTTTTACTTCAGGACCATTTATATAGGCCGAGGAAGCAATCACATCAAGAACCGCCTTATCAATTTCAGGTTTAATTCTGGCGTACTGACTCAGCAGGTCCACCATCGCTAACTTTCTCATTTCTTAGATAATAAGGACGCGAAGATACGGATTATCCCCTTATTTTAATCCTAAAAATGCACCTTAAAACCAACAGATCAGGGTTATCATAACGGTTTGTATAATATTGTATTTCAACAATTTATAAACCATATTGCGGACATGCCGTCAGAGTGCAAGGTCTCATTGGTTATTTAGTAATTTGGCTGCCGGAATTTGTTAACATTAGGGTATAATTGGTATGAATAAGCTGAAAACGGTTTTTTTGTGTTTAACGCTGCATTTTGTGCAGGTGTCGGGTGTTTTCGCGCAAAGCGGAATTAAAGATTCGGTGATACGCTTCACTTTTTTGGGGCTCAACTATGGATTTTATGCTCCGGGAGGGGACCTGGCCGACCGCTTTGGAAATTGTTCTATGGCCGGTATGGATCTGTTGCACAAGACTTCTCATAATCTGGTTTTTGGCCTTTCGGGAGGATTTATTTTTGGGAATAACATCAAAGAGCCCGGTTTGATGTCAGCTATCACCACATCCGGTGGTGAGATAATTGGTGCTGACGGACTGATTGCCGATGTGCGGGTTTTTGAAAGGGGGTATCAGCTGAGTGGTGCGATTGGGAAAATCTTCCCTGTAAGCAAGCTGAATCCCAATAGCGGCATTTTACTGATGGGAGGACCCGGATTTCTCCAGCACAAAATCCGGATCGAAACTATTGGAAACACCGTTCCGATGCTTAACAAAGAATACCGCAAAGGATACGACCGACTGACCAATGGTTTAGAATTGCGTGAATTTATCGGGTTCGTTTCGTTCGGCAACCGCCAGCTTGTGAATTTCTATGCCGGTATTGAATGCATACAGGCTTTTACAGGAAACAGGCGCTCCTACAATTTTGACAATGCGGCATTGAACGGCGAAAAACGAACCGACCTTTTATTCGGCCTTAAAGTGGGCTGGATTATGCCTTTTTATAAAAAGAAACCCAAGGAGTATTATTTGTATTAAAATGGAACTCCTCTATTTCATTGCCATCAAGCTATACGGACTTGCCATCACTTTGGCGGCTCCCTTTAATGGGAAAGCCATGAGCTGGGTAAAAGGCCGCAGGAGCTGGGAGAAAAAGATTAAAGATTCGCTTCAACCGGGCGAAAGGCGTATTTTATTTCACTGTCCGTCTCTTGGCGAATTCGAACAGGGACGACCCTTGCTTGCC
>DASUFP010000117.1:0-15303 GCA_036274495.1 Bacteroidia bacterium
AAAACGCCTTCTGGATCCTGACTTCATGTATTGCATCAGACGGGTTGATAAGTCCATAAATTACTCCTATTTCCTTATAATCCGCTGTAATATCCAGATCATTATTACAAGATATCATTGAAAAAACAGCCGAAATTGCTGCGAGTGCAAAAAACGTTTTTCTCATCATAATGCAAATGTAATTCAAACACTTTATGCATGGGCTATTTTTTTACCTTTGAAAAGTAATTTTTAACGTATTCCACCCAAGGTGAAAGCCATCACTAAAAACCTGTTTTCCTTACAAAAGTCGTTGATAACGATACTGTTATGCTATTCGTTTGCTTCAAACGCACAGGTAATAAGTGAGAATTTCGACAAGCTTGAGTTTAGCGAAAATTTTGACAGTACCGGTGAGATGTGGACTACACTTGCCGATGCCGAAAACCTCTTTATTGTTCAGGATGGGGAGTATATTTTACAACGTAAAGCCCAGAACGCTCCTTATGCCATACTTGCGGGAAAACAAACGTTCGGACCCTCCTTCAGGATATTGACGGCACTAAAAATCGACAAAAGTTTTGGTGAACAGCCCTATGCGGGTCTGATGCTTATGATGCAGCCTCAGGGACAAGGTGGTTTTTTAGTTGAAATTTCCATGGATCGCAAGTACAGGATCAGGCAAATTGTATCGGGTTCGTACCGATACATTACCGGAACGCAAAAAGAAGGCGGATGGCTGAAGTGCAATGCGCTGGACGATAAAAACAATTACAACGCTATTGACATCAGAGTTGATGCCGGTAATTATGATCTTTATTTCAACAATAAATTTGTTCAGAGTTTTTCTGAAAAAGGATACAGGCTTGGACAAACCGGCTTTTTGATCGGACCCGCCACACGAGCTAAAATCGACTACCTGTATGTGTTTAGTGCCGGTGGAGCTTCTGAAACTTCCGGAGTTACCACAAACACTAATACCGGCGAAAACACGGATATCATTGCGCTTACTGAGTCTATTATCAGTTTAAAAACCGAGTTGAATGCTACCAAAGAAGAAAACGAAGGTCTCCGTAAGACGCTTTCGGCAATGCGAAGCGGTGAAGCTGAAAAAGATGTAACATTTAAGAACTACGAAAAGCAAATTAATAACCTGGAGGCAGAAATTAAACGACAACAATTCAGTTCCGATTCGTTGCAGAAGATTAATACAGAACTGGCCAAATACAAGGAGATGGTGGGATCGAATGCCAACGGCGATCTGGTTATCACCCTTTCAAAAGCACTAAAGTCGGAAAAAGAGAAAAATGCTGCATTGGAACAGACTATAAAGGAACTTAAGGAGCAATCGAATACCCCAAAGGGTGGCGGACCAAAATCATCGGGCAACAAACCTAAAAATTCCTCTACCGAATCGCCCGACTCCGGCACCATCAGCCTGCCTATCGAAAACTGACCTGCAACAGGTATTTTCCCAACCCCTATTCTATTTTTATACTATGTCAATTCACACAGAACCCAGGAAAATTACCACGCATACACTTCAGGAGATGAAGCGACATGGTGAAAAAATAACCATGCTGACTGCTTATGATTTCAGTATGGCCAGGATACTTGATGATGCAGGCATTGATGTAATACTGGTGGGCGATTCAGCGTCGAATGTGATGGCCGGACATGAAACCACATTGCCCATTACGCTGGAGCAAATGATATACCATGCCGGCTCCGTGGTTCGTGCCGTAAAACGCGCGCTGGTAGTCGTCGATCTTCCTTTCGGATCGTATCAGGGTAACTCAAAGGAAGCATTGAATTCTGCCATAAGAATTATGAAAGAAGCAGGTGCCCATGCGGTTAAAATGGAAGGCGGAAAAGAGGTCTGTGAATCAATAAGCCGAATATTGTCGGCCGGTGTTCCGGTGATGGGCCACCTTGGATTAACACCACAGTCCATTTACAAATTCGGAACCTATGTTGTACGTGCTAAGGAAGAACAGGAGGCACAACGACTCAAGGAGGACGCCAGGCTTCTTGAAGAAGCCGGATGTTTCAGCATTGTGCTCGAAAAAATTCCGGCTACCCTTGCCGCAGAAGTTGCCGAGTCGGTAAAGATTCCGATTATTGGAATTGGTGCCGGGAATAAAGTAGACGGTCAGGTACTGGTGCTTCACGATATGCTGGGCATAACAAAGGAATTTAACCCGCGCTTTTTGAGAAGATATGCCGATTTATATACAACTATTGAAGCGGCTACCCAGAATTATATTAAGGATGTGCGTGACGGGAATTTCCCGAACAACAAAGAACAATATTGATCTCCGGTAAGCACCGGACTTTTTACTAATCGGATGGCTGAAGTGTCATTAGAAATTTTATACGAAGACAACCACCTGATCGCGGTAAATAAATCTCCCGGTGAAATTGTTCAGGGCGATAAAACAGGTGATGAACCCCTGTGCGAAAAAGTTAAATCCTGGATCAAGGAAAAATACTCCAAACCGGGTGCTGTTTTTTTAGGTGTTATTCATCGTCTCGACAGACCGGTAAGCGGCATCGTAATATTTGCCAAAACCAGCAAAGGACTTGCCCGCATGAACGAACAATTTCGCAACAGGGAAGTAAGTAAAACATATTGGGCGGTAGTGTCTCCGCCGCCGGAGAAAACCGAATCGGTTTTGATTCATTATCTTATAAAGAACGAATCAACAAATAAATCAAAAGCACACATCAAGGAAGTAAACGGATCATCAAAAAGCGAACTGCACTACAAGGTTATGGGAACCTCTGACCGTTACACCTTGCTCGAAGTTAACCCCGTTACCGGAAGACATCATCAGATACGAGCCCAGCTGGCGGCCATTGGATGCAGCATCAAAGGCGATCTCAAATACGGTTCACCAAGGAGTAACCGTGACGCATCAATCCATCTGCATGCAAGAAAGCTCACGTTCAATCATCCGGTATCCGGAGAACCTGTTGTCATTACAGCTACCCCTCCATCCGATCCGGTTTGGAATTATTTTAGTTCACTTCTCACCGCATGAAAAGAAACTACCCCTACCATTATGATATTGCAACCGGTTTGTATGCCCGGCTGGCCAATCAGAGCTATTGGCAAAATTCCATTTCAGATCTGATCAACTTTATGGGCCGGGTAGAGGGAAATATGATATTGGATGCAGGATGCGGACATGGAATGAGTACACAAATGCTTGCAGCTGCATTTCCGCATGCTTCAATAAAGGGAGTTGATATTTCAAAAAACATGATCAGGAGGGCATTGCGGGCCCATTCAAAAAGTGTGAATGAATCCGGTAATCTCGAATTTATTTGTGCCGATGCCGCCGGAATGCCATTTCAGAATGAAACGTTTGACGTAGTAACCGCGCACAGCTTTCTCTATATGGTCCATTCAAGAGAAAAAATAATCAAAGAGTTTTTCAGGGTTTTAAAACCCGGAGGAATGGTTGTGCTCCTTGAACCCGGCACCTCAATTGATGCCATTGGACGATCGGCAATTCTAAAGGACAACTTCAGTAATCGCAAACCCAAAACACCTATCCGGACCAAAATGCTGCTGCTGCGGATTTATAGCACCCGAAAAGGGATGGTTACCCCCAAAGAAATGGAGACACTGTTTTCAAAATCCGGATTTACCGACTATACCTGGAAAGAAACTCAATCAAAAAGAGGGCTGCTGGTAAAGGCAATCAAACCATGAATTTCAAAAAACTTTAATTACATGGGATCAACATCAAACTGAATAAAAACACTTCTGTGCTCCGGTATTGAAAGAAATGACGCCGTTAATTTCCGGATATCATTCTTTACCTGTTTATCAGACAAACCTTTCTCCAGTTTCAGCAATACGGTTCGGATATAATAATTTCTTACTCTCCCAACCGGAGGAACAACCGGCCCGAACACCCTTTTACCGAAGGAGGATTTTAATTTTTTTACAAAGACCTCCGACAAGTAATTTAGTTCCTGTTCATTGCGATGTCTTAACCTGAACTCAATTAATCTCACAAACGGAGGATAACTGAATTTTTCCCTTTCATTTGATTCGTACCGAAAAAATCCGGCATAGTCATTTGCCACAAGAAATTTGAGCAACGGATGTCCCACCTGAAAGGCCTGTATGAGCACCTTGCCCTGTTTAAATCTGCGGCCTGACCGCCCTGCTACTTGCGCAAGCAGCTGATAACTTCTTTCCGCTGCTCTGAAATCAGGAAAGCCAATGAGATGATCGGCATTCAACACTCCGACAAGACTCACATTATCAAAATCGAGTCCTTTGGTTATCATTTGTGTTCCCACCAGAATGTCTATCTCCCTGTTTGAGAAACCTGAAATGATGCGTTGAAAAGCATGTTTAGTCGAGGTAGTATCCAAATCGAGTCGCTGTACCACCGCATCCGGAAAAAGCTCCTGTACATCGTCCTCTATTCTTTCAGTGCCCAGTCCTTTCATTCGCAAGTCAGTATGGTTGCATGCCATACACGCTCCCGGCAAAGCAGTACTATATCCGCAATAATGACATCTCAGATGATTTGATTTCTTATGATAGGTAAGCGAAACATCACAATTGATGCATTGCGGAATCCACCCGCAATGCCGGCACTCCAACACGGGGGCAAATCCCCTTCTGTTCTGGAATAAAATTATTTGTTCCTTACGTTCGAGTGCCTCCTTAATGAGTCCTGACAAACGAAAAGAAAAATTTGATTTCACTGCTCCTTTCTGATACGCATCTTTAAGATCGAGGATTTCAATTTCAGGCATTTTTATGCCACCGAAACGCTGTGAAATCTTTACCAATGCATATTTATTTTGTTCGGCATTTGCATAGCTTTCGATAGATGGTGTGGCGGAACCCAGCAGTACGCCCGAATCGAATAAATTTCCCATCATCACAGCTACATCCCGTCCATGGTACCTGGGCGCAGGATCCATTTGTTTATAACTGCCATCATGCTCTTCATCAACAATGATAAGTCCCGGGGCAGAAAATGGTAAAAAAACGGCAGACCGGGCACCAATTATCAGTGGAAACTTATAACTTCCTTCAGAACCGTCAGTGAGCACTTTCATATATACCGAGGCACGTTCATTTGCCGAAAGTCGTGAGTGATAAACCAGCAACTGATCACCAAAATGTTCTTTGAGACGGCCGATTATCTGAGTAGTAAGGGCTATTTCGGGGAGCAGATATAACACCTGCTTTCCCGAACCGATTAAATCATTGATGAGCCGGATGTAAATTTCCGTTTTTCCCGATGAGGTAACTCCGTGCAATAAGACCGGTTTTTTTTCTTTCAGCAACGCTTCCGTCAGCTCATAAGCTTCCATTTGAAATTCAGAAAGCGCAACCTGCCTCGAGGTTCCCCTGGCAAAACCATAGGCATGATTCTCATCCTCCTCATACATTTCCACTACTCCCTTAGTTACCAGCTGATTCAAAGCCGCTGCAGAACTTCCGGATGCTTTAATAAGTTTTGAGCGGGTAATGGGCAACTCAGTATCAGTAGTCAACCGAATAAGGGTCATGAGTACATCAAGCTGTTTGGGCGCCTTTTTCTCCAGCCGCTCAAAAATTTCTTTCATAAAATGCGGATCAGAATCAGACTGACTTGTCAACTTAACGAAAGTAATTTTTGCGGGCATAAAAGCATCCCTCATTTCCTCCTGCGGAACTATCAATCCCTCATCCATCAGTCTTCGTAACAATGGAAGCGGATTTTTTAAACCCGATATTTTTGAAGCCTCAGCAACATCTATCGACTTTTTTTCAGCAACCGCTTTCAAAATTTTTAATTCCTCATCCGTATGGATTTGCAACCCAAGATCAGCTCCCTCTGCTCCTGCAAGAACTGTTTCACTTTGCAGTTTCATTGCCGATGGAAGCGCGGCCTGCATTATTTCACCTGTAGAACACAAATAATATTCAGCTATCCAGTCCCACAAACGAAACTGCTGATGAGTAACTACCGGAAAATGATCAGGAATTTCAAGAAGGGGTTTGGCAGTATAGTGTTCAGGTGCCTCTTTGTGAACCACACGTATTATTCCCGTATATAACTTATGTTTTCCAAACTGAACAACTGCCCGAACACCCGGAACGGCCCTTTCAACAAGCTCCTCCGGAATCGAATACGTATACAGTTTTCCCAGCGGAAGAGGAAGAATTATATCAGCGAAAAAATCCTGCTTCATTCAGCTCAATCAGTTCTTGCTTTTAAAATCAATCCATCCTTTACGGTAAAAAAGATAAATCTGCAAAATTGTGATAACTACCATTACCAGGCAAACAATAACATAACCATACTGGGCGTGAAGTTCAGGCATATTTAAAGGAAGTTCCTTTCCCGATTCGGGATCTGTAAAAGCGAAATTCATACCATACAGCCCTACAATAAACGTTAACGGGATAAATATTGTTGAAATGATTGTCAGCACTTTCATAATGCTGTTCATTCTGTTACTGACACTGGACAAATAAATATCCATCAAACTTGCCGTAATCTCTCTGTAGCTGTCGATCATATCCATGATCTGAATCGTATGATCATACGTATCCCGGAGATACCGCTTGGTTGTGTCCTTAATAAACACCCCGGGAGTCCTGAGCAATTCATTCAGTTTTTCACGCTCCGACCACATTATTCTTCGAAAAAATATCAGCTTCCGTTTAGATCCCTGAATGTTTTGCAGTGAATAAACTTCAGGAGCCTCCAAAAGTTTATCCTCAAGGTCGTCAAGGTAGTTCCCCAATTTCTCAAGCAACGGAAAATAACTGTCAACTATAGTATCAAGAATTGCATAAGTCAGATAATCGGGTCCGCTTTTGCGGATAAAACCCTTGTTTTGATTGAGACGCTCAAATACTGCAGTAGTATAGTTAATTTGTTTTTCCTGAAAGGTGAGTATATAATTCTTACCAAGAAACATCGACACCTGGTCGTCGGTTGTGTCACCTTCTGATCCCTCGGTATCCGGGTCCACATTGACAGGCCTGGATATGATAAACAAGTGCTCATCGGTCTCTTCTACTTTCGGACGCTGATAGGTATTTACCACATCGTCCATTTCGAGTCTGTGAATGTTGAAATCCTGAGACAACTGTTCAAGAAAGTTTCGGTCACCAAAGCCCTGAACTTCAATCCAGTGAATCCTGTCGGGGTATTTGTTTCTGGCAAGCTGCACATCCTCAGCAGTGGACCCGTTAACCACATCCATGTTTTCGGCATCGTAGGAACAAATCCTGACAATTGGTTTAAGGGCATCCTGTTCAACATTTGAAACACCTGCTCCCGGAGGAGCTCCCGGTGAAGTTTTCCTGGATCGCCTGAACCTGACCTTACGGTACCTGAAAGGTCTCTTGGTATTTTCGTGTGATGATGTATCCATTTGGAAAGCGTTCGGGTTTGGTAAAAATATGGAATTTAAACATCTTTGCTCAAATCTAACAAACAGAATGAACAAAGACCTGAAATCACCCATTCCTCCAATTTTTATTTTGGGAGCCTTATTTTTTATTTTCGGGTTTGTAACCTGGCTGAACGGCACGCTTATACCATATCTTAAGATCGCCTGCGAGCTCAACAATTTTGAATCGCTCCTGGTTGCTTTCGCTTTTTACATCTCATATTTCGTGATGGCACTTCCTTCGTCGTGGATATTGAAAAAAACCGGCTTCAGAAAAGGAATGATGACCGGACTACTCGTGATGGCAGCAGGCGCATTGGTATTTATACCAGCTGCTGAAACGCGAACGTACGGACTCTTTTTAACAGGATTATTCATCATTGGAACGGGTTTGTCAATTCTGCAAACTGCCTCCAACCCTTATGTAACTATTGTGGGTCCCATTGAGAGTGCTGCGAAACGAATCAGTATTATGGGTATTTGCAATAAAACGGCGGGGGTGCTGGCACCACTCATACTGGGAATGATTGTGCTTTCAGATGCGGATGTGCTTATGCAGCAACTTCAAACTATGGATGCGGCAGAAAAATTGGTAAAACTCAATGAGCTTGCCTCCAGAGTTATTGCACCGTATACGGTAATGGCCGCGGTCCTTTCAGGACTTGCTCTGATGATTTATTTTAGTCCGCTTCCGGAAGTGGAAGAACAACAGAGCGAAAACGACCCGAATGACCCGGATCAGCATAAACCCGGAATCCTCTACTACCCTCAACTGGTGCTGGGCGTGATTGCTCTTTTTTTGTACGTCGGAGCTGAAGTGATTGCGGCCGATACCATTGGAACGTATGGACAGGCTCAGGGTATCGCACTATCTGAATCACGCTACTTTGCTTCTTTTACTCTCACAGCAATGGTTATCGGTTATATTTTAGGTATTCTTTCCATTCCAAAATTTATAAGTCAGTCAAAAGCCTTGGCGGTATCAGCCATAACGGGTGTTGTATTCAGTCTCATCGCCATTAATACCACCGGATACACTTCAGTGCTGTTTATTGCTTTGCTGGGACTTGCAAATGCCTTGATGTGGCCTGCTATCTGGCCTCTGGCCATTGCCGGCCTGGGCAACTATATCAAAACAGGTTCAGCAATGCTCATTATGGCTATTGCGGGTGGGGCGTTACTGCCACTGCTGTATGGTCGTTTTGCCGATATTCCTTCCATTGGTCACAGAACAGCCTACTATGTGCTGATACCCTGTTACGGTTTTATCCTTTATTACAGTCTTAAAGGCTCAAAACTCAGAAACTGGAGCTAACCCGACTGAATAACCGTAGAGAATTAACTGCATGATTCGTAATTTTACATAATTATCATCCTTATGTCCTGGTTCGAATCGTGGTTTAACTCCCCCTATTATCATATCCTGTACGACCACCGCGACGACAGGGAAGCAGAGCTTTTTCTCGACCAGCTGTTAAATCACTTAAAACCTGCCAAAGGCAGTTCCATGCTTGATCTTGGCTGCGGACGCGGACGGCACTCACAGTATCTGAAACAAAAGGGAAATATCGTCACAGGTATAGATCTTTCCCCTGAATCAATACGCTTTTGCAGTCAGTTCGAAGAAGAAAATCTGAGCTTTTTTGTACATGATATGCGTCACCTCTTCAGGACAAACGATTTTGATTATGTGTTTAACTTATTTACCTCCTTCGGTTATTTTACAACTGACAGGGAAAATGTAGCCTCGATAATTCATGCAGCCATGGCATTAAAACCCGGAGGCATTCTAATACTGGATTATCTCAATACGGAATATGTTAAAAGAAACCTGATCACCAATGAAAAAATAGTAAAGAAAGGAATTGAGTTTTCAATTAAACGTGATGTTAAAGATGGATTTATAAATAAAGAGATAACGTTTGAGGCTGAAGGTAAATCGCATTATTTTATTGAAAAGGTTGCAGCACTTTCCAAGCAAGACTTTGAAAGGTATTTTGCGGAGGCCGGTCTCCATCTGAGATCCGTTTACGGAAATTACAATCTTGAAAGCTGGGACAGCCAGAATAGCCCCAGGCTGATTCTTGAAGCCATTAAAACGCACTGATCATGGGAGTTTTTGAATACATTTTGCTTTTTGCCTCTGTCATGATAAGCGGATCGCTGTTTTTTATGCTAAAGAAAACCAATCCTGTTTATTTAAAACTCTCCCTGGCTTTCACCGGCTCCTACCTTTTTACCATCAGCATGATTCATTTGGTTCCGGGTGTATTTTCATCCGGAGGATCGACCATTGGCTATTATATACTTATCGGTTTTTTCATTCAGCTCTTTCTTGAACATTTAACCGGCGGCATTGAACACGGACATATTCATTTACACCAGGATCATCACCATTCCTTCCCTTTTACCATGATGGCCGGTTTGTGTTTGCATTCCTTTTTGGAAGGGATGCCTCTGGCAAGCGGATTAAACGGTCATCATGACAGCGAACAGCTGCTGACAGGAATTATTTTACATCATTTGCCTGTAAGCTTTGCCTTGGTAAGTATGCTTACCGGATCGGGAGTAAACAAAAAAGGGACACTCGTTTACCTTGCAGTTTTTGCATTAATGGCACCTGCCGGTGCCTTTGTCAGTGAATTCCTAAGCGGAATGCAATTACTGGATATTCATCTGTATTTCGACAGAATAATGGGCGTTGTAATCGGAATATTCCTGCATATATCCACAACCATATTATTTGAAACAAGCAGTGAGCATCGCTTTAACCTCTATAAAATGGCAGTAATACTGTTAGGTGCAGCTGCAGTAATTCTTTTCTAAAAGATTCAGGAGACTGCCTGTTTCACCCGCTCAAAATCGGGTAAGTTACCCGCACTTTCAAGCACTTCGGCATAGGTAACAATTCCCGATTCGTTTATCACAAAAGCCGCCCTGCGGGAAGTTCCCTTCATTCCGAAATTAAACATTTCATACTGGGCTCCATATAAGGCGCAAACTTCCTTGTTATAATCGGCAAGCAGATCAAATTTGATATTATGCTCCTGTTTATAACGGGCAAGTGTATATAGTGAATCGGTGGAAATGCCGAAAACTTTTGCATTGAGTTTATTATACCATTCAAGTTCATCATCCATGGTACACATTTGGGTTGTACAAACCGATGTAAAAGCTGCAGGAAAAAACATCAGTACAACCTTAGAACCCCGACAGTCGGCCAAACTGACTTCCTTTTTTTCGGAGTTATATAACGAAAACAAGGGAGCCGTTTGTCCGATGGTAATTGTCATTTTAGTTTAAGATTTAATTAATTATTTACATTCAATTTCCAACACTAAACATCAACCAAGCACAATTTTCAGAACCTGGCATTTGCAAACAACTGAAATCCGGAAAATACAAATCGGACCCGTCCGTTAAAATTGTCATTAAAAGGAATTTCCTTTACGTTGTATAAACTGGTTTGATACCCACCTCCTATTCCGACATTTTTATGAAGATAATATTCAAGGGTAAATTTATTTTCAAGGATAATCATTTTTATTCCACTTACCGACAGCTGAAAGTACTCCATGGAATAGCGTGCTAAAAACCGGGGGGTCAGATAACCTGACCCGTGTATACCATATAACAAGGCCGGAGCTATTACACTTTCATCAGCCTTATAACTGTTGGCATTTAAATTTGCTTCGATACCTGTTTTCAGCTGAAGTGCTCTTAATCCGACTGAAAATCCGGCGTTCCATCCCGGTTTATTCCAAACAGAATATTTCCAGGTTAAACCATAATAAAACGTCTTAAAATAAATTTTTACATCCGAATTAACATAAAATGAAGTGTCGGCAAAATTGATATCCTTATTTATCGTAAACTCCTTACTTCTTTTCATTGCGGTATAAGAAAATACAAACTGCGACCTGTTTTTCACCCTATAATATATATCTGATTTAAATACAGCAATGCTGGAGGGAAGTTTAAAATCATCCTCCAGACTCAAATCAGATCCCAACCCATTATCAGAATCAATTCTTAATGATGTACTGATAACCGGAGAAAACATTCCAACACATACATACACTTTAGGGTTTTTCAGAACGGAGTCCTTATCTAAAAACGACTGACTGTATGTTGCGGAAATAGAAACCAAAACAAGAAAAACGAATAAACTTGTCCTTTTTAAAAGAGAGCGCATAGGATTTATAAAATGAATATTACACTTACCTGAGAGCAGTGATTTTAATTATTTATCGCTAAATTAATCTTATTTTCAGAATAAATACCAAGGCCTGTAACTCATTTCCCAATATTTATCCTGTATAAAAATAGTCCTGAAAAATATCCGAAAGCTGCGCCGGCAACAGCATCACTTGCCCAGTGCTTGTTATCATAAACCCTTGAAAACGCTACCAAAGAGGCCAGCGGGTAAGCGATCCATGGCACCCATTTATGCTTGGGTTTATAGGCTTTTGAAAGTACGGCAGCAAGTGCAAATGCCGATGAAGCATGTCCCGAAACAAAAGAATTGTAGCCGGTAATCCCATGCGCAGGTCCTTCGAACCAAAATGCATCCGGCGGCATGTTATCCCCGGGTCCATGGCGCTGATAGGTATATTTAATTCCACGGGTATAAATCCCATTTAAGACAAATACTTTCAATCCCAGTAATGCCACTTCACAATCATAGGGATTTTTACCGATTTTTCCGGAAGCAAAAATACCGGCCAACAGGGGAATACTATACATCCCATTCCCTAAATTATCCAGTTTTAACGCACTGAAGCCGAATATGCCATCATTACCCAACATGGATCGCTGAATTTGTTCGTCATAGTACATGGCAATACCGGTAGTAGTGACGACACCCATAAACAGCAGCAAATCCTTATTATCCCAATGTGCAGGGGCGGCCAATAAGCTGCAGCCATCAGTTACATACGACTTCAGATACGTTGTTGCCGGATAACTGTGAAGGATGGTCGCATCCTGACTAAATCCGTTTGAGCCCGATAACAGACAGACCAAAAAAAACAGACGGTACCGCATCAGAGCACCATTAAAGCCCCTGCTTTTTGGCCTCATCCCAGAATACATCCATTTCTGAAAGTGACATATCTTTAAGTTTTTTGCCGGCAGCTGATGCCTTAGCTTCTAAAAACTTGAACCGGGAAATAAACTTCCTGTTGGTTTGTTCCAGTGCTTCATCGGGGTTGACATCAATAAATCGCGACAGATTAACCAGGGAAAAGAGTAAATCACCAAATTCCGCCCTGATTCGTCCCGGAACCCCGCCCTGCAATTCTTCCTTCAGTTCCTGCAGTTCTTCTTCCACTTTATCGAGAACCTGACTGCGTTGTTCCCAATCGAATCCTGCCGATCGGGCTTTTTCCTGAATACGCATCGCTTTTATGAGCGAAGGCAACGACACGGGAACACCCTCCAACACACTTTTTTTACCCTCTTTGAGCTTGAGCTGTTCCCAATTTTGGGATACTTCTTCAGCATTTGAAACTTTGATATCGCCATAAATATGCGGATGTCGGTGTATTAACTTATCACATACCTGATTTATAACATCCGTTATATCGAAAAGAGAGGTTTCGGATGCAATTTTGGAATAAAATACAATGTGGAGCAATATATCGCCCAATTCCTTTCGCATTTCATCGGAGTCGCCTTCAAGAATGGAATCTCCAAGTTCATACACTTCTTCTATGGTCAGGTGCCGTAACGTCTCAAAGGTTTGTGCCTTATCCCAGGGACATTGAGCCCTAAGCTCATCCATAATTTTCAACAGCCTTCCAAAGGCCTCCAAACGTGTGTCCATAACCAGATTTTGGGCAAATTTAGGGAAACCCCAAATATCGCTGAATAATCATTTTCAACTGCCTATTTTTGCACCGTTATGGCCCGATTATCAGCACTGTTTTGCCTTTGCATTATTCAGCTTTCGGGGTTTTCACCCCTGTCAGCTCAAGAACCGGCACTCCACAAGTTTGCCGTAAGTGCGGGCTTTCACCATGGCTTCATTATTCCCCACAGAACCTCAGTTGAAGCGCTGCTGCAAAAGCATATAAACGGATTTGAAGCAGATTTAATTTATAAGACAAACGGAACAAAGGAATGGCAAAGAGCCTACCTGTTACCTGAAACAGGAATAAGCATTGCGGTCTGGGATTTAGGAAACAAAGACCAGCTGGGTAAGGCCGTATCATTTATTCCCTATATTGATTTTGCCCTGACAAAAGGTAAAAGCGTTTCGTTTGATTTAAGATTCGGATGGGGAATAAGTTTCATCGAAAAAAAATTCGACATAGAAGATAACCACAAAAATCTTGCAATAGGAACACATTTTAATTACTCCATTATGATTCATCCCCATGTTAAATGGGAATTGAACGACCGTTTGGCACTCAGCACAGGATTTGGACTCACCCACTTCTCTAACGGGGCGCTTACGATGCCAAATCTCGGACTGAATCTGGTTACAGCAACAGGCGCTTTAACTTACGCGTTCGGAAGCAAACAACAAATCAACTCAACAACTGATTCAGCATCTTATCACAAATCACCCTATTGGAATTTTTACGCTGCATTTGGTATTAAGGAAATTTATCCGGTTGGGGGATCACACTATTTGGCTTACACGTTGTACGCCGACAGAAGCTACAGAATTTCGAGGAAAAGTTCCTTTGGATTTGGAACTGACCTGTTTTTTGACAAATCGGATCTGGTAAAAATTGAAGAACAAACCCACGAGCCGGCATCTTCACCAGAAGCTGTTAAGATTGGCCTGCACGGAACGTATGAATTAAACATCTCCAAGCTCTCTTTTACCTTTAACATGGGCGGATATCTGTATGCAAAGGTAACTACCGCTGGGAGTATATATCACCGTATTGGCACCCGTTATCAGATTAGCGATAAATTGTTTGCCTGCCTGAACCTGAAAACGCATTTTGGCAAAGCCGACTATGTTGAATGGGGAATAGGTTATACGATCAGAAAAAAGCATTCATGAACAAAGCATCTGTTTTTTTATTTTTTTCAATAATCACTCTCTTCTATTCCTGCGGCAAGGACAGTTTATGCAATTGCGGAAAACGTACCGGACCAATCGTCTCGGAAACCAGAAATTGCGCTTCTTTTTCAGAGATTGAAATGAACAACAACATCGACCTGGTGGTAATACCTGATACTTTTTGCAGTGTTCAGGTTACATGCGGAGCAAATTTGCTTGACGGAATAACCACAACTGTAGAAAACGGAAGACTGATTCTGCACAATAAAAACAAGTGCAACTGGCTGCGTGATCTGGAAAATCGCTTTACCGTAACCGCCACAGTCAAACAACTCTCTTATCTGGTTTCAAATGGAACCGGCGATATTCACTTTTCAGATACCTTGCGGACAACTCCCTTTTTATTTGAAAGTATCAATGCTACCGGCGATTATCACCTTCTCTTTAATTGTGACAGAGTTGAATTGAAACTGCACACCGGACCGGCTGATATATATGCCTCAGGGTATGCCAAAGATTTGTATTTGTACTCGGTTGCCAACGGATATGCTTATGCAAAAGAGCTGAAAACCGAAACATGCACAGTTCATACAGAAAGCACCGGCGATACATATGTAAATGCGTCCACCTCATTGCATGCCGAAATAGGCTATACCGGTGATGTATATTATTCGGGCAGTGCCAGTACAGTCCGTACGGGGAACGGCTCAGGCAACCTGATTCAACTTAATTAAATGCAGTTATGAACCGTTGGATCCGATATTTTATCCGGCATTTCCTTTACTGGATGATCCAATTCTGGTTTTTTCGGCTGCTATTTCTGATTTGGCTGGGACCCGACAATCCGGCTCTTACAAGTGCCCACATCTATTATG
>DASUFP010000118.1:0-55009 GCA_036274495.1 Bacteroidia bacterium
GGATTCAGTATCTGGAATCAACCTACCGCAGAAGAACTTCAGGCCCGCCAGAAATATCAGGATTCGGTAGCAGCCGTTACCAAGTCTCATGCTGCCGCCACTGCATCAACACCACTTGCCGGCACAGCAACACCATCAGAAACTACTGCAGCCGACACCTCCGCAGCAAACGATTCAATTGCCGCACTTCAATTACAGCAAACATTTGGTGACTTCTCGGAGAGCGCCAGAGGTGATGAGCAATTATTTTATCTTGAAAACGAGGATCTGAAAATCACTTTCACCTCCAAAGGAGGAAGAGTAAAATCGGCTCAGCTGAAAAAATATAAAACATATAACCAACAACCGTTATATCTTTTTGAAGGAGACTCTACCGTATTCGGCTTAAACTTCTTTGCTCAAAACAGAACCATTTCCACCAATACACTTTTTTTCAGCAAAGCCGGTCAGAACGACTCTACACTGACCCTGCGGCTTTCTGCGGGCCCGGGAAAATATGTTGAATATACCTATTCGATCCCTGCTAAAGGCTATTTGCTCGGGTGTTCCATCCGGCTCGAAGGACTCAACAGCATTATTGCTTCCAATACTAATTTTATCGGTCTCGACTGGCAACAGGAATTATTTCAGCAGGAGCAATCGGTTAAAAATGAAAGAAGCAATGCAACTGTTTACTACAAGTATATAAGTGACGATGCCGATCATTTATCTACCACTTCTTCAGCCGAAGAAACACTTACCGCAAAGTCGAAATGGGTTTCGTTTAAACAGCAATATTTTAATGTGACATTAATTTCTGATGACGCATTCGAAAAGCCGACCCATATTTCCGTTTATCAGCCTTCTGAAGAAGATTCCGTCGTAAAATACATGAAGGCTTCATTTACCCTGCCATACGACCACAAGCCTTCGGAACACTTTGGTTTACAATTTTACTTTGGCCCAAACCACTATCAGACACTTAAGAGAACAGGTTATGGTATGGAAAAAATTGTTCCGCTCGGATGGGGTATTTTCGGATGGGTAAACAGGTTTTTAGTAATACCGATTTTTAATTTCCTGAATGGATTTCACCTGAACTACGGGTTAATCATTCTGATACTCACCATTGCCATAAAGCTGTTGTTGCTGCCCCTCACTTATAAGGCCTACATCTCTACCGCAAAAATGAAAGTGCTGAAACCGGAGATGGAGGAAATTCAGGCAAAGCACAAAGACGAACCATTAAAGTCGCAGCAGGAATTAATGAGTTTGTATAAAAAGGCCGGAGTAAGTCCGTTTGGCGGATGTTTGCCCATGATTTTACAACTTCCCATTCTCATTGCCATGTTCAGATTTTTCCCGGCGTCTATCGAACTTCGGCAACAAAGTTTTTTATGGGCTCATGATCTTTCCACATACGATTCGATACTTGATCTTGGTTTCAAAATACCCTTTTATGGTGACCACGTGAGTCTCTTTACGATTCTCATGACTATTTCAACCATCATGTACACCTATCTGAACAGTCAGATGACGGCAACGAATCCGCAAATGAAGTGGATGATGTACCTGATGCCTATCATGTTCCTTGGTATTTTCAACAATTATTCCGCAGGACTCAGTTACTATTATTTCCTTGCAAACATGATCAGTTTCGGACAACAGTTTTTGTTCCGTTCTACAGTTGATGAAAAAGCGCTTCACGCCAAAATTCAGGAGAACAAAAAGCGGCCGCAGACCCAAACCAAATCGAAGTTTCAGCAACGTTTGGAGCAAATGGCAAAAGAGCAGCAATCAAAGAAGCGTAAATAATTTTTGAATCAGCGGTTGTCAGATTGATTCGGGAATTTAATTCCGGCAGGCATGTATTCAATTAAAAAAACTGTTTTCGCCGTAGCAATCATAATTGCTGTTACAAGTTGTTCACGCAAAAAAGCGGTGGAAGAAAGCACTGCCGCTACCACAGCCGATTCGCTTGTAGCATATATAGAACGGACACCCTGTTTCGGCCGCTGCCCTAATTATTCCATCCGGTTGTATCAGTCGGGTTATGCTGTTTACGAGGGCTATAACAATGTTCCAAATATAGGACGGTATTTTACCCGTATCAGCGGGCAGGAAGTTAAATCTATCGGGGAAAAAGCCAAAGCGCTTCATTTTTTTGAGTTAAACGACAGCTACAGAAACCCGCACCTGACTGATTTTCCAACGGTGTTTATAGAAGTTAACTACGATCACCTGCACAAGAAAATTGTCCATTACGATGCAGATCCGCCGAAGGCGCTGTTGGAAATGGAAGATTTTATTGATGCTGTTTTCAAGGACCGTAAATGGCAGTTACACCCCGTTCAAACCATTAAAGAATAGCTTAGCCTAACAAAAGCCGACATTGGCCAAATTTCTGGTAACCTATTGATTTGTAGTTACCTTTGAGACAGATTCGTCGAAAATGAGAGCCATTCAACTTACTGCAATCCTTGCCGCAATGCCGTTGTACGGTATGGCGCAAACCACCCTCACATTACAGCCAAACGGGGCTTCGGGAATCGATGCGGAGATTTTCAGTTGTGTTGTTTGCGGATACGACAACACCAATTTTGGCAACAAAAAAGATTTTAACGCAATAACCTGGACAAATTCAGGAAGTGTATCGAAGGTACGCTCACTGATTAAATTTGATTTAAGCGCAGTGCCTGCAAATGCTTTTATCACCAGTGCCTACCTTTCGCTGTACTTTAATCCCACAAGTATTGAAGGCAATCATTCCGGATCCAACGCCGCCTATTTGCAACGCATAACCTCCTCGTGGGATGAATCCACAGTTACCTGGAACAATCAGCCTTCTACAACTACTGCCAACAGAATTACGCTTCCAACAGCTTCAAATAACACCCAAAATTACCTGAACATCGATATCACCTATCATATTCAGGATATGGCTGCGAACCCCGGTTCCAATTTCGGGTTTATGCTATTGCTCCAAAACGAATCGGTATACCGTAAAATGGTTTTAGCTTCAAGTGATAATCCGGATGCCACTCTTCGTCCAAAACTGGTAATCACCTATACCACTCCTCTGCCAATCACTCTTACATCCTTTGATGCTACCTGTTCAGCATCAGCAATTGATCTGAACTGGACTACTGCCACCGAATCGGATTTTGAAGGCTTTTTAGTGGAGCGTTCACAAAATCCTGTACTTGGATTCGAACCTGTTGCATGGGTTAAAGGTAAGGGTAACTCATCTGCAACGCAACACTACAACTTTGCTGATGAAAATGTAGTATCCGGCACTAAGTATTATTACAGATTAAAACAGACTGATTTCAGCGGACAATTTGAATATTCGAAAATTATCGCCGCGGGATGTTCGGCAGCGGCAGCAGCACCGATTCGATGCGGACCCAATCCCTTTACCTCAACCACTACGGTCACTTTTAATCTCACTGAAAGCAGTCAGCTGATGTACTCCATTTATACCGCCACAGGTAAATTGGTATATCAGTCGGGCCGGGCCCGATTCGAAGCGGGGCAACACGTTATCGGACTGGACGAAACCCAATTGGGCAACAGCTACGGCGTTTTTCTGTTTTTGCTGGAGGGACCGGATAAACATGAGAGCTGCCGAATCAGCAGAATTCCCTGAAAACCAATAGTTGCCGGTAACGGAAAAAATTCGGAATTTTGCAGTACAAATTATTTGAATCATGGATACTGCAACTGCCCAAGGCACTAAAAGCCAAAACGATACACAAAAAGATTTTTTGCCGCTCAACGGAACCGACTACCTTGAATTTTATGTTGGTAACGCAAAGCAGTCGGCTTACTTTTATCAGGCTGCCTTTGGTTTTGAACTGGTAGCCTATTGTGGTCCCGAAACCGGTGTTCGCGACAGGGCCTCCTATGTGCTGCAGCAGAACAAAGTGAGGATTGTACTCACGACCCCCATGCAGCCCGATTCTCCTATTAACGAACATATCATTAAGCACGGCGACGGAGTAAAAGTGCTTGCTTTATGGGTTGATGATGCTGAATATTCCTACAACGCCACTACATCACGCGGAGCAAAAAGTTATGAAGCTCCTAAGGTTATGAAGGATGAAAATGGTGAAGTAAAACTGGCTTCCATTCACACTTACGGGGATACCATTCACACTTTTGTTGAACGCAAAAACTACAAAGGACCCTTTTTGCCCGGCTTTAAGGCCGCCAAAAGCAAGTTCAAAGTTAAATCAACCGGACTTCAATACGTTGATCATTGCGTTGGCAATGTTGAATTAGGCAAAATGAATGAGTGGGTCCGGTTTTATGAAGATGTAATGGGCTTTAAGACCATCATCACTTTCGACGACGAGGATATTTCAACAGAATACTCGGCCCTGATGAGTAAAGTGGTATCTAACGGTAACGGCTATATTAAGTTTCCGATTAACGAACCCGCCGAAGGCAAAAAGAAATCGCAGATTGACGAATACCTTGAATTTTATAAAGGACCTGGGGTCCAGCACATTGCCATCATCACAAACAATATTATTGAAACAGTCAGTGATCTTATTTCAAGAGGTGTTGAATTTTTAACAGTGCCGACCACCTATTATGATTCATTGATAGAACGGGTAGGAAAAATTGATGAAAACCTGGAGTCGCTGAAAAACCTGGGCATCCTGGTCGATCGTGATGACGAGGGTTATTTGCTCCAGATATTTACCAAACCCGTAGAGGACCGCCCAACACTCTTTTATGAGATTATTCAGAGAAAAGGAGCAAAATCGTTCGGTAAAGGAAACTTTAAGGCGCTGTTTGAAGCAATTGAACGCGAACAGGAGATGCGCGGTAATCTCTGATAGTATTTGGATACAGATATTGTTTAACCTCTAAACACTATACTATGAATCGTATACCTTTTCCTGATATCGTGTTTGTTGCCGTAGCAACAGCAATTGCGTTATTGTTTACCGAAACGGGCAATGCCGATTTACTCTCACGGTATGTAATTGTGGTTGTGCTGATCAGCTATTTTACCGGCAAATATGTAAGGGCTTTTGAGCTGAAGAGAAACAGCAACCAATGATTTTACAGAACAGACTGTAAAATTAGTTACCAGTTACCTGCATAATCCATTGGTGTTCCCGACAGTTGTTTCAGGAATTCAAATTTAATCCGCGTTATCTGTCGAAAGTGTAGATAATCGTGTGCAAGCCAGTTATTCAAAAAGAGCTCAGCACTCATATTCCCCAATGACGGATGTTGATAAACATTCGTCCAATGCGGCTCCTTTAAACTACGTAACCACTTTACGCTTTCGCTTCTTTCAGCAAGGAACGCATCCAAAACCGAATCATACTTTTTTTCGGAATACTTTCTTGAGGTAACCCAGCCTGCAGGATCAATGGCCGGCATGGGCTGATGAGGTGTCTCCAGTACATGCCGCACCCGGGACCTGAAATCATCCCTCTCCTCATCATATAAATGACACACTACTTCCAGCAGATTCCACTTCTCAGGTTGCGTTTTCCAGTACCTTAACTTTTCAGAACAGCGGGAAAGTAATTCCCTGAAAACCGATTTATTCCGTTCTAATTCATTAATAACATATGTGTGATCCATATCCAAGTGTTTTGGGATTTCGGATTAATAATTACCCATTAAAACTACTCCATTTCGAACCTAAACAGCAATCCATTCACCAACATGCCGTTCTTCCTATGTTTGCTTTTAATGCATTAATTTACAGACGCTTCGCGATTTAACACTGCCACCTCAATTCAACCGGATAAAACAAGCTTTTCGCCTGTTGACTGTTGCAGAAATCACCCAAATGCAACTTCCCGTTGGTCATGATTTGTGAGACATGGCGTGTTCAGTGACTGTTTTTCCCTATTCAGTAAAAATTACTTTTCAATTTTAGGGACGCGGGCTAATTTTATTTTTGAAATATTACTTATTGTTCATGATTTGATTGTGGATGTGTTGTGTTTGTACTAACCGGAAAGCGTGCCTGCGGTGAAAATTAAACAATCAGCGGACGGGGGATTGACACGGACGTTTGTGGCTTAATGTTCCTGAAGATCTGCCGCTGTGCTCACCGCAGGCCCTTAACCGGAAACTTATCAGTCTATTAACCGCACATCCATCCTGAGAACCAAGGAAATGGTACTTTTATAGTTACCTGAGATCAGGAATTACTCAATTTTCACCAGGTTGTCATCTCCTACCAGGTCCACTAAAAGGTTTCTCGGATCAATACCGGCCTGATAGGGAAGTGCAGGTACCATTACCGTAATTTTACCTTTTGATGCAGTGATATGATGTAATCCCAGATACAGTTTTTTACCTATTTCAGCATCGCCTTCAGGTTTCGCATAAACACCAACCTCGATCCAGTCGGATACAGGTATTGCAGTTTGTTTGCCAAGCGAATCAGCTCTGTATTTATTACACTCGTAATTTAAGGTAACATTATACCGTTCATTGCCCAGCTTTTCGACCGTTGCCGACACAGCTCTGTTATTAAATACCGTAATGGTTTCAAAAAGGTCTTTAATAAGATACTGCAGCGAGTCGGGGGTTTGTGCACGAATTGCATCTATAGCGGCATATACCGTAGGATAGGGGGGTTCTTTATAGGCATATTCATCAATAAGCGATTTAAGAGCTGCATTCATGTGGTCTTCCCCAATCATTTCACGTAAATAATAAAGCACCAGTGATGCTTTGCGATAATGGATATACCCCTGATTTTCGACCAGCATCAGAGGCATTTCCTTGAGTTCTTCACTTCCGCGACGGTTCAGGTAATTATCCATTTCATATTCCATGAACTTTTTCATCTTGTCTTTCCCGTATTCTTTCTCCATTACCATTAATGCCGAATATTGAGCAAACGACTCCGACAAAACCGTTGCACCTTGCATGTTTGCTCCTATTACCTGATGCGCCCAATACTGGTGTGCCATTTCGTGCGCAACAACATAAAACACCATATCAATATCCTCCTTACTTTCAATTTTTGCTATAAAGCCAATTGCTTCCGAATAGGGCATTGTTCCGGGGAAGGCCTGCGCAAAGGAAGCATACCGGGGAAACTCAATAATGCGTACCTGCTTGTGATAGTATGGTCCGAAATGGGCAGTATAATAGTCAAGCGACCGCTTCATCGATCGGGCCATCTTGTCGACGTTATACCGGTGCTTTTTGTCGTAATAAACTTCTACATCAATGCCATTGTGTTTTTCACGCAATACCTGATAACGTGCACTTATGAAAGAATAAAAGTAGAGTGACTTCTGTTCCAGTTTAAAATGATAATACGAGCGTCCGTTTTCATTCCACTTTTTAATGAGCGAACCGGGTGCAACAGCCACCTGCGAGGAATCGGTACTGAACAATGTTTCAACATTTACCCAGTCGGCGTGATTGGTAAGGTAGTTATTCATGCACGATGAGGTGCAATTCCGTTCCAGTTTCGGCATACGTTCGGCAGGAGGCAGTTTCTGATCTTTGCGTTCATCTCTGCCCGATAATTCGGCACCTTGCTGGTACCCGATCATAGGACTAAAATCCAAATTGTTAAAAAAGCTTCCGTTATCGACCACGGAGGTATAGGCCACTTCGTTTTCAAAGCCTTTGGCTATAAAATCGGCTGAAAACTCAAATTTCAGGCTATCACCCGGAAGCATCGGATGGGCCAGTTTGTATATCCGGTAATTCAGCCGTTTGTCATTAAGAACCAGCTTTGAATCCCTGAGATTGATTTTAACTTCAAAGCCCTCAGGCAGGGTAAAGTGTACCGAGTCGATGGCAATGTCACTCTTGTTTTTCATCCACAACTCCGAATGTACATTCAGTTTTCTGCCTTCAGGGAAGAGATCAATTTTATATTTTACATCCGTTATTCTGGGTTGAGGTATACCCTCATATTTTTTATAGGTCTTTTCATAATCAGCCTGTCTTTTTTCCCTCGCATCACTTGTTTCAATCTTGTTTAAAATTTTGGTATTATAAAAAACAAATCCCCCGCATACAATCCATAAACCCGCAATTACGAGAGTCCATCGTTTCAATGCCGGTGTAAAACGGGATTTGATTGCCGCTTTTTTGCTTTTGAAATTAAATTCCCTTCCTCTGGTCCATAGCAACAGTGTGAAAATTCCAAGCAGGATTGCAAAGAGGTACCAGTAAACCCTGAACCAGAATATGCCTCTGAGAAAAGGACCGAAACCGTTCATGTCCGAGTAGGTAAATTCCGGTCTTCCTCCATAAGACACCATATTCGATTCAATGTCCATTACACCCCATATAAATGAGTTTAAGAGCAGAAAAGCAACGAAAGCGAAAAAGGCGATGTACTTATTGTTGATGACTGTATGCAACCACATTGATAAAAGCACGAGCAAGAGCAGACCGCTGAAGTCAATCAGGATCAGATGCGTAAAATAAACTCCCAATCGTATGTCGGTGAACCCTTTTGAGAGCTGGGCAGTAACGCAAAATAAAATCAGCATCAACTGAACAAAGAAAATCAGTAAACCTACCGCCGAAAATTTCGATAGAAATGTTACCCATGTTGGATGCGGAGTAGCGTCATAAATTTCATCCATACGGTTATCGCGCTCCTTCCAAACCAGCTGACCTGAATAAATCGTAATAATTGCAACCAGGAATGAATAAAAACTGCCTTGTATCGAATTTATCATCCACCATGTAACCGGGTGAGAGGTGAGACCATAGGCACCCTTTCGCAGAAACAATCCCGGAACAAAATTCAATAACCCGGCAAGCATAATAACAATAAAGGCGGGACTCTTCAGTATGTCTTTGAGTTCACGGATGGTCTCACCTGCAAACAGCTTTCGGAGTGACTTTTTGCCGAACTCAGGGACTATAAGAGGAAGCGGCTGCACCGGCTTTTCTTCCAGAGGAATTTCAGCCGATTTTCTCTTTGATTTTATGATCCGTTCACTAAACGAAAACCTGGATGCCGTAATCCATGTAATACAAAGTCCGATCCCCATCCATATTATTCTGTTCATCAGGTAGAGTCCCGATAGCGGCAGTACCAGTGTATTTTTATCGCTCACCGTCCAATATTTTGTGAGGATCGAATAGGTACTTGCACCATAAGGATCCATCAATACCGACAACCATTCCTTATCCAGATCATCGGCAACTTCACCGGCAACAACAGTAAGTACCAGCAACACCAGTGAGCTGATAAACGAGGTCATCGAATTGCGCGATAAGGCGGCAACCAGAAATACTACCGAACCGGTGAAGAGTGTATTGGGTAGTCCGATAAAAAAGATGCCATGTAAATGGGCATCAAGAATGAACGGACCTATGCGTTCGGCATCTACCCAGGGCATGGCACATCCAATAATAATTCCGAGCGAAATTCCCAGTAAAGGGATAAGAGATGCAACAACAGCACCCAGAAATCGGCCTACCAGATACTGCATGCGGGCCACCGGCGATGAAAAAATAATCTGGTGTGTGTTATAACTGAAATCACGAAGTGTGGATGCACTCACAAAAGCAGTGGTCATTAACAGTGTTATGATAGACATGACACTGTAATAATTCTGAATTACAAAAGGGGCATTTTTGAAGACATTGCCAAATGACCCACCTACCTGAATACTGTCACTTGAAGTAGCACCGAAAATGAGAAGCGTATTAATGGCCAGAAACACCCATGTCATGGGTTGACGGAGCCAGTGGCGGATTTCGAAAATAAAATACCTCATCGTTCAGTGTTTATCAGGCTAATCCGCCAATACGGGTAAAAAACACATCTTCCAGATCAGCGCCGGTTGCTTTGAAGCTGTTTCCGGGATCATCGTGATTGAAAATATGAATAAGCGGATTTCCTGCAACCAGTTTGCTGCTTATTACATTGTAACGCGATTTAAAATCTTCCATTTCTGTTTTCTCAATAGACCGTTCCCAGATTTTTCCTTTAAGTGAATCAATCGCTGCATCAGGCGCACCTGAAAAAAGCACCTTTCCTTTGTCAATAATAGCCATCTGCCGGCAGAGCTCTTTCACATCCTGCACTATATGGGTAGACAAAATAACAATGACCTGTTCTCCTATTTCAGAAAGCAGGTTATAAAACCTGTTCCGTTCACCCGGATCCAAACCGGCGGTGGGCTCATCCACAATGATGAGCCTGGGATTACCAATCAGCGACTGTGCTATACCAAACCGTTGTTTCATACCTCCTGAGAATCCGCTGATATTTTTCTTCCGGAACTGATACAGGTTAACACGCTCAAGCAATACCTCTACAAGCGACTTTCGTTCACTCTTATTGGTGATTCCCTTTAAAACGGCTATATAATCAAGCATGGCCTGTGCCGACATGCGGGGATAAACACCAAATTCCTGTGGCAGATACCCGAGTGTTCTCCTCACCTCTACTTTGTTGTTCAATACATCCAGGTCACCTAAAAAAGCAGTGCCGCTGTCAGCTTCCTGAAGCGTGGCAAGTGTACGCATCAGCGTGGACTTTCCGGCACCATTGGGTCCCAGCAGTCCGAACATGCCGGTAGGTATGGTTAAACTTACATGATCGAGCGCCTTAACGCCTCCCGGGTAAGTTTTGCAAAGATCCTGAATAATAAGCTCCATAAATGCGATATAATTAATGGTTTACACGTTCTTGAAGAGACTGTTAAATAAATAAAATAAGCTGATATTACCAATTATTAAAGCAAAGCCATCCGGCAATTAACAGCGTTACTCAGAAAATATAATTTTTCAATTTGTACAAAAATATACTTAACCTGTTTTATTGTACACAATCAAATTGCAAACAACATCTTTATGTGCGATTGCATACAGGTCAAAATTTATGTTCAGACAGTAACTACAGCTACCTCTTTTCGTTTCGATTCGCACTGATTACTCTTAAAACAGTTTCTGAAAAGGCGGAGATTACGTTTTAGTTTAATCTTTTTAATAAAATTCCACTCTCTGGTGTAATAGGTGGTGCCTTCGGCAATTTGTTTTTGCGGCACCGACTGCCTGTTTCCTTTGGCAATATGCTGAACAGCATGTAACACCAGCGAGTGCGCATGCTCCATAACGTTTACATGAATTGCATTCAGCGATTCATGGCCTGTAAACGGGGTGAATGCTGTTGTAAAAATATTTCCCGAGTCGATGCCTTCGTCGATCCACATAACAGTATTTCCAATCAGGTAGGGCCGGCCTTCGGCAATACACCAGTTGGTACAATTGGGGCCTCCTTTCACATAAGGAGAGAGCCCTGTATGCAGGTTAAGTATTCCAATTGATACCGGCAACGACAACATCCGTTTGCGAACCAAACCGGTACCCGAAACAATAATCAGATCGGGCTGCAGATTTGTCGTAAAGGTGTACGCCGTATCACTGTTGATGGAAGAAACATCCACAACAGGAACTTCAGGAAAAGCAGGATATTGCCGGGCATAAAATTGTTTCATGTTCCGCCATGCGTTACCGATTGAGGGAAGTACAATCCGTTCCAATATTTTTCCTGCAACGGCAAAAGCAGAAGGAGCCGGAGGAGCGGGACGGGTTTCGGAAACAATGCCCGACAATCCTATTGATTTGTTCAGCTTATGCGCAAGTGCGTATTGATTCGGTTCATTACCACACCAGAATACTACTCTCATTTGTATCCTATCAGCTGTTTAATTTCTTCCAATCTGTTCGAAATTCGCATTTTGGTTTTCCACCACGGTTCATTGTACAATTCGATCCGGGGGATTTCGAAAATATCATCTTCATGCGGATTGTAAACTGTTTGTTTTACTGCCAATCCGATTTTATAACCCGCTTCACGGCTTAATCGCTTGGTGTTTTCATTATAACTGCCAACGGGATAGGAGATGGTCCCGGGCAAATAACCCAGTTGTTTATTGATTACCTGCCGGGATGTTTCAAGTTCATACTTTACCTCTGCCTCATCACCCATTGTTCCAAGCATACAATGAGAGACTGTATGTGAGCCGATATAATGTCCCGCATTTCGAAGTTGTCGTAAATCGTCCCAGTTCATCATCAGCTCCGGCAACACAACATCGGTGTAAATTGATTGTATTTTTTCGAGCACCGCATTTCGTTGTTCATGCGCAATGGTTTTCAAATAGGGCTTTAGTTTCTTTGCATATTCAAGTCGCGCCTTTTTATCATCAAGATGCGTTATCCTTAACGATGCCGGCAAAAAGTTAAAATTTAGATCCGTTTCTTTTCTGTTTGTGTACTGAAACACATATTCGAGCATATGGGTCCACGTTGGCTTGTTGTGGTCAATACAATCTGTTACAACATAAAATGAAGCAGGACAATGATAGCGATCGAGAATGGGTGCCGCGAATTCAATGTTGTCTTTATACCCATCATCAAAACAAATGGTGGCCACTTCATCATTCAAAAATAACCGGGGATCGGATGTATAGTCTTCCAGCAAAATCACTTTGTATTTGTCGCTGATATACCGGATACACCTGTCAAAATGAGCTACCTCCATGGGATCCCATAAAAGGTCTCTTTCAGGGTTGACCCGATGAAATAAAAAATTCCTTACCATTTAGTTGACAGTCAATGTTTTTTAGGAGTGCTTTCCGGAGTCTGGATGGTTTTGCCTGCCGGCGTTAATGTACTACCCTTTCCGGCCGTTGCTTTCAAAAATACAAAGATGGTGAGGTTATCGGAAGATAGAAAGCACCAAAACAGTTGCCCGTGAGCAAAATTGTAAGAAAATGGTGCTGTAAGAAAAGGGAAGGAAAAGAGCGGTTTCCGCTACCATGTAAAATTTATTGCGATTATATACTATTGTTTTTCAATTATTTAAGTTCAAATATACCTAAGGCTTACCGTATTTACCCTACAGTATTGAATGTAAGGTTCTGATAAAAAATGGTGGTTCAAAACTCTCTGCTATCCGTAAACCCACCAATTTAACAACATGAGAATCAAACAAAAGCGCAAGCAAAGCCAATCGCAACGGTTGGCCGTAAAAACTGTTCTGGTAGCAGGAGCAGCAGCGTGCATTGTTTTGATTGGTATTGGTTCCGTAGTCTGGCAAACGTTTCGCGATGAACCATCGCAGGCCGGACTCCCCATGGTAATTTCAAAGGTTGGTTTGATTCGTACCGATCACATACTTTACAACGGTTCGCAGCAACAACCTGTATTGGGAGTAAAAATTGAAACCAGGGGCGATGGAAATCAGCCGCTGCTCAAGCGGATCATTTTTTCATTATCAGGCACATCCTCTCCCTCGTCCGCGCTACTTTCCAATGCACGGCTGTTTGTAACTTCCGATGGTGTTTACAGCCCCGGTCGTCAAATAGGAAAAACCATTTCAACATTAACCGGCAACCAACTTTCCATTGAACTGGACCATAAACTTGAATCAGGCGACAATTATGTGTGGCTGACATTCGATATCAACAACAAAACAGGAAAATCGGATGCACTGGTTTATGCCGACTGCCATCTGCTTAAAATAGAGAACCTGGATTATGAACCAAGTCCCTCGTCAGACTCCCGCGGTATAAAAATTCAGCCATGTAAACCCTGGTATTCCACCGCTACGGGTGAACTGGCATCATTGTCGTCATGGAACAGCGAGCGTGACGGATCCGGCTCCGTTCCAAAATCATTTAAGGACGACGCTCAGGTCTTTTACATACAGGCAGGCAGTGTTATGTTAAACACGCTAAATGCCTGTCTGCCAAATTTGGTGATTGAAAACAAAGGAACACTTCAATCCAATTCAGCTCTCAGCGCGCTCAATGTAACTATTGAATCGGGTGGTATCTGGAATCAATCAGGTGTTTTCACTGACCCTGCAAAACTTAAGAGCCTTTACGTTAAGAACGGAGGAAACTATCTTCAACTGAATCACGGTCCTTTTCCCGGTTTAAAGAAATCGTTTGAGCCGGCGAGCACCGTTTGGATGAGCAATTTTACATCTGTCGACAGCCTTCAAATACTTTGGGGTAACGTTGTTGCTGATTGCGGTAATGCGACCATTGAAGTGCCATCAAAAGTACTTTCAAATGTTAAAGGCAGTTTCGAGCTGCACAGCGGATCGCTGGTATTGCATGGAACCGACACTGTAAATATCGCGGGTGATTTAATCATTTCAGGAGGCAGATTAACCGTCGCCTCATCTTCGGGCTCGCCAACCATTAAAACCGGAAGAAACCTCATCCTGAAAGGAGGAACTCTCACTGATCAACGGATTTCAGGCAACAGCAGGAGTGATGTTTCTGTTTATGTTGCAAATGACGTAACAGTATCGGGAGGCGATATTTCGTTTGGAAGCAATTCTACCATTTATCCTGCCTGCAACACCATGCGTACCGGACACTGGCGTCAGGAGAGACCAGTTACCGCATCGGGTAATATTGTTTTACAAACCTCCTGTTCGTTAATTATTCAAGGAATAACTTTTGGTCCGGTTTCGGAGAACGCCGTATTTTCCATTATGTCAAATGCAAAAATTGATCTTGGGAATGCGTTGATTACAGGTAACGGTTCGTTTCTGCTGAATGATAATTCCACCATTGCCATAGGTCATGCAGATGGGCTGTATTCAGAAAGCGCCAAGGGGAATATCCGGACTGCCACAAGAACATACAGCGCGTTAGCCAATTACATTTACAACTCGCAAACACCGGTACAACATACAGGGACCTTTCAGACGACTACTCAACCGGAATTAGTGAAGAATTTACGTTTGCTGAAACCAAGGGCCGGTGACACCTTATTGCTCGAAAGAAATTTTGAAATTAAGGAGTCGTTCAGCACCATTACCGGAAATGTAAACTATAACGGTTTCAGAATAGATGTAGTTTCAGATAAAACTACGGCTCAGGCCGGAACCGGCGCCAATTCGGCCAGGTAATCCAGAAACAATTTCAACCCGACCTTTTTCTTCTCGTCGAAATTATAGCTGATCGAAGTTGTCAGGTATTCCCTTACGTGCTCAATGTTATCGTATTCATTTCCCAGTCCGGCAATCACCTTATCAATAGTATTGATGCCGGCAGAAAGAGCAGACTCAAATGACTCAATAAATTCAGGCGACAGTTCTCTGTTTGCTACCCAGCAGGCAAACACAAACGGAAGTCCGGTCATGTTTTTCCACTCGGCGCCTAAATCCACCATTACCTTGAATTGCGTCTGCAATCTCAGTGACCTGTCGCCTATCACCACACCACCGGTGTTGCCGGATATAAGCTGTTCAAATCCTTCAGAAGTATTTTTCCATTCAGGATTAATTTTCCAATAATGCTTTGCCAGTAATTTAACCAGGGCCACTGAAGTTCTTGATTGATAATCGAGGAGAATGGTTTTCATTTCACGGGGAGGGACATCTCCAAGGAGTGTAACGGATCTTACAGGACCATCGGCTCCGATACAAAAACCGCTGATAATTTTCGCATGCGGAATCAACGGAATTGATGCAACCGGTACCAATCCGATATCCGCCTCACCACTGATGAGTTTAGCAGCGCATACCGAAGGGATATCCAGCGACAAGGTTACCGGTTCCGGGAAATCACCCTTTCGTATTCCATATATAAATGGCGCCGAGTTCAGGTAGTTTACAGACGAAATCCTGATCATGTTAATTGCGGTGTTTTAATTTCCACTTCAGGATGCATCAATTTATATACGATTTCGCGTAACAGTTGCCCTGCTTCCGTGCCATCGTTATTTACTCCCTTCGACCGCAAATCATATTCATGTAAAATGCTAATAGCGCGAATGGCCGCATCAATCGAAAAGGTACGTGCTGCAGCGTGATAATCCTTTAAGAAAAACGGATTAACTCCCAGTTCATCAGAAAGCTTTACGCCCGGCTTGTTACGCAATGTATGATAAAGGATAATTTTGTTGAAAAATAAATAGAGCGTAGAAATTGTAACGATAAGCGGGTTGCTTTTTTGATTTGCCGCAAAATAATTAACAATGCGGTGCACTTTCAGGCTGTCTCTTGCCGCAAGTGCATTTTGTAACTCAAACGGATTGTATTCTTTGCTGATTCCAATAAATTTTTCGACATCAGCAGCTGTAATCTCTTTGTCATCAGGTAAATTGATTACAAGCTTGTCAATCTCATTGGTGATTCGCGTCAGGTCAGAACCAATAAAATCAGCAATCAATCGTGCAGCATCGGCCTCTATTTTGCGTTTTTTTGATTTACAATAATTAGTAAGCCACGCCTCCAGCTTATCATCATACACTTTAACCGATTCATAAAACACCGCATATTTTTCAATAAGCTTAGCGGCTTTGGTTCGTTTGTCGAGGGGCTTATATTTATAACACAACACCAGCACAGTGGAACGCACGGGATTTTCAAGGTACCTGAAAAAAGGTTCTGTTGTGTCATCCTTTTTTTTGGCGGATTTTTTTTCCGCAACCACAGCAACCTCGTTTTGATCCTCAGAATCGCCCGATCTCTTTTGAGGAAAGAGGTCTTTTATATCCTGCGCTTCCTTTATCAGCACAACCTGATAATCAGCCATCATCGGGAACCGTTTGGCTGTTCCCAGTACCGTATTAATATCTACATCACGACCATACAACAACGTTTGATTAAATTCTTTCTCTGTCTCATCCAGCACATGACTCTCGATATAATCAGATATCTGGTCGATGTAATAATTCTCGGCACCATACAGAAAATAAACCGGGTGATATATTTTGTTGCGGAGCTCCCGCATAATTGCATCGAAAGTGGCGGCCGCCATGCTTAAAATTTTAAGTGTTTAACGGTTAACCCGTTGTTTATTAACTCATTTAACGATTCTATGCCGATTTTGAGGTGTTGTTCCACAAATAACTGGGTTACTTTCAGATCACTTGCAGCTGTCTTTACCCCCTCAGGAATCATGGGCTGATCGGAGACCAGCAACAAGGCCCCTGAAGGAATTTTATTGGCAAATCCGGCAGTGAAAATGGTAGCCGTTTCCATATCCACTCCCATGCACCGGGTTTTTTGCAGGTAACTTTTAAATTCCTTATCGTGTTCCCACACTCTCCGGTTGGTAGTATAAACTGTACCGGTCCAGTAGTCCTTTCCGTGATTTCGGATGGTAGTGCTCACAGCTTTCTGAAGGCTGAATGCCGGCAGCGCCGGTACTTCGGGCGGGAGGTAATCATTTGAGGTTCCTTCGCCCCTTATGGCAGCAATCGGAAGAATGAGATCGCCAAGTTTGTTTTTCTTCTTGAGTCCTCCGCACTTACCTAAAAACAGACATGCTTTGGGTTGAATAGCGGATATGAGATCCATGATGGTAGCCGCATTGGCACTACCCATTCCAAAATTTATAATTGTTATTCCGTTGGCGGTTGCATTGGGCATTGGAGAATCGGATCCAACTATTTTAACCTTATTCCACTTCGCGAACAATTCTACATAGCGATTAAAATTGGTCAGCAGAATATATTTTCCAAAAGTGTTCAGCTCCTTGCCCGTGTAACGGGGTAACCAGTTGTTGACAATCTCTTTTTTGTTTTCCACTCCCCTTAAAGTTATAACTCAATTAACGGCTGATGTTTATCTTAGCATCCGACTCCGGACCCATGCAATCACTTAACCTTCCGCCTTATGAATTCCGAATCCGTAATAAGGGGCAAAGTAAGGAAATTTTTGACTGTGTAAGGCGCAAATTTGTGGCTCTTACCCCTGAAGAGTGGGTAAGACAGCACTTCGTAAGATTTCTGTCGGAAGAGCTGGGATATCCGTTGTCACTCATGACACTGGAAAAGGGACTGGAAGTGAATCAAATGCGTAAACGTACCGATCTGGTGGTCCATAACCGGTCGGGACAGCCATGGATGATAGTTGAATGTAAAGCCCCTACTGTTGTCCTCACTTCAGAGGCATTGTACCAGGCGAGCATGTATCACGAAACGCTTTCGAGCACCTATTTAACTGTCACTAACGGCCTCAAACATTTTTGTTGTGAATTTATTGACGGGTCCTTTCATTTTCTGAACGAACTCCCTCCCTATCCTACCACATGAAAAAAATTCGCGGTTACAAAAAAATTGTGCTGATTACAGGAATAGTGATTGCCATTCTGCTGGCTTCAGGAGCAATTTTTGTTGTTTGGAATTTAAAACGTACAGTACCTGAAACAAGCGGATACATTGAAAGCAACGGGATTAATACGGATGTTAAAGTTTATTTTGACTCCAAAGGGATCCCGCATATTTTCGCCGGATCAGAAACCGATGCCTACTTTGTTTTAGGTTACCTGCAGGCAAGTGAACGGCTCTTTCAAATGGAATTATTGCGGAGAGTCGGCGGCGGCAGGCTATCGGAAATTTTTGGAAAGGAATTGATAAATACCGATAAATTTTTACGTGCAACCGGCATTTCACAATCCGCACACAAAGAGGCCGCAGCATGGGACACCCTTCAAACACCATGGGTAAATGATTCAAAACAATTTTTGAAAGGAGTAAATGCTTTTATCGACAACGGTCCTTTGCCGGAAGAATTTGTGTTGCTAAATATTAAACCGGAACCTTTTACCCCATCTGACATTTACCTTATAACGGGTTATATGGCTTTCAGCTTTGCTGAGGCGTTGCGCACCGACCCCATTGTCACATCCATTGCTGATCGATATGGGGCTGCTTATTTGAAGCTATTCGGAATTATGTCTGTGAATGATACTGTTATTGCGAACCAAAAATCAGCAGGAGCTTCCCAACAGTTAGCTGCATACATTTCTGCGTTGGGACAACCTTTACCGCTGACTCCTTTTATTGGAAGTAACGGATGGGTATTATCATCAGACCACAGCAAATCGGGAAAACCATTGTTTGCTAACGATACGCATATAGGTTATCAGCAGCCGTGTATCTGGTACGACGCCCAACTGAATTACCCCGGAACTTCTGTTTATGGTCATTTCCTTGCCGGATTGCCCTTCCCGCTAACGGGTCATACTGATGATCACGCCTGGGGACTGACCATGTTCGAGAATGATGATATGAATTTATATTATGAAACACTTGTTTCAGGCAGCACATACAAACATGGTTCTGAAATAGTACCCCTTCTAACAATTAAAGACACCATTGTTGTAAAGGGCGAACCGCCGGTATTGTTTAACATGAGATCTACCATTCACGGTCCGCTGGTAAATGAACTCATTTCAAACATAAACGACTCCGCCCATACGCCAACAACATTGTGGTGGTCATACGTACATTTTCCCGCAACCGGACCACAGGTAACATATGAACTGCTCAATGCACATACTATTGAAACAGCGAGAGCAGCAGTTGAAAAAATAAATGCGCCGGGATTAAATGTGCTTTATGCCAATACTTCCGGTGACATTGCCTGCTGGAGTGCGGCTAAACTTCCGAAATACCGTGATGGACTCAATACCAAATTGATTTTGAACGGCAGCAGCGGGGCTGACGAGCCGCTTGAGTATTTTCCTTTTACAAATAATCCACAAATTGAGAATCCGGCTTCCGGTATTATCATATCTGCAAATCAACTTCCCGGCCCCGACCGGACAACCCTGAATGTTCAAGGTTACTACGCACCCAATGACCGGGCAGATCGTATTCAAAAATTACTCACAACACGTTCGGTGTGGGATATTGAAAATCTGAAAGCGGTTCAAATTGATATTATAAGTGATGTACAGTCTGCTAATGCAAAAATTATTGTTCAGGTTCTGAAGAGAAGTAAATTAACAAAAGATCAGATCAAGGCCTTGTCGATGCTGGCAAACTGGAATGGCAGTCATCATGTTTTTGAAACCGGCCCGTCCATCTATTATGAGACCCTTGCCGAAATTTTAGAAGGTGCTATGGCGGATGAGTGCGGCGCATTTGGTCAGAGTGTACTGGTTAATACACATCTTATGAAATCGTCATATTATAAATTGTTAAGCGATTCGGTTTCTCCCTGGTGGGATAATGTAAACACCAAAAACAAAATTGAAACAAGAGACGATATAATTTTTGCTGCATTTAAGAGAGCCACCTCCTATCTCTCAAAAGAACTGGACGAAAACCCGACTAACTGGTCGTGGGGACGCATGCACTCGCTTACACACAAGCATCCTGTTGGAACCATAAAACCCTTTGACCTCCTCTTTAACGTGGGTCCTTTCCCTGTGCCGGGAGGAATTGAGACTATTAACAACTCCTCTTTTTTACTGACTACGGGTCAGCAGTTTCAGGTTAAATACGGCCCGGCCATGAGAGATTTGGTTGACCTGAGTGATCCGTTGCATGCATTAACCATTTTACCAACCGGCGAATCGGGGCATGTCTGGTCAGCGCACTACAATGACCAGGCAGCTGATTATATTGCCGGCAATTACCGGACTGTACTGATGAAAGAAACGGAAATTAAAAGCGGAACAAACACCCTGCTTACTTTCAAACCTTCAGGCAACCATTAAACCGAATGCACCGTTATACAGCGGGATTCAAAAATTCAGGCGCCATACTGCTCCACGGCATGTTGGGTTTACGACAGGATAGAGGAATGAATTCGATGAGGTACTTTTCTCTCTTCTCTTACTCAGGTGATTGTAAATACAATAGGCCGATTTTGTACTCAATATTCCAATACCCGCACCGGCAGCCACATCTGTCACCCAATGCCTGTCGTTTATTACCCTGAAGGCACCAACAAAACCGGCGGCCAGATATCCTGAAAGGGCAAGCCATTTATTTTGATAACGGTATTCCTGAAACAGAAATTCAGCGTTTGCAAATGCCATTGCCGTATGCCCCGAAGGAAAAGAATTGTCGGAGGATCCATCGGGTCGTTCTTCATGGAATGAATATTTCATTGTTGTAACCGTTACTCCCATAATCAAAAGAGATATCGCATTTATTTTTACCTCGTCTTTCATGGTGTTTAAGCCTTGCAGTCCCGCTGCGCCGGCAACATAAACGGCAACCGCCGGAGCATACTGAAGAAAATCGTCGATGGTAAATTTATCATCAATACCCTCAAGTGTTTCCTCTCTGATTTCGGTATTTAATAATTTTAAATCATCGTTCATTGTACCCGCTACACCGTAGGCAATGAGCAAGGCGGGGATGGCGGCGTTACGTAACGTTATGCGGCATTGTGATTTTTTACCTGCCGGAATCGTATCAGCATTGAATGCGGTTTCCTGAGCAAAAACGGAGCTGAATGCACAAACAATGGCGAGAACAATCGCCGTTGAAACAACCACTCTGTTTCGCTTAGAGGTTACAACACAGCAATTGGAACGCAAAACAATTTAATCGTTTTTGTCTCTGAAATGAATTGAAATCGGAACACCGCTCAGGTCAAAATTACCCCGCAACTGATTTTCCAGATACCGCCGGTAAGGGTCTTTGATATATTGGGGTAGGTTGCAGAAAAAAGCGAAATGGGGATTTGATCCGGGAAGCTGTGTGATGTATTTTATTTTTACATACTTTCCTTTAAGCGCCGGCGGAGGATAATTTTCGATAATGGGAAGCATTATTTTGTTCAGCTGGGAAGTGCTTAACCGCTGTTTACGGTTTTGATAAACCTTTAAAGCTGTTTCCAGTGCCTTGTGAATGCGTTGTTTTTGGGTTACAGAGGTAAATATTATGGGAATATCGTTAAAGGGAGCCAGTTTGGCACGAATGTCTTCTTCGAACTTTTTGATGTTCTTCTGCTTTTCTTCAACCAGGTCCCATTTATTCACCAGCAGGACAATTCCCTTTTTATTGCGTTCTGCAAGATGGTAAATACTGATGTCCTGCATAGTTAGTCCGATGGTTGCGTCGATCATCACCATACATACATCCGACTCTTCAATAGCCCTGATGGTACGCATCACCGAATAAAACTCAATATCTTCCTTTACCCTCGCCTTTCTGCGCAGGCCTGCAGTATCTATCAGGTAAAAATCGAAACCGAAACCCTGGTAGCGGGTATAAATGGTATCGCGGGTGGTGCCTGCAATAGGAGTTACAATGGTTCGTTCAAGCCCAAGCAGTGTGTTTAATAATGATGATTTGCCCACATTTGGCTGTCCCACAATTGCCAGTTTGGGGATATCGGTCAGCTCTTCTTCGTCGGGACCAAAATGTTTTACAACTTCATCGAGCAGTTCTCCGGTTCCTGAACCGCTGATGGCCGAAATCGAAAATATTTCACCAAGTCCCAGTTTATAAAATTCAGCGTGGTCATATATGCGTGCGGAGTTATCGACCTTATTGGCTACCACTACTACCTTTTTTCCTGATTTCCGAAGCATTCCGGCCACCTCAATATCGAGATCGGTTAAACCGGTGGTTACATCCACTACCAGCAATATTACGTTGGCCTCTTCAATAGCCAGGATTACCTGTTTTCTGATTTCGCCCTCAAAAACATCATCAGAACCGTGGACATAGCCACCGGTATCAATTACTGAAAAGGGTCGTCCTATCCAGTCGGCTTTTCCATAATGCCTGTCGCGGGTAACGCCGCTCATTTCATCCACAATTGCTTTCCGGCTCTCTGTTAACCGGTTAAACAAAGTAGATTTCCCCACATTGGGCCTTCCGACTATTGCTACAATATTTGCCACTTTTTTGTTTTTATTAATCTTTATAACCGAACTGATCCAGCTGTTTTTCGTCGTTACGCCAATCACCTTTCACTTTAATCGTTAGTTCGAGATGCGCTTTTTTACCTGTAAACTTTTCAATGGCTGTTCGCGATGCAATACCGAGATTTTTAATAGCTGTGCCTTTATGTCCGAGTAAAATCGCTTTTTGTGATTCGCGATCCACATAGATATCACACCGTATTACATCGGTAACAGCGCCTTCTTTAAATTCCTGAACCAGCACTTCACACGAATAGGGAATTTCTTTTTTATACTGAAGCAACAGTTTTTCCCTTATCATCTCCTGAACAAAAAACCGGACATTGCGATCGCTTAAATCATCCTTATCAAAGTATGCGGGGTGTTCGGGTATTAAGCGGACCAGTGTTTCAACTATTGCCTCGATATTGAAATTTTCAAGAGCTGAAACAGGAATAATTGCGATCGGATGCAGTAATTCGTCCCACATTTTCACGCGCTCTTCCAGCAGTTCCTGTTCCGACAAATCGATTTTATTAATAACCATAACCAGCGGCGCCTCAGATTTGAGTAAACGGCTTTCGATTTCGGGGGACAGCCCTCTTTCGTGTACCTCAACTACCAGCATCACTGCATCGGCATCTGCAATAGTAGCGTCTACTGATCCCAGCATACGTTCATGCAGTTTGTAGGCCGGCTTCATAATTCCGGGAGTATCCGAAAAAATGAGCTGATAATCGGGAGCATTTAAAATGCCTTTGATCCGGTGGCGGGTAGTCTGCGCTTTTGGAGTAACCACAGAAAGCTGTTCACCTAAAAGAGCGTTCATAAGCGTTGACTTCCCTACATTGGGTTTACCAATTATACTTATAAATCCGGCTTTGTGTGTGGTACTCATGATTAGTGACAAAGGTAATAAATCGCATTGAACTGAATAGCAACGCTTTATATAGTTTTTAGGAATTCCTTCAAAGAGGCGTGCTTTTTACCGCTTCAATGCCTTGAGGGCGTGCTAAAGATGCAAAAACCCCTGCCTTGCGACAGGGGTTTTTACTACTTATTAGGTAGCGGGGGCAGGATTCGAACCTACGGCCTTTGGGTTATGAGCCCAACGAGCTACCACTGCTCCACCCCGCACTGTTTTTTCCCTATAAAAAAACCGGCAATCCGGTTATGGCACTTATTGATACAGTTCAATTTGTCCGTTTGGGGATGCAAATGTAGGGAAAAAAAATTAAAGCTTCCTTATTCAGGCAACGAGATAAAAAAAATCCCCCGCTTTTGCGGAGGATTCATCTTTTTCAGAAGAGTCGGTCATCGTCGTCATCATCGTCCTCGTCCTCGTCCTCATCGCTGGTGAGTAATGTTCCCCAGTCATGCAGTTTTTCACCCGGCAGTTTGAAATCATCCATTTCATCATCATCACTATCGATATCTGATTCTATTTCGGTGATTTTTGTGATCGACTTTCCCTTTAAATCGTCACGATCATAGGTGGTTTCGGTGCGCGTTTCGCGGATTGTTGTTGCCGGCGGGATAAAGGTCACCGTTTGTGTAGTTTCGGTTTTGGGCATGGCCGGCTTTTCGGCGACAGGTTTCGGAGCGGGCTTTGGAACAGGTGCCTTCTTAACTTCCGGTGCCTTTTTTACCGGTGCTGCGGCTTTTACGGGTGCTGCGGTTTTTACCGGTTTAACCATTTCTGCCGGCTTAACGGCTTTGGGAGCCACTTTTTTTACAGCAGTTTTTACAGGAGCTTTCTTCACAGCAGCCTTTTTAACCACCGCTTTTTTAGGAGCCGCCTTTTTCTTAGCTGCCTTTTTCAGGACAACCTTTTTCGCAGTCTTTTTAACCGCGTGCTTCGCTTTTTTACTGGCAGCCGGTTTGGTAGCTTTTTTGGCAACCCTGGCCGCCTTTTTAACCACTTTCTTTTTGGCTACGGCCTTTTTTGCCGGCTTTGCCTTTTTTGCTGTGGCTTTTTTAGCCTTCGGCTTAGCCGTGGATTTTTTTACAGCTTTTTTCGCTTTAGAAGCAGGTTTCGATGACGATTTACCTTTAGGTGAAGCCTTTTTCTTCGGAGCTGCTTTTTTTGCCGAAGACTTAGTTTTAGTGGGTTTGCGGGTTGCCATGGCGCATGTGTTTAAGGTCAAATAGGGAGTAAAAATAAAGAATAATACATCAAAAGACATTACTGAAAAAAAAAATTGAATTACCGACATATTACCGACTTTCAGAGTGTTATACACAATATCGGCTGGCATAAATGTGTTACTTTTGTGTTGAACAGACCGGGGAAATACCTCTTTAATATGCCATTTAAAGCAATTCATTTTTTTCGTAATTTATTAATAATTAGCATATTAGCTGATTTTTTTGGAGGGTGCCAGGATGACCCGATTGATGTCAACAACGGTTCCAGTGGTTCCATTACAGCTAAAACAGGAGCCTTTATAAACACCATTCAGATAAGTTCATTTCCTGCAACAGATCCAATGGGCATGACCTGGGATGACACTAATTCGGCGGCTCTTGACACCTTCGGACTGGCAGATATCTTTTTCAATATTTCGCCCCAGAACGATCCGGGCACTGTTTTATGGAGCCAGGGCACCCATTTCAACAACAGGGCCGCAACCGATACTACTACCTATTACCTGGTGCATCAATATGAAGTTATTCCTTTTGGGAGCACCATTGATGTGAATGTTTACGATTATGAATTGCCTGACAGCACCTGGATGGGTAAAGTGAGCTTTTTAATTGATCAGTATCCGAATCCCGACAATCCATACCCCTCCTATGTTACAGGTTTCGAGAACGGTTATACTGTAACCATTGGGATTACCTGGGTAGAGTAACTAAATGAATTTTCTTGCTCATTTATACTTATCGTTTGATGACGATGCAATTATGATCGGAAATTTTATTGCCGATCATGTGAAAGGAAAAACAGTAAACGATTTTTCCGATTCCATTCAAAAAGGAATCCGTTTGCATCGGGCCATTGATGCATTTACCGACTCACACAGTGTTGTAGAAGAAACACGAATCCGGTTACGGCCCGAATTCAGAAAATACGCCCCTGTTATTTCCGATATTTTCTATGATCATTTTCTGGCAGCCGCATGGAATGATTTCTCACAAACATCACTCGATCAGTTTGCAGCCTCATTTTATTCCATTGCCAATCGTCATTTACATGAGATGCCGCAACGCACCCAAAAAATGCTGCCGGTTATGGTTCAACACGACTGGCTTACAAGTTACCGTACCATTGAGGGAATTGGTGCAGTGCTTACAGGCATGTCGCGACGTACTGCTTTTGAATCACGCATGGAATATGCTGCCGCGGAGCTGACAAAAAATTACGACAGCTATAAAAAAGAATTCCGGGTTTTTTTCCCGGAACTCATAACGTTTGCAAAAAATAAGCTGGAAGAAATCACATCAGCCTATTCAGGAGAATAATTTCGCCTTGAGGTACTCTCTGTTCAGTCGTGAAATATTGGTCACTTTTATTTCCTTCGGACATTCGGCCTCACAGGCTTCGGTATTTGTACAGTTTCCAAATCCTTCGGCATCCATCTGATCAACCATTTTCAGCACCCTGTCATTGCGTTCTATTCTACCCTGTGGCAACAAGGCATACTGAGACACTTTTGCTGAAACAAATAACATCGCGGACGAATTTTTACATGCCGCAACGCATGCTCCGCAGCCAATACATGCTGCCGAGAGGAAGGCTTCTTCGGCATCGTCCTTGGGAATAGGAATAGCGTTTGCGTCCTGTACCGAACCGGTGTTAACCGATACAAATCCGCCTGCCTGCTGGATGCGTTCAAATGCCGAACGGTCTACGATAAGATCTTTAAGCACAGGAAAAGCCGAAGCTCTCCAGGGCTCAATGGTAATGGTATCGCCATCTTTAAAACTGCGCATGTGCAGCTGACAGGTTGTTACACCTTTGTTAGGACCATGAGCACGTCCGTTTATGTACATGCTGCAGGTTCCGCAAATGCCTTCACGGCAATCGTGATCAAATGCAACAGGGTCTTTTCCCGCCTTAATGATGTCTTCGTTTACTACGTCCATCATTTCCAGAAACGACATATCGGGAGATATTCCATTCGCCTGATACGTTTCAAACGCCCCGGGTGTTTGCTGATTTTTCTGACGCCAGACTTTAAGTGTCAGTTTCATTGTTCCACTCATAGTATTCTATAATTTTTGGTGGTATATTTTTAATAATTCAATAGCTGTTGCAGGATATTATCCGTAGTTACTTGTACGAACGCTGCGAACGTTTTATAAACTCATAATCAAGTTCTTCTTTGTGCAATTCTTCCGGTTGATTTTCGCCCTTGTATTCCCATGCCGCAACATAAGAGTAATGCTCATCATCACGTCGCGCCTCACCTTCGGGGGTCTGATATTCTTCTCTGAAATGACCCCCGCAGCTCTCGTTGCGTTGCAGGGCATCCTGCATCATCAATTCTCCCAGTTCAAGAAAATCAGCAACGCGTCCGGCCCGTTCCAGATTCTGATTCAGTTCCAATCCGCTTCCGGGAATTTTTACATCCGACCAGAACCTGTTTCTTAATTCTTTAATTTTTTCAATTCCTTCAGTAAGGCCTTTCTGGTTTCTGGCCATGCCGCAGTGATTCCACATAAGCAATCCGAGTTCGCGCTGAAATTCATGAACCGTTGTTTTGCCATTTATCGTTAACAATTTATCCAGCCCTTCTTTTACTTTTTTCTCGGCAGCATCAAATTCAGGGGTATCGGAGCTGATTGGTTTGCGTTCAACTCCTGCAAGGTAATCTCCTACCGTATAGGGAATCACAAAATATCCATCGGCAAGTCCCTGCATCAATGCACTTGCACCCAGCCGGTTTGCACCATGGTCAGAGAAATTGGCTTCGCCTGCGGCATACAGCCCCGGAATGGTTGTCATCAGGTTATAATCGACCCATAAACCACCCATTGTATAATGCACTGCAGGATAAATCCGCATAGGAGTACTGTACGGATCCTCGCCGGTAATTTGTTTATACATATCGAACAAATTGCCATAACGGGCTTCCACACCGTCCTTACCCAACCGCTTTATTGCATCGCTGAAATCAAGGTAAACAGCAAGACCGCTTGATCCTACTCCCCTTCCCTCGTCGCACATTTCTTTGGCTTTGCGCGATGCGATATCCCGCGGAACCAGGTTTCCAAAAGACGGATATATGCGTTCGAGGTAATAATCACGTTCGTTCTCGGGAATGGCGTCAGGCTTTCTGGTATCACCTTTCTTCAACGGAACCCATATACGTCCGTCGTTACGAAGGCTTTCGCTCATCAGCGTCAATTTACTCTGGTGATCTCCTGAAACAGGGATGCAGGTCGGGTGAATTTGGGTATAACAGGGGTTTCCGAATAAGGCACCTTTCCGGTGAGCTCTCCAGATAGCCGTACCGTTTGAACCGCGTGCATACGTAGTCAGATAAAATACATTTCCATAGCCACCGGTACATAAAATTACAGCATGTGCACTGTGTCGTTCCAGCTCACCAGTAATAAGATCTCTTGCGATGATACCGCGGGCGTGCCCGTCAACCATAACCAGGTCAAGCATCTCGTGACGCGTGTAACTGGTTACACGGCCTTCAGCAATCTGACGGTTTAAAGCACTGTAGGCACCCAGCAAAAGCTGTTGCCCGGTTTGTCCTTTGGCATAAAATGTTCTTGAAACCTGCGCTCCCCCGAATGATCTGTTATCGAGCAGTCCGCCGTACTCTCTTGCAAACGGAACTCCTTGCGCAACGCACTGGTCAATAATGTTTACACTTACCTGAGCGAGCCTGTATACATTTGCTTCACGTGCGCGGTAGTCGCCACCCTTTAACGTATCATAAAACAATCTGTAAACGCTGTCGCCATCGTTGCGGTAGTTTTTCGCGGCGTTGATTCCACCCTGGGCGGCAATACTATGTGCCCTCCTGGGGCTGTCCTGGAAACAGAACGTTTTAACATTGTAGCCCAACTCGGCCAGTGAAGCAGCAGCCGAGGCACCGGCGAGTCCGGTACCCACTACTATAATATCGTATTTACGCTTGTTGGCAGGATTCACCAGTTTCAGGTTGAACTTATGGTTATCCCACTTTTCAGCGAGTGAGCCTGCAGGTATTTTGGAATCGAGTTTCATATCCCTCTGTAATTAATATCAGTGATTGTTAAAAAAGAAAAAATAAGCCGGCATGGCAGCAAAAAGAACAGGAATAATTATCCCAAATATCCATAATCCGGCTCCTCTTATAACCGGCGTGTACAATTTATGCCTCAGGCCCAGCGACTGAAAGGAGCTTTGAAAGCCATGTATCAGGTGATAGGATAAGGCAACCATGCCTATGAGGTAAAGGGCAACCAGCCAGGCCTGACCAAAAGCGGCCTTTACTACAGCATACAGGTCCTTTATTACCACCACTTTTACCGGTGTTCCGGAGGCATCAGCAGTAACAAAATCATGGGGAACCATTGACACACCTTCAAGTGCATTATAAGGTGCAGCCGATAACACATGCCCCGTATTCAGGTCAACCTGGTATTCGACCCAAGGTGTTGAACCAAATTTGTACTGATACCAGAAGTTTGCCATGTGGGTAACCAGAAAAATAAGCAGGATAAGTCCCAGAATACCCATGTTTCGGGACGACCAGGTTGCCGACCGGGTGTCTTTGGGAGCTGAGTAGGCAATATTTCTCGCTGCCTGATTCCTCCGGGTCAGCACCCAACCGTTAATCGAATGAATTATGATGGTGATATACAGCAGGTAAGATATAACCTTAATGGGAGTAAAAGTGGTCATAAAAACCGAGTACTGATTGAATGCCAGTCCCATGTCACTCTTAAACAACTGTAAATTACCTGCAAGGTGAACAATCAGAAAAAGACATAAAAAAAGGCCGGTGAGTGACATAAGTACTTTGCGGCCAATGGATGTATTGAAGAAATTGGAATAGGAACTCATAGCAGATTCAATGTTAAGGGGCAAATTTATGTTTCAAAAGCGGGTTATTCAAATAAAAAACAGTTTTTCTATCTATTCGTTTTCAATAACATGACTACTGCGGCCGGCCCTTCCCATTTATCCAACCATCCATTTGGTCACATTTTGATGGCATCAGTTGCTGCTTGCCGCAATAGGCAGTATCTTTACACTTCAATCATCCGGCTTTCCCTTTCATTCAAGTAAAATTATTGGTTATGAAATACGATCCAATTGACCGTACCCTGTTTATCGAAAACAGAAAAAAATTCAAAGCCCTGCTGGCCCCCCGTTCTGTTGCATTCTTTAATTCGAACGATGAAATGCCCCGCACCGGTGACGGCATGTATCCCTACCGTCAAAACTCCGATATACTCTATCTCTCCGGCATCGACCAGGAGATGAGTATGGTTGTTATTTGTCCCGAACATCCTTTACCACAATACAGGGAAATTTTGTTTTTACGGCAGACGAATGAAAAAATCGCCATTTGGGAGGGACACAAATACACAAAAGACGAAGCGCGACAGGCATCAGGAATCGAAACGGTGATGTGGACAGACGAATTTGAAGCTGTACTTCCCGTGATTATGAATCATACTGATAATGTGTACCTGAACCTCAATGAAAATGACAGGTACAGTTCGGGTGTGCCTTACAAGGAACTCCGTTTTTCAAATGACATGAAAAGCCGTTTTCCGGGCCATACCTACCACCGCTCAGGCCCCATCATGGCAAAACTCCGCGCAGTTAAATCCGATATTGAAATAAGAGTGATGCACACGGCAATGGACATAACGGAGCGCGCTTTCAGAAGGGTTTTGGATTTTGTAAGACCCGGCGTAACAGAATATGAAATTGAAGCGGAAGTTACACATGAGTTCCTGCGTAATCGTGCTACCGGTCACGCCTATACTCCAATTATTGCTTCGGGACGCAATGCCTGTGTACTTCATTATATCGAAAACAGCGCCGAATGTAAAGACGGCGAAGTAATACTGATGGACTTTGGTGCTGAGTATGCTAACTACTGTGCCGATATGACACGGGCTGTTCCGGTGAACGGAAAATTTACCAAGCGCCAGAAAGATGTATACAATGCCGTTTTAAGAGTGATGAGGGCAGCTACGGCGATGCTGGTTCCCGGAAATACCATTGAAAAATATCATGTCGAAGTAGGTAAATTGATGGAAGAAGAACTTATCGGACTGGGCTTGCTTACTAAAAGCGATGTAGCCAAACAGGATCCTGCCGCACCGTTGTACAAGAAATATTTTATGCATGGCACATCACACTTTCTTGGTCTGGATGTGCACGATATAGGAAACCGTTATGAACCTATGAAAGCGGGCATGGTGTTTACCTGCGAACCGGGCATTTATATTCTGGAAGAAAATCTGGGTATCCGTCTCGAAAACGACATTCTGATTACCGAAAAAGGACCGACTGATCTGATGGCTTCAATTCCACTGGAAGCTGAAGAAATTGAGGACCTGATGGCACATGCCATGAAGGCATCACTTTGAGGTGTTGCCCCACCAGCCTTTTTTACCTCTTATTTTGTTGAAGTAGCCCGGTCGAAGATCTAGCCGTCCGCGACACCGTTTTGGGATCGGAGTAAACACAACCGAGAGTCCAAAACTTACCATTACATCTCCCCTGTCGGGGTTACCGCGTGAACGGCCCATATCCGGAAATCCTTTGGGACGCTTGCTCGAAAACAATACTGCAATTGCACCATTTGGGGTATTGGCCAGCGCAGTTGAATCAGGATAAATGGTACTGACATCATCAAGATAATCGGTAAACGTTAACTGCGGAGCCGCTTCAAGCCGTAACCCCCATTGTTTGTCGAGCCTGAAAAAGACACCAAATCCTGTTGCCAGCGAAAGACTATGCCGTTTGTAGGGTTTTTCGTAATTGCCTTCGGTGATAAACTGTCCTTCGGTACCAAGAGGCTGTAAATTATAACGCTCGCCGTTTATTTCGGCTGTTGGATTAAACCAAAAGTAACCGAGCCCCATAAAAAAGAACGGATTAACAGTCCTTTTGTCGAGCACACTAAACATCCTTATTCTGAAAACGGCACTTACTTCATCTATTTTCGATTTAAAACTCAAGTTCCGTGCTTTGTTATCTTTTTCACTCGAAAGCGAATCGGCAGCTTCCACACTGCCATGCATATACCTTAATGAAAGGTCAAACCGGTCAAGCAACAAAAAAGAGATATCACCTCCAAAGTAGGGATCTACTGTTTCGGTGGGAGGCACATAACTGGCATCACTCAAATCGCCATTGTAAAACATAAAACCACCACCCAGTGCGTAGGAAATATTCTGTGCGCTTACCGGATTTGTAACAACCGGAATGAGAGCCAGCAGAACAAAAAAAATTTTTCTGATTGGGGGTGCGATATGCATGAAAACCAAGCTGTCAACAATAATCTACAAAGGTACCCGAATCCTTCCAGTAAGTCAACCCCGGAAACCGGCTCCGGGCTGCCGCAAATCCTGATGATCAGGAGGATATAAAACGCCAATATACTGATACAACGGTGCTTACATTGAATCTTGCAGTAATACCTTTCCGGTCATTTCAGAAGGCACCTGCAGACCCATCAGCGTCAATAACGTTGGAGCAAGGTCGGCAAGTATGCCATCCCTGAGGCGGAGGGTCGGATTGGCAGGATCTATTAAAAACAGCGGAACCGGGTTAGTAGTATGTGCAGTATTAGGAGAACCATCAGCATTGGCCATAAAATCTGCGTTTCCGTGATCAGACGTAATCAAAAAAGCATATCCGTTTTTCAGTCCTGCTTCCACAACAAGCTGAGTACATCTGTCAACGGTTTCAATTGCTTCAACGGCCGCACTAAACACTCCGGTATGCGCAACCATATCGACGTTTGCAAAATTGAGACATACAAAATCCACTTCTCCCTTTTCAAGTTCGGATACCAGTCGTGCAGTAACCTCCGGTGCGCTCATCGATGGCTGTAAATCGTATGTTGCAACTTTCGGAGAGGGCACCATGATTCTTGTTTCTCCTTGAAATTCGGTTTCTCTTCCTCCCGAAAAAAAGAAGGTGACGTGCGGATACTTTTCTGTTTCGGCAATGCGAATTTGTTTTTTACCCGCTTTAGCTATCACCTCTCCGAGAGTATTTACCAGGTTATCCTTTTCATAAACAACCTGTACATTTTTAAATGTTTTATCGTAACGGGTCATTGTTACAAAATGCAATGAAAGCGGCTTCATTCCCTGCTCAGGGAATTCCTGCTGCGTTAGCACCTCAGTAATTTCCCTGCACCGGTCGGTTCTGAAATTAAAACAGATCACCGCATCTCCGTCATTTATAGTTGCAACCGGTTTGTTGTTTGAAATGATTACCGAAGGTTTAATGAATTCATCAGTAACATTGTTCTTATAAGATTCCTCAACAGCCGTTTCGGCATTTGCGAAGGGTGTGCCTTTGCCATGCACCAGTAATTCATAGGCCTGACTTACCCGGTCCCATCTTTTATCGCGGTCCATGGCATAGTACCTGCCAATAACCGACGCAAACTGTGCTCCGGTTCCCGCAACCTGTTTCTCAACTGCTCTTATGCAATGGATGCCACTCTTCGGGTCGGCATCCCGCCCATCGGTAAAGGCGTGTATGTATAATTTAGAAACCCCTGCCTTTGCCGCCAGCTTGCATAAATAAATCAGATGGTCCTGGTGTGAATGAACACCGCCGTCAGATACAAGCCCGATAAGATGCAGTGGTTTTCCGTTCTTTTTGCAATAATCAAAAGTTTGTTGCAAAACCGGATTGGTATCGATGGTTTTCTCTCTGATTGCCTTGTTGATGAGTGCCAGCTCCTGATAAACGATCCTGCCGGCGCCTATATTCAGATGACCTACTTCCGAATTACCCATTTGTCCTTCGGGCAGCCCGACATCTTCACCGGATGTTTTAAGTCTCGAATGAGGATAGTTTTTATAAAGGGAGGAGACAAAAGGTGTTTTTGCTTTTGAAATGGCATTGGAAGATGCAGGTGCTGCTTCACCCCATCCGTCCATAATAATCAAAACCGTTTTACAAGGGACAATTTTCATAAGTGCTGGTATTCATCGGAAACAAGGAATGACTCAGGAAACTGAATCAGGAACAAGGGGCAAAATTACTTTAAAAACAGCACCCGTTGGGAAATTGTCTTCCAAAACAATTGTCCCTTTATGAAGATCAACCAGGTTGGACACGATAAACAGTCCCAGGCCGGTACCTTTCGCATTCCGCGTATCTTCGTTTCCCACTCTGTAAAACTTGTTAAATATTTTGGATTTTTCTTCTTCAGGAACGCCCTTTCCCTGATCGGCCACGCGTATTACCGCATGGTTATTTTCGGTGAACAGGCTTACAGAGACTTCAGAATTATCCGGACTATATTTTTCCGCATTTTCCAGCAGATTCAGCACAACTGATGTTAACGCCAATCTGTCGCCCATCACATACACCCGCTCCTGAATCTGCGTGGTAACTTTAACACCGAGATTCTCCGGAAAATTCCGGCTTTCAATAACACTCAGGATGCAGTCGGCCAGATCCAGCTCTTCGGGTTGCAACACAAAACTATGTCCCTCAATTCTTGCGGCAAGCAATGCATTTTCAACAAGGGTATGAATACGCTCGGTCTCATTCAGAGCTTTAAAAATTATATGTTCCTGCTGTGGCCTGGCCAATTCCCTTTTCTGCAGGGTTTGCAGATTCAGTTTAACCGCAGCCAGCGGCGACTTAAATTCATGTGTAATGGAAAGTAAAAAGTTCTTCTGCTGGCGGGCAAGTGCATATTCCTTTTTGAATGCTATCCTTGTTCGGTATATCCCAAGCAGCAGTATTGATAAAAAAACCATGCCTTCACCGATGACCATGGTCCACCGTTTCTTTAATTCGGAATGGAATTGCTCCTCCTTATGCTCTATAACTTCATTATGGGATCGCTGATGTTCAAGCAACTCAATTTTATCAGTGTAAACTTCTGTATTGAGCTCTATAAGCAGGTAGGCCCACCAGGTAAACTGGAGCAGCACATACAGCACGAGCAGATAAAAGAGTACAAGAGGTTTCATGTGAATTGTCAGGTTAAATTTACAATAAATTTCAGGCCATAACTGATTCATCTGCGATTTTTTACACCAAATGCCATTATTATTATCCTGAAAGATCACATTTACAAGATTTTTGAAAACTTTATAAACTCCCTTTCAGGAACAGCTAATGAATACCTAATTTTAAGGGCAGAATGATCTGATAAAATGAAAGCCCTACCCTTGCAGCAACCCGGTTATCGAATTTGCCTGCTCTTTTCAAGTCTATTGTTGTTATCGCTGACGTGGCCTGTCGCTGCACAGCCTCAGTCAAACTTGTATGATCTCACCCGACAGCTTGCGGCACAACAAAAACCAGAAGGCGGTTCATTCTTTGAACAAGGAGAATACACTCAAATTGAACGAACGTTTACGATATGGGCTCCCCGGCTGTACCCGGATGGCACTACAGGTAAAGCTGCAGCAGCCAATGCACAATACACTACCCGTTATAACGCTGCCCGCACAAACGGGGTAGAGACAGCAGGCATTAACATAATTGATACAAAATGGAATCAGCTGGGACCTGTTGGCAACACAACCAACACACCCACTGTTGGTCAGATTCACAGAATCACGTTTCATCCCGGCTACAATCAGAACTCCAACAGAATCGTTTATGCAAGTTCCGGTTTTGGCGGGTTATGGAAAAGTAATGACGGGGGACAAAATTGGGAATTACTCCATACCGATGCTGCCTTTCCGTTTTGCGGTGTTGCAGACGTAGCAGTTTCTTATAAAAACAATACTGTTTATGCAGCTACCGGTTACCCCGACGGAAGTATCTACGGAACTGTACAACCAAACATATCAAGTGTAAATCCACTGTTCACACAAGGCGTTTACCGGACATCGGATGATGGCATACACTGGGAACCTGTAAATACAGGACTCATGAACCGGTTTGCCGATGGTGGTGTAATCCGGCGTATTAAATGCAATCCCCTGAATGATGATCAGGCCGTTTTGGTTTCTTCGTCAGGTATTTTTTATTGTCATGATTTAAATAACAGCGAGCCGCACTGGTCAGCTGCCACTCTGAACGGCCGGCCACTGGAAGATGCACAATTGAGGGGACTTGAATACCGGCCGGGATCCGGCAACACACTTTATGCTTCAGGAACTGCTGTGTACCGTTCTGATGACGGAGGCAAAACCTGGAATGTTTTCCTGACAAATAAAAACGGGGTTTCGCTCGACAGCTTGTATCAAGCCAACGACGACTTCGTCGCCGAGCGTACCAATATTGCCGTCACAAGTCTTAATGACACCTATGTATATGCGTATGTAATGGGCCGTCAGCAAAAAGACAATGTCACCAGAATGTTCCTCTTCAGGTACGACGGGCATAAATGGGATCTGATAGTAACTCATAAAACACAGAGCAATTTTGATTTGTACAGTCAATCGTATCTGGCAATAGCCGTTTCGCCCACCAATCCGGATCTGGTCTACTGGGGTAACACCATTATACATTCAACAGAAATAGCTGCTTCGAAAAAAACTGCTGTCAATCAGTTTATGGGATACATGACATCCGGAGGCGGTTATGTTGACATACATGCACTGGTATTTGAACCGGGTGATGCTAAAACGTCGCGGCTGTTTGCGGCAAACCATGGTGGCGTAAGTTACTATGACTTTACACAAAACAAATGGCAGTATTCCAATTCCGGAATCTGTAATTCAACCATCTGGTCATTTGATGCGAACGAAACGGATCCGGATGAACTCATTATAGCCATGCAGGATCACGGCATTCGCACACATCAGCTGAACGGCGGAATAGCTGAATGGAAAATGCTGAATACGGGAGGTGATGGTTACAGTGCGCGTATATATGACGACATCCGCCGACTCGCTTACCATTCAAACAGCTGGCGAACACTGTCGGAGTACAACTTTAATACCGGCAAATCGATAAATGTGAACCGCGGATTTCCAAAGGACATCCCCGATCCGGGATCAAACCCGGAGGTTTTTATTACCAACACCTTTCAAAGTGTGATGATGCCTTACACTCAGGAAACCTACTTTGGGTTCAGTGAAGTATACAAGCGAAAACCTTCCGATTCACAAACTCAGGCAGAATGGGAACTGGAGTCTGATATCGGCAAAACCATACAAGCGAAGTGGCAGCGACAAATTACTGAGCTGGCTTTATGCAAGAGCAATCCCGATGTCATATATCTTACAACTATGGGTGTTGACAACGGCACCAACCCTACAGATAAATGGCACCTCGATCCGCGTATGTTTAAATCAATTGACGGTTTTACATCGGGTAACTGGAATAAAGATGCATTTAAGGAACTCCTGATTGCTGCGCCGGGTTCCGGAATACCCTTGTGTGAAGGAAATGTAAAACTACCCCCGGTAACAGGTATTGCTGTCGACCCGAAGAACCCGAACCGCGTCTGGATCACATTTACAGGATACTCGCGTGAACACAAAGTGTATTTGAGTGAGGATGGTGGGGAAACCTGGAAAAATGAAGACCAGAACGGAGTGTTGCTAAATCTTCCGGTAAACGGAATTGTTTATCAGGACGGATCAAACGACAGGCTCTATATTGCGACCGACGCAGGAGTGTATACCAAAGACGCGGCTTCCGGATGGAGTAAATATGGAGTTTTCCCCAATGTGAGAGTTACCGAAATTAAGATTAATACCTGTAACAATACCCTCAGTGCTGCAACATTCGGCAGGGGTGTGTTCGAAACAGATCTTATTGAGGGAACAGCGCCTTATACGCAACTAATAATAAACAAAAGTACCACCTGGAATACCGATCGTTTTGAACCCGGGAATATTTTAATAAAAAAAGGATGTACGCTTACCATCAACAGAAAGTTACTGATGCCATACAACGGAGTCATAACAATTGAAAAAAACGCGAAATTGATAGTCACAGGAGGTACTATTTCCAATTCGTGCGGCAAAGAGTGGGATGGCATCTATCTGTTAAACAAGAAAGCACAATTTTCCGATCAGTCGCAGCACGCATTACAGCATTCAAAAAACGGGGTGGTTAAATCCTATTAAAAGGAAACGCAATTACAGTTTAGCTCAGGAGAATTTATGTCAGAAGAATCATTTCAGATTAAATCGCGGAGCAATGCCAATGCGATACTGTTGCTGCTTTTTATAATCGCTTTCATTTTACGTTTCTACAAAACGGATAGCTATCCCTACCAGATTAACGTTGATGAAATCTCGAACATATACGATGGTTATTCGATACTGGAAACCGGTGCCGACCGGCATGGCAACGAATCCCCCATTCTGCTATACGGATTTGGCGCAGGAGACAACCGGACGGCAGCATACGCGTGGGTCTGTGCAGCTTCATTCAAATTATTTGGCGTTTCAATAACAAACGGCAGGTTACCATCTGCATTTTTTGGTATTCTTTCACTGTTCATTTTATTTCTTGCAGCAGATAAAATTGGCGGAAGAACATTTGCATTGCTCAGCCTCTTTGCCGGAACGTTGCTGCCCTGGCATATTCTTTTTTCAAGAATGGCACTTGAAGGCTCCATGCTCCCCCCTCTTTTCATCATACTTATTTTATGGATGTGGATTGTTCTAAAAGAAAAAGGCTTCAACCCGTATTACCTTTTTTTGGTTGCGCTTGTTTGTGGCGTATCTACCAACGCCTACCCTTCGTCCAGGGTTTCAGGAGCAATTGCCATGCTGCTTATTTATATCGACCTCCTAAAACACAAAAAGGGTTCTTTTAAAAACCATTTGCTTATAGGTGCCGGGTTTTGCCTGGGCGCGTTTCCACAACTGTTTATTGCCCTAACCGCACAAAAAGATTACTTATCGCGTGCACACGATACAATGATCCCGTTTTCATTTTCACCGGGCTATTTTATGAAAGTGGGACAATACCTCTGTTCAAACTTATTCCCCAAATACCTGTTTTTTGATTTTGGTTCCCCTAACAACCTTACTATAGCAAGACTGTTGTTTGCTGAGGCCCTGTTCTTTTACCCGGGATTACTGTTCATCAACCGATACGCTTCAAAAAGCAGCTTTTTCAGACCGTGGATGCTGTATATTTTATTCATGGCCACAATTCTTCCGGCTGCTTTAACCACTGCAAACCCGCATGCCCTGAGGGCTTCGGGATCGATGATGTTTATGCCGCTGTTTATTGCTTCCGGAATGTTATGGATATGTAACCTGCCGAAAAACCGGGGAGCTAAAAAAACGTTACTTGCATTAAGTATAACGGCAATAGCCGTAAACGGAGGAATAAATCTGAAGCAGTATGTGAATTCTTCAGAACTTCGCGACGCAGGTCAACAGCATATTCTTGTAAAAATGGCCGAAAAGGTGAACCAGTTACAGTCATCATATAACCGGATATACATCGACGATGGCTTTAATCAGCCTTACATCTATGTTGCATGGTATTGCGGCATTAAACCCGGTCTGTTTCAAAAGATGCCTAAAGAAGTCTTTCATCAGTCTGACCATTTCGATAAAATCACCGCTATGGGTAAATTTTATTTTATCCCCGACAGCATATCCGGTCAGGTTGCCTCTGCAATCGCAGGAAACACTTTAATGGTAATGCGAACCAGACCTGCGTCTGCTTCCATTCTTGATTCTGTTTCTTTGAATAATAGGTCGCTCTATTTTTATGAGATAAAATAAATAGCTATGGCTTCAACTAAAAAAAGCCGGCAAACACCGGCTTTTTCATTATAGTTGCTTATGCTATCTTATTATTTTTCCGGTTAATGTCTCATTTGATGAACGGATGGTAAGTAAATAGATACCCTCATTCCATTCACTGACATCAATGGTCTGGTGTTGTTTTCCGGGAACAGAAATAACTTTTTCAGCAGCATACACAATCCGGCCGGCTATATCGGTAATGGTTAGTATAGCAACCGGCGCTGTTGCCATAAAATCCATTTGCACCAAACCTGAAGAGGGCTGAGGATATACTACCAATCCCCCGTTTCCTGAAATTTCATCAATACCCACAAATCCAACAACAACCGTTTGAACGGAAGTATCACTACATATTCCGTTCGAAGAAATGAGCGTCACATTATAGGTGTTTTGCACATTATACGTATAAACAGGATCCTGGAATGTACTGGTACCGCCATCTCCGAAAATCCAGTTCCACGATGTTGCATTTGCTGAGGTATTGGTAAATGTTACGGTCTGGCTGTTTACCGAGTAGGTAAATCCTGCTGTAGCAGCCGGAATTACCGCTACCTGAACAGAGTCGTGAGCAGAACAACCGGTTTGCTGAGAGGTTACTGTAACAACATACATAGTGGTTGCAGGCGGACTCACAACGGGATTGAGTCCTCCAAAGCCTCCCGGTTGCCATTGCACCTGATTTCCGAAACCGGGGCCTCCCAATTGTGCATGCAGTGTAGTCGATTGCCCCAGACAAATTGTGTCGCTGTTTACAGAAGCATTTACTACCGGGGATTGCCGAACCTGAACGTTAAAATTCAATGATCCGGTGCATCCGATTGAGTCGGTTCCGATGATGGTGTAGTTGGTATTAAATTGCGGCGAAGCAAACGCAGTGTCTCCAACACCATTTGGAATGGCAATGTTAGGTGTCCATGTATATGTTGCAGCACCTGAAGCAACAATAACAAGCGGATTGGAGTTGGTGCAGTAATACAGATTGCTGCCCGGGTTAATGGTGATAACCGGATTGGGAGCATTTGTAACATCAATTAAAATGGCCTGTGATGTATCGGACATTGCTGAATTGTTGCAGGTAACATAGCATCTGAAATAAGTTGAAACAGTCAGATTGCCGGTGTTCAGCGTATAATCATTGCCGCCGGTGTCGGTCCATGGACCGGAAACCGAAGGTCCATACTGCCACTGATACGAAAGGCCGCCTACACCGGAACTGCCACCATTTAAGATCAGATTGGCATCGCCGGGTCCGCCACAAATTAAAGTTCTGTCCGCGACAATGGTACCCGCAACAGGAGTTCCGCTGCATGGAACCGGATATTCATCCCACTCAACATCGTCAATGTAAATATTGGCTCCATTTTGCGAAGTACCTCTAAGGATTATATAGTTAATTGCTGTGTTAAACGACGCAGGAACGTTAAATGAATACTGATACCATCCGTTGAGTAATTCATTTGTCGGTAACACATAATAACGACTGCGTGCTACCGCTCCAATTCTCACAGCACCAGTTAAATTTGGAGCAGTATTGATAAAAAGTGTTAAACTGTCGCCTGCTGTTGAACTGCTGTCTCTGAATATCCACAAACTCACCGTCGGAACCGATCCGCTGGAACCGGTATAGTCAACGATAGGACTTATGAGGTTTCCCTGCGTTCCGGGGATCTGATTACGCGATGTAAATCTTGCCATTCCCGATCCGGTATGCGGAAGACATGTTGGAAAGGTACCTGTTGTTCGCTGCACCCATAATCCTGTTCCACCGGTAATGGCCCAACCGGGAGGGGGGAATGTAGCATTGTCAAAACTTTCCGACTGATTTACCTGAGCATTCAGATTGCCGGAGAAAGCAATGAACATCATTGTAAGGAAACCAATGATTCGTTTCTTTATTAAACCGCTGTGCATGATATGTTGAATTATTTTGTTTAAAATTTTTAACTGTTTCTAATTAACGAATAAGCGTAATGGTTCCATTATATGTTCCATCATACACCTTTACAACCAGATAATAGGTACCGGTTGGCATTTCGGCACCGTTGTTATCTTTCTTTCCATTCCAGCATGGCTGCGAAGGAGAACCGGTAAACACTTTTGTTCCCCACCTGTTAAATACATTCCACTCACTGCAATCATCAAAATCGGTTTTCAGTTCGAAACAATCATTTCGGCCGTCACCGTTAGGAGAAAATACTTTAGGGGTATTTTCAAGAATCGCCGTAATGGATGTGTGCATGATATCTTCCGTTGCAGTATCTCTGCACATGTTATTAATGGCAACGAGTATTACCTGGTTAGAACCGTTAAAGATAAAATGGTGCTGAGGCGTTTCATCGGTAGATGATGTGCCGTCGGCAAAATACCATTCGTAACCGAGTGCATTTACACTCTGGTTTATCAAAGTTGCCGTGTAACCCGCACAGCTTATTTCAGAGACATCGTCACCAATTGTAAATGCGGCCTCCGGTTGTGTATTCAATGAGATATCAACCTGATCTTCGCCGGTGCAGCCATTAACATCGGTAACTGTAACCGTATATGTTATGTTGGCCGATGGTGTGGCAACCGGGTTGTAAATTCCGGAGTTATTGAGTCCTGAAGCAGGTGACCATGAATAGGACACACCTCCCGAAGCAGTAAGGTAAGCACTGGTACCTTCACAAATAATGGTATCTGCACCGGCCACTGCTACCGGCAGCGGATTTACGGTGACGGTAACTGTAGTCGAATCTTCACATCCAATTCCATTTGTTGCAATAACCGTGTAGGTGGTTGTTGTAACCGGACTGGCAACAGGGTTGGCAATAGTTGCATTGCTCAGTGAACCTGCTGGCGACCACTGGTACGAATTACCGCCGGAGGCAACCAGTTGTGTTGATCCTCCGATACATATTGCAGTGTTTTGAGAAACCGTTACTACCGGCAAGGAGTTTACACTTACCAACACCGTATCGGTATTCATGCAGCCGTTTGCATCGGTTACGAGCACCACATAATTGGTTGCAGATGATGGCGTAGCAATCGGGTTAGGAATAGTAGTACTGCTTAAACCTGCCGACGGACTCCAGCTATAGCTGACACCGCCTGTCGCGTTAAGCTGCACACCGAGACCCTGACAAACACTAACATCCTGTCCGGCATCAGCGGCAGGCAACGCGTTAACGGTTACATTGTAAAAAACAGTATCGCCCAGACAACCCAGCGAATTGGTTTCGAGTACCGCAATCACCACCTGACCACTTGAAGACCAGTTGGCAGTTATGGCGTTTGTTCCGTTACCACTTACAATATTACCTCCTGTGATAAACCACTGGTAGGTTGATGCGGAAGTATTGACTACGGAGAAATTACCTGAGTCGGAAACGCAAACTGCATTAGGCCCCGAAACAGGTCCTGTAATTGGTGCCGGATTAATGGTTATAGCAAGTGAATCAGAAGTTCCAAAACAGGTATCCACTGCGGTCTGGCTAGTTTCCTCATACCACAAATAAACTGTTTGCGGTCCCTGGGCTGTCCAGTTTACCGTTACCGTGCTGGTACCGTTACCACTCACAATTACACCTCCCTGTGCAAGCCAGTTATAAGTTGAACCGGATGTGTTCAATGCCGTATAGGTTCCCTGTGCAGCATTTGCACAGAAAGTAGTCGGACCTGTAGGAGCGACGGGTGTCAGGAACACGTTGATGGTAACCGGTAAAACAACCGGCTCCGACTGACATCCCAAATCGGTGAACTCAACTACTGTTACCGATCCTGAACCCGAAACCGATGACCAGTCCACTGTAATGGTATCCGATCCTTGTCCGGATGCAATGGTACCGTTTGCCACTACCCATTGATAGGTTGAATTCGGATTGGGATTCGCCACCCAGTAATAAACCCCGGTAACTCCTGGACAAACCGATGTAGTACCATACAAAGTTGTAAGTGTTGCCGCAGGGTTCACGGTAACTGCTAATGTATCGGTATTTATGCAACCATTAACATCGGTACCGGTGAGCACATACGTAGTGTTGACCCCCGGTGAAACCTGTATGGGAGATCCTGACCCAATGGATCCGCCACCAAGTGCGCTCCAAGTGTAAACCGAAGCACCGTTACCTGTAAGCGTTAATGTGTCTCCGTTACAAATAGTATCGCTTACCGATGCAATAGAAACTACAGGCAATGGATTAACAGTAACCGTTACGGTATTTTCATTGGAGCAGACAAATGAATTGGTGCCTGTCAATATGTAAGTGGTAGTTACCAACGGAGTAACATTTAAAGGACTGCCCGTTCCAATGGATACACCCGGGCTTGTTTGCAATGCCCAGTTGTATGTTGTTGCTCCTGTTCCCGACAACGCACTGCTTCCTCCTAAACAGATTGCAGGAGGTGTAGCCGTTGCAGTAACAACAGGCTGCGGGTTTATAGTTATGGTAATGCTGTCAGATGTTGAACAACCATCGTAAGTGGTTACAACAGTGTAGATAAGAGTACTTGCGGTTGTACCATTATTTGTAAGTGTTGCAACAGGATTTGATATAGTAGTACTGCTGAGACCTGCAGCCGGAGTCCAGCTGTAGGTGTATCCGGGAGTGGCGGCGGCACCAATCACCAGCGTATCGCCACCGCACAAGGTAATATCGGAGCCTGCCTGTGATACAGGCAATGGTTTTACATAGACGGTCACAGTGTCGGTGGATGAACATCCGAATTCAGAAGTAGTGACAACATAATTGATGGTATCAATTTGTGATGTCAGATTTGTGAGCGTGAGAACAGGATTTGAAACGGCACTACTGTTTAAACCGGATGTTGGCGACCATGAATACCCGTAACCCGATATACTTGCTGAACCGATTTGTACAGTCTGTCCCGAACAAAATGATGTATCGGCTCCTGCATCGGAAACGGGAACCGGGCTTGAAATAACCTGAACAGTATCGGTAGTAACACAACCGTTAAGTGTAGTAGTAACTATATACTGCAGTGTATCAGGTGTTGTTCCGGTATTGTTTAATGTCAGGGTAGGATCCGATACAGTTGTTCCGCTCAGCCCTGTACCCGGCGACCAGGAATAACTGTATCCGGGGGTGGATGTGGTTCCCAGCTGAACGGTATTGCCTGCACAAAGCAACTGATTGGCTCCTGCATTTGAAAGCGGATTGGGCCTGACAATTACCCGCACAGTATCACTGTCGGTACATCCGAACAAATCGGTGGTGACAATATAATAGAGTGTATCGTTTACGCCCGAAGAGTTAGTAAGTGTGATGGTAGGATTTGAAACCGTAGAACTGCTTAAACCGGTCGTCGGACTCCAGCTGTAATTATAATTTGGAGTAGAAGCAGTTCCCAAAGTAACGGTAGCTCCGCTGCAAAATGTTTTATTAGGTCCTGCATTGGCAACCGAAACCGGGCTCGAAATAACCTGTACAGTATCTGTGGTTACGCAACCGTTTAACGTAGTGGTAACAACATAATAAATGGTATCCGGAGTGCTGCCGGTATTATTGAGTGTAAGCGTCGGATCAGAAATAACAGTACTGCTGAGTCCTGTTGCCGGCGACCATGAATAAGTATAACCGGGCGTGGTGGCTGTTCCCAGCTGAACCGCTCCTCCGGCACATATCAGTTGTTGATTAGGTCCCGCATTCGAAACAGGACCGGGTTCAATAATTACCTGAACGGTATCGGCATCGGTACAGCCATACAGAGAGGTGGTTAAAATAAAGTTAACCGTATCGTTTACCAGAGAGGTATTTGTCTGGGTAATGGATGGGTTAGACGATGTTGAACTGCTGATTCCTGTTGAAGGAGTCCAGGAATAACCGTATCCGGAGACTGCACCTGCACCTATGGAAGCAGGAGTTCCGCTGCAAAAGGATATGTCGGTTCCCGCATCAGCATCGGGAACAGGACTGTTAATGATGGTCACGGAGTCGGTTGAAACACATCCATTGAGTGTTGTTGTGACTACATAGACCAGCGTATCAGGTGTAAGCCCGACATTTGTAAGGTAAACCGTAGGTCCCGAAACATTGGTTGCACTCAATCCGGTTGCCGGTGACCACGAATAAAGATATCCGGCGGTGGGACCCGCTCCGATCTGAAGTGAATCGCCGGAACACAAGAGCTGATCGGGACCGGCATTTGAAACAGGCAACGGACGCACAACCACCCTCACTGTATCGGTATCGGTACACGAACCAAGCGTTACGGTAACAATATAATAAAGGGTATCGTTTATGCCCGAAACGTTATTTAGTGTAAGTGTCGGGTTCGATTGTGAACTGTTGCTTAAGCCGGTAGTCGGACTCCATGAATAAGAATATCCTGCCACAGGATTTCCGCCTATTGTAACGGTACCGCCGCTGCAGAATACTTTATTGGTTCCTGCGTTTGCAACAGGAGCCGGAGCAACCGTTACAACCACGGTATCCTCAGAGTTGCAACCGAAGGCATTTTGAACCTGAACGATGTACTGGATAGTATCAGGAGCAGTGGATAATGTAACGGTAGGATCAGAAATCGTTGTGTTACTCAATCCGGTTGCAGGTGTCCAGGTATACGTGTTTCCTGCAACTGACGGACTGCCCAATGTTGCGGCTGTTCCGGCACATAACGATAAATCGGGACCTGCTGAAGCAACTACGGCCGGGTTTACAGTCACCTGAACAGTATCTGAATTGCTGCATCCGCCTGCAGTAGCGGTGAGGATATATGTTGTAGTAATGGGAGTTGTTCCTCCGTTAACCGCATTTACAACCGGATCGGAAATGGAACTGTTGCTGAGACCGGTGGTCGGACTCCACGAATAGGTAACACCCGGGAGAGCTGCTGCTCCAATCGAAACCGAACCTCCGGCGCAAACAATTATATCAGGTCCTGCAGTCGCAACAGGAAGCGGTACAATATAAACGTCTTTTGTTAAAGTATCCGATACACAGCCATTGGGGTTTACCGTTACGGCCGAAACCGTTGCAGTACCCGGTGATGTAAAATTCACATGGATGGTAGTACCTGTGGTTGAACCGGTAATAGTACCGTTGCCTACCCCCCATCCGTGAGTACTTCCAATAACGTTTGGCACTGTATAAACAATATTTGTTGCGGCATTAATACACAACGTATCAGGCCCTGTCATTGAGGCAGGCGCTGCGGTATTCACAACGGTTATCGAATATACGATGTTTGTAACTTTGGCAGGACAGCCGTCATCGGTAACATTGACGTTGAACTGATAGGGCGTTGTTCTTCCCTGATCACAGGAAGGAGTCCAGCAAAACTGTCCCGACACACTTCCCGATCCTGAATTGTCGGTAAAGGTTGCTGGCGGATTGGTTAAGGTGATGTCGAAAATGTCACCGTTATGTGTCATAAACAAACTGTCACCATTTGCATCGGTAAATGAACTGTTGAAGCACAAATTTTGCCCTTCGTTAATGAAATAGTTCACCTGGTTACTGCCTGATAAGGTTGGAGCGGGATTCACAGGGCAGGCAATCACGATAATCTGAAGATCTCTTCTTGTTGTGCCAATGAGAACTCCGTTCCGGTATTGGCTTATCTCAACGGCGAGCACATAAAATCCCTGGCTGGGGGCATAATAAGATGCCAGCCCGGTGGTAGTATCGATGCTTGCATAACCACCCGGACCAAAGGGATTGGTAACACTATACGTTGGTGCGTACCCTACTGTAGGTATGGGCCATGTATAGGTAGCTGGTGGTGGCGGATTCGGGTTTCCTCCGCCTGATAATCCCTGATAAGGAACCACAAAATGATAAGAGAGCAGATCACCATCGGGGTCAAATGCCTGATTTAATATAGAGGCCGTATCGGAAGAACAGATAAATGGTACCGGTGCGGTAGCAAACGTCGGAGAACTGTTTGCAATGGTGGGCGGTGGTGCATAAGCATAATATGCCTGACCCGTGTTACCGGGGTTTGCAAGATTTATGATGTTGTTATTTCTGCAGCACAAATCAGAAATAAAATAATAACCTGTGGTATTTGCCGGAACAGATAACACTGCCTGGTACACTCCTTCTTCAACACATACATTCGGTGCGAATGTACATGAGTCATTACCATTAGGAGGGGTAATTGATTGCTGCGAAATCAACGGGATCACTCCTGAAATCAAGAGCAATTTATTTCCGGTGGGATTGGAAATATTATCCTGGTAAACTCCAACATCCATACTTGTGGGAAGCAAAGATGAACCCGAAGCGCAATATCTGTAAATGGTAATGGTTACACGATAGTCATAATTTCCGGTGGAGATGTTCTGACCCAGGTATTCATAATCCAGGCTGCCTCCCATCAGGTGGGTAGCGTGTGTCACCGACGGCAGGGCAGCAAATAACAGCAGGCAGGACCAGTAAACAAGCAGTTTATTTTTCATAGTTGGTTTTTGGGGGTATCGAAGGTAAAAAATAGAGTTCATTAAATTAAATTCTGAGCCTGTCAAACCCTATTTATTTCGACATAGCACCGTTCCCCTTACTATAGTACAATTAATTGTGGTAATTGAACTTAAAAAGGGGATAAACACAACATCGTTTATTGACCGTTCCATTGAAGCCTCTGAAAAACCATCTGCTTTATACTGATTTGTTTATCAGTGTTTTATAGATATACCCGGTTCAACAAACGGCTCTTAAAACTGAAACTAACAGGAAAACCGACTAGGTGATGCAGATCAATGCACTACTTACTAATGGCAACTCCCTTTAATTAGTCCTAATATTTTATTTTGGCAGCAACAATGTATCATATTGCAGATTAGCAGCCTTTCATAGGTGAAAAAGAGAAGTGTTGACGTCTTCGATCTATTCATGTCAAAGAGTACATTTTATTCACTTAAAGGTTTATTTTTACATCATATCAAAAAGTATGTAACGCATGGGAAAACACTATTTTCAGGTTGTGGGAGTATTGATGTTATTAATTATTTTATCATCGCTTTCGTGTAAACAGGAAAAAAACAACAGTAAAACTGATCAGGATTTATATGATATTGCCTCAAGTTACAATGGCTTCACCTGGTACAAAAACGATCCTTCGTTTCTGAATAAAAGTTCGGGCAGCGGCCATGCTTTTCCAAAATTGCGTACACGATATAACCTTACCGCATCTGCAGTTCTTGATTCCAATTTTAAAGTTACTCCCGGAAGTGTGTTTCCACAGGAATCGGCAATAGTAAAAGAGTTATTCAACAGCAACGGACTTCTTGCGCGCTATGCGGTGCTCTACAAACGTTCGGCAAACAAGGATGCGGATGCAAACGGATGGGTGTGGGGATATATTAACGCCGACGGCAGTGTTGAAGAGCCGGCGGCGAATAAGGGAGCCGCCTGTTCCGGTTGTCATTCTCAAACCGATAACATTGACTACATGCTTATGAATAAATATTTCCCTTAATCACCAACAGCAAATCTCCTTTTACAAAACCTACACCTCATAACACTTCAATGAAAAAAATTCTACAACTCGTTTCGCTTTGCCTGCTCTTTGGAATTCCATTCCGCACAGATGCTCAGGACTGGGTCAATAAAATGCAGGATCACAATGCCAGCTTTTATGAAGCTCAGGATTTGTTCTATAAATATTACAATGATTACAAAGCTGCTTATCGCCAGCAAAACGGAACAGATCCCGTTAAGGTGCCGGGCTACAAACAATTTAAACGGTGGGAATGGTTTATGGCGCCCCGCGTTTACGCAAACGGAAAAAGATTTAATCCGACGCAGGTATGGCAGGAAAGCGAAAAGTACCGCGCTGTTCACCGTACGGCCAATGCAGGAAACTGGTCGCTGATAGGACCATCCATCATTCCTACGGGAGGAGGTGGTGCCGGACGGTTGAATTTTGTAAGGGTACACCCTACCGACCCGAACACAATTTTTGTAGGTTCCCCTGCAGGAGGACTATGGGAGTCGAACGACGGCGGCTCAACATGGGCTACGGCAACCGATCAGCTGGCTCAGGTAATAGGCTGCACCGATCTGGCTATTGATCCCTCCAATCCCAATGTGATGTATCTGGCAACCGGCGATGGCGATGGTGGAGATACCTATACTGTTGGTGTACTTAAATCAACCGATGCCGGCCAAACCTGGTCGTCAACAGGACTTGTGTTTTTTATGGCCAACTACCGGCAGATCAGTAAAATTTTGATTGACCCTAACAACACCAATACAATTTTGGTTGCCTCAACCGGTGGTATCTACAGAAGTACCGATGCCGCTGCAACTTTTACACAGGTATCTACCGGTTCATTCAAGGATATGGAATTTAAGCCGGGAGATCCCAATACTGTTTATGCCGCAGGAGGCGAATTTTATAAATCGACAGACAACGGGCAGTCATGGACACATATCACATCGGGATTACCTGCAGTAGCAAACGTCAGCCGGATTGCCATCGGTGTTACCGAAAACGATCCGACATATGTTTATCTGATTATTGGCATTGCCGCTCCAAATTATGGTACCGAAGGTTTTTACCGTTCAACAAACAGCGGTTCAAGTTTTACCAATGTGAGTATACCGGCTCTGGGCAATCAGCAATGGTATGACCTCTGTATTGCGGTGTCTCCGACAAACAAAAATGAAATAATTTTAGGCGGTCAAACCGATTTTCTTAAATCAACCAACGGCGGTGCTTCGTGGAATCAGACCGGCGGAAGCACGCATGTCGATTATCACGATGTGATTTATACCGATGGCACTACCTGTTACATGACAAGTGACGGTGGTGTGTATATGAGCAGCAATGCCGGCGGTTCCTGGACCAACCTGAGCTGGGGGCTGGAAGTTTCGCAGATGTACGGCTTCGGACAATCAACAACAACTCCCTACTTACTTGTACAGGGATGGCAGGATAACGGAACCAATAAATTTACCGGCGCCAACTGGTCTCATATCCTTGGCGGTGATGGTATGTTGTGTTTCATTGACAGAACTAACGATGCGAATATATTTGCAGAAACTCAAAACGGCGGACTGGCCAGATCAACTAACGGTGGCGGCACCTTTAACAATGCTGTCGGTAATATTAATGAAACAGGGGGATGGGTTACACCATGGATGCAGGATCCGGTAAATGCCGGCATTATCTATGCAGGTTTTTCGAACGTCTGGAAAAGCACCAACAACGGAACGAGCTGGACTAAAATCAGCAATTTCTCGAACACAGGGGAATTAAACACAATTGAAGTGTCACCGGCAAACAATCAGATCATCTGGGCGGCAAAAGCAACCGGTTTATATGTTACTTCAAATGGCGGCGGATCCTGGAACGCTATTACGAATATTCCTGCAGGTACCATTACCGCCATCGCGTGCAGCGACACCGACCCTAACAAAGCATGGATTACCTACTCGGGTTTTTCGAACATCAACAAAGTATTTCAGACGAATGATCTCGGTGCAAACTGGACAAATCTTTCCGCTTCGCTGCCGAATGTTCCAGTCAATTACATCACGTACGTTAACGGCTCCAACGATGCGACCTATATAGGTACCGATCTTGGCATTTATTACAAAGATGCCGGCCTGAATGTGTGGGAGCCATTTTACAGCGGACTTCCCAATGTTATCGTTACGCAATTGCACATCAACTACAACCTCGGTAAAATAAGAGCTTCAACTTACGGCCGAGGTATATGGGAATCGGATTTGTATGTGCCCGGCAGCTACCCTCCATCGGCGGCTTTCGTTTCTAACAAAACAAAAGTATGCCCCGGATCTGCATTACAATTTTCCGACTACTCATCGGGTTCCCCAACATCGTGGAACTGGTCATTCCCCGGAGGATCACCCTCCACTTCTACGCTGCAAAATCCGGTTATCACCTATAACACACCCGGAAATTACAGCGTGACACTTATCAGCACTAACAGCAACGGCACCGACACGGCAGTGTATTCAGGCTTCATAACTGTTACCCCAAGTCCCTACAACGGACCTTCGGCAACAGGTGCCCAGCGTTGCGGCCCGGGACCGGTTACACTCACAGCATCAGGATCAGGCTTAGGTAATTTACGCTGGTGGGACGCTCCCGGCGGAGGAAATATCGTTGCAATGGGAAGCAGCTACTCCCCTAACATCACTTCAACAACTACTTATTATGTTGATGAAGATTTTCCAAACGGCAATGTCGATTTTACCGGCGAGTTTTCCAATGCCATCGGAGCCGGCGCCTTTTTTACGGCTAACGATATCAGAGGACTTTATTTTGATGTGCTACAACCGGTGACAATAAATACATTTGATGTGTATCCGAATGCTGCCGGAAACAGAACCATTGAAATTTTGGATTCACAGGGAAATACAGTGATCGATACCACAATATTTCTTCCGGCCAGTCCAAATTTTCCCTATACGGTAAATGTTGACTTTACTCTTTATCCGGGAACTGATTATTTTATTAAATGCAGAGGGTATGTTGATCTGTTCAGAAATTCTTCCGGTGCCAACTATCCTTATCAAAGTTCGCTTGTAAATATCACAGGAAGCAATGCCGGCTCACCGGGATATTATTATTTCTTTTACAACTGGGCATACACAGAAGTTACCTGCAACACCAGCAGGACCGGAGTAACTGCAGAGGACACCTGTTTTGTAGGAATAGATGAACTCAACGAACCCGGTTTGATTTCGGTGCTTCCCAATCCGAGTAATGGCATTTTTGAAATCAGCTTCCCGACAAGAGAAAAATCTGAATTTACCATTGAGATTTTTAACAACCTGGGAGAACTGATTTATAAAAACAGGGAAACCGCGCTTGCAGGACAACTGGCACATAAAGTTGATCTCAGTAAAAAGGCTTCCGGCGTGTATATGTTGAAAATTTCAGGTCACTCGGGAAGCACAACGCGAAAGGTTATCATAAGGCAATAAACTATTCATACAAAAAAAAGGCTGCCCGTTTCTCAGGCAGCCTTTTTTTATTAAGTCAATTCAGTTAGTAGTTCACATCGGTATCAGTTGTATTTCCCGGAACAGTTTTTACCGGATCCCACATCCCAGGCTGGGTCTCCTGTTCAATGATATAGTAATCTACTCCGTTATCCCAGAAAATGTAGTCAGTCCACCATAAATGGGCCTTGCTTCTTGCATATTCACCGTTCAACAGTATGGAAGAACTTCTGTTGCTCCAGTTAGTTTGTACCTGACAATCGTTTATTACCTCAACGCGGTAATAATAATTGCTCTTATGTACATCAACATCCGAATCAATATAACTTAATGCACCCGCCGGCAGTACCGCTTTCAGTGCAAACGAAGAGTTGTCAGTTGACCGGTACAGCCTGTATTCCACTACCCTGTCAGGTGCAATTAATGGCGGCAGCCACTCTGTGAGTACTTCCAAATCGTTAACCACTGTCGATCGCACAACTTCAACCACCTGACCAATAAGCGGACTGGCAGGCATTGCCGCTGCAGTGTCGCTCAGCGAAGAATAGGTTGTTCCGCAAAGCGAGGTTGCATTTATTCTGTAGGTATACAATCCGGGACAATAAAATCCTGTGTCAACATACGACAAGGTTCCCGGTGGTACGGTAGCGATCAACTGTTGCTGTCCTGAACTCACCTCCACCCTGTTGATTTCATATGATCCGACGGGACATCCTGAATAAGGTGTCCATTGCAGCTGGACTGATTGTCCGGCTGCACTCGCCGAAATGTTAATAGTTGTATGAGGAGTAAGAGCGGACAGCGGAAGTGTGTTACCGCATTGATCAATGGTTTCCAGAATGTATGTGTATGTTGTTGACAAGGTGGAAAGGCCCCCGTCAGTATAAACCGATGTTACATTGGTAGCGGAATTCTGGGGATTGTTATCGCGGTAAATTTCAACAAACTGTCCTGTGATAGTATTCAGTCTGTATAACACATAAGCCCCAAGATCCAGCGCCGCGCTGTTTAACCAGGTAATATCGACCTGTGTATCTGATTTCACCGAAACCGATAAGATCGGGCTCACCGGAGGCGGTAACAAATCATAAACCTGAATATAGTTAGGTTCCGTTATCGTATCGGAACAGCCGGAGGCATTTGTTACTATCAATGTCACCGAATAAATTCCGGGAACATTTAATACAACGGCAGGGTTTGCCCCGCTATACACATTGCCTCCGATATTCCACGAATAAGTGAGTCCCGTAGCGGGAGTCGATGTTTGAGTAAAGTTAAATTGCGTTCCGGCACATCCCGCATTTTCATCAACCGTAAATCCTGCAACCGGAACAGCATTGGTAACTATAGGTGCTGCAAAGTAAAAGGTGTCGATGCATCCGGCAGCCGACCAGGCCACCAGATAAGGCTGATATGTTCCCGGGTTGGTATACGTATGCTGCGGGTCCTGAACCGAACTGGAAGTGCCATCTCCAAATATCCATAAATAAGAGGCGGCATTTTGTGAATTGTTTGTAAAGGTGCATGTCAGCGGAACACAACCCTGATTGGCCGAAACCGTTGCATTGGCCATTGGGGTTAAATTCGAGTTGATAATCATTTGGGCCGAATCGGAACAGCCACCCTGATTGGTAACAATAAGTTCGGCTGCAAAATTTCCGTCCTGCACATAAGTAGTGGTAGGATTGGCCAGCGTAGAAGTAGATCCGTTTCCGAAATTCCATAAGTACGCAGGGTTGTCCAGTTGCGTTGAGGTGTTGGTAAATGAGACCTGTAAACTGGTACATCCCGATAGTGCGGAAGGCGTAAAGGAGGCCACCGGGGTTTTGTAAACGGTAACCGGAGATGTTAAAACCGTTGTGTCGGCACAGCCACCGGCACCTGTTACAATTAACGAAACGGTGTATGTACCGGACTGGCTGTATGAATGCGAAGGCGATTGACTGGCTGAAGTGGTGCCGTCGCCAAAATTCCACAACCATGATGTACCCGACTGAGAAGTATTGCTGAAGATTACCGCATGCGGATTACAACCAACGGTATCGGTAGTTGAAGCACTTGCAACCGGGTTTGTATTTGCAGTAATTTGCTGCGATGCAGTATCTGCACAGCCGTTGTCATTGGTAACAATCAATGTAAGCTGATAGTTGCCCCCGGTGGTATAGTTTACTGATGGATTGGCCTGCTGAGAAACCAAACCGTTACCAAAATTCCAGTTATAAACAGGATTTTGCAGCTGCGATGAATTATTGGTTACTCCTGCATTAAATGGAGTACATCCGGATAGTGTCTGAGCAGTAAATGCAGCAACAGGTTTCTTTTTTATTACAATTTGCTGTGGAAGTATAAGTGTATCCGAACAACCAAACGCATTTGAAGTAACCAGAATAACCGAATAGGTTCCGGGATTTGAATAATTATGTACCGGCGAGGCAGCAGTTGAAGTGGTACCGTCACCAAAATTCCAGTAATATCCTGTTGCCCCGGTGGAAGTGTTTCCAAATGTAACATCCATTGGTCCGCAGGAAAGCGTATCGCTTGCAGTTGCCGCTGCCACCGGAACATCGTGAACAATGACCGATTTAGTAATGGAATCGGTACACCCTCCCTGGTTGGTTACATGTAAAGTAATATAATATGTTCCGGGAACGGTGTATG
>DASUFP010000119.1:0-10329 GCA_036274495.1 Bacteroidia bacterium
AAAACATAGAAGTTATTGAACTCATACCTCCGGCTTTGAACACCGATTTGGGTGGTAAGGGCATTCACGATTTCGCACCGCCGGTATCCGGTTTTGCCGATGCCGTCTTCGAACAGCTGAAAGCGGGAAAGCAGGAAATCACCTATGGATTCAGTGAAACGGCCTCCAAAGGCGGACCCGAAGAACTGCACAAGGCCTTTCAGCAAATGAACCAGCCGCAAACCGTAAAAAACTGATTCCGGTGAATCAATGAAATAAGAAAACCCGGGTAATGCCTCATTTAAAATATACCAACATGTTACGTAACACCTTAGTTGCACTGCTCCTGTATACAGGCCTGGCATCTGCACAATCAACAGTGTACCACCCCTTCCCCGACAGCAATGTGGTGTGGCGGCAGGATTGCGGCGGCCTCGGCTTTTTTTGCAATTGCAGCTGTTCAAACGGCGTATGCGTTAATAAAGAAGACCGGCAATACTACTATGGCAACGATACGGTTATAGGGTCGTTTACCTACCACAAACTGATAGTCGATAATTTTAATGTTGATTACTGGCAGGGTCCCATTATGTGTTCGCCCGGATGTGTGCCGTCGGATCATTACTATTCGTACACTGCCAATTATGCCGGTGCCATTCGCAACGACAGCGCGCAAAAGAAGGTCTATTATTACGAACAGGGATCTGCCGGTGAGGTGGTGCTCTATGATTTCAACCTGAACCTCGGCGACACCCTGCCCATCACCTATACCAATGTGGTTGCACTCAACAGGGTCAACAAAATCGACTCGGTACTTGTGGGTACGGTTTATCACCGGCGCTTCTGGCTGAATGATATAAGCATGCCGCCTCCCGGTCCGCAGGATAGTGGTTTCGTAGCGCTTATTGAGGGCATCGGCAGTACCTACGGATTGCTGACACCGCTGTTAATACCGTTTGAATTTGAATGTCACCTGGCCTGTGTTACCGTCGACTCGACTACCGTTTATCCCGATGCATCAACATCGTGCAGTTTTATAACCACAGGTATCGCCTCCGCACCGCCCGAAATACAGTTGAGCATATATCCCAACCCCGTTACTTCCGAGTCTGCCGTCGAATGGCCGCTGACTAAGGGCCCGCTCTCACTGCAGCTGGTAAACAGTCTGGGACAGGTGCTCCTTACCACCGATGTAACCGGTCGTACTTCGTATACGCTTTCGCGGGAAGGGCTTCCCGGCGGTATCTACCTGTTGCAGCTGCGCGGTCCTTCGGCCGGATCAGCTGTGCAACGCATCTGCATCGGTCAATGAGGCAAAGATACCTTCACACCATCGTCGCGGGTATTATCGCGGTGGTGATTACCGGAATCGTCTGCACTGCTTTCACACCTCCCTCCGGAGATGTAACAACCACTGTTAAAATAGAAATACCCCATTACAAAAAGGTGAGCTACGGCGCCTTCTATAAAAGCCTTACGCTGGCCGGCAAGGAGGCGGAATACATCGATGGTTTCGATTACGAATGGGGCTACAACTACCGCCTTACGGTTGAAAAAACGGTATTGTCGCAGCCCATGGCCGATGGTCCTTCGGTAGTATATAAACTCATAAAAGTCGATTCGAAAGTAAAGGTGGCCGACACTACCACGTTCACATTACTGCTCGAGCCCGATGTGTACCTGGGTCCCGGAGAAAATAAACCGGCACTGGAGCGCACCTCCGATTCAACCTATCTTTATTTTAACGAAGTAACCATTGCCTGCGGCGCACATTGTAACGACATCGAAGACCGTGTCTTGCAAAATAATAAACCGGTACGAGGGGTATTTACACACGGCAGTGGCAGTACTATTCTCTTTAAAGGTTTTGAATAACCGGTAATGTGGTTGCCGGTTATTGCAACAATTGTATTTATCACCTTAGAACAGTCAGAGCTCCTTCGCCCGGAGCAACTTTTTCTGTAAAAGCTGTGAACTGTTTTGTTGATTTTTGAAACTAAAAAAATGTCATCCATATAAACCATTACTCCCCGAAAGCACCCCACCACCTGAAATCAAAAGTTGGTTTCGTGTAACAAAAGTCATATTCCGGGCAACGCGCCGCTATTACTTTTGTATCATTAAACAACAACCTAACCTTATGAAAATAGAACAAATTTATACCGGATGCCTGGCTCAGGGAGCCTATTTTATTGAAAGTGAAGGCGAAGCCGCCGTTATCGACCCTTTGCGGGAAGTACAGCCCTACCTGGATCGTGCCGCACGCGACGGGGTGAAAATAAAGTATGTCTTTGAGACCCATTTTCACGCCGACTTTGTTTCGGGTCATGTGGACCTGGCAAAGAAAACGGGAGCGCAAATTGTATACGGTCCCACCACCATGCAAACAGGATTTAATGCGCATATAGCCTCCGATGGTGAGGAATTCCGGATCGGCAACATAACCGTAAAGCTTATCCACACCCCGGGCCACACCATGGAGAGCAGTTGTTACCTGCTTACCGACGAAAAGGGTAAAGAAAAAGCGCTGTTTACCGGCGACACCCTCTTTATTGGAGATGTAGGACGTCCCGACCTGGCACAGCATGTTATTGCCGATCTCACGCAGGAGAAACTGGCCGGACACCTCTACGATTCGCTGCAAAATAAAATCATGCCCTTGTCCGACGACCTCATCATCTATCCCGCCCACGGTGCCGGCTCGGCGTGCGGAAAAAACATGAGCAGTGAAACAACCGACACCCTCGGCCATCAGAAAAAAACAAACTACGCCTTGCGTCCCGGGCTTACCAAAGCCGCCTTTATCGGCGAAGTGTTGGAAGGGCTGACGATGCCCCCCGCCTATTTCCCGAAAAATGTAATCATGAACATTAAGGGATACGAATCCATCGACACCGTAATGGAGCGTGGCAGTAAGGCGCTGAGTCCTGCCGCCTTTGAAGCCGCCGCCAACGAAACCGGCGCGCTCATTCTCGATACGCGTCACGAAAAAGAATTTGGCCCCGCGCACATACCTAACTCCATTAACATTGGTCTCAACGGCAGTTTTGCCGTGTGGGCCGGCACGCTTATCCCCGACATCAAACAGGAGATACTGCTGGTGACCGACACCGGGCGCGAGCTGGAGGCCGTAACACGACTGGCACGGGTGGGATACGATGGTACTATCGGCTACCTCGACGGCGGCATAACGGCATGGGTGCAGGCCGGTTTTGCCACCGACGCCATTCCTGATATATCGGTAGCCGAATTCGCTGCCGCAGAAGCAGCCGATCCCGCCATCAACATACTGGACGTGCGCAAAAAGAGCGAATACGATACCGAGCATATTGTAAATGCCATAAACGCACCACTCGATTATATCAACGAGAGCATGCTGCTGGTCGACAAGTCAAAGACCTACTACGTACATTGCACCAGCGGCTACCGCTCCATGACCTTTGTAAGCATACTTAAGGCACGCGGTTACAGCAACCTGATAAATGTAAGCGGGGGCATAAAAGCCATTAAAAACAGCGGCAGGTTTACCGTTACCGACTACGTACAGCCCACCACCCTGCTCTGACAGCCACCTACCATACCCCATAGCCCGGTCCTCACCCGGGCTTTTTTATGTTTACCGCATTTTCAGCTGAATTACCGGTATTTATAATCTGCCATCAGATGTATTGCCCTGTTTTATAATCCAATACATCACCCAACAGCATCCCGGTTGTTCCGTTAACCACATCTAACAACCACTCACCAATCAACTTATTTTTTTAAAACCCTACGGGTTTTCCTGTAGTGGTTTTGGTGGTTAACGATGTTATGTCGAACTTTCCAAATCAAATAAAACTCATTCGAGGGGCCGGCTGTAAGGGATCGGATCCTTAATAAATAAAATTTAGCAGAATATAACACTAAATAAAGTAGCGGTTATAAGCAAGTTAGGTGCAAGCGTAGGACGACCGACAGAGAAGACATAAACTGACATAAACGGAGGACGAAAATGCCAACGCTTCGCAAAATTAAAAGAGGTGTTTTGCCTACGCACTTAACGACACAGAAACACCACATTTAATTTTGCCCAACAGCACCTAAGCCCACCCACCACCCGACAATTGCACGGTTGACAAAAATGTTAATAATTATAAGTGACAAAATTTGCACTTTAAACTTTTACAAGTAATTTTGGACAATAATTGTCAAAGCAAATGATGTCCAAGAAAAACAATACTTCTTTCGGTGAATACATACGCCAATTAAGAGAAGACCGTAATTTACCATTACGGAAAATCGCTGCTGACCTTGACATTGACACTTCAACACTCAGTAAGATTGAAAAAAACGAACGAAACGCAAACGACCAAATCATTGAAAAGCTATCAGAAATTTTTGCAATTGATAAAGCAGATTTAAAAGTTCGTTATCTAAGCGACAAAATCACATATCAACTGCTTGACGAAGAAGATGGAATTGAAATTCTTAAAGTGGCAGAACAAAAAATTAAATATCACAAGCAACAACAGGCATAATGAACATAGACAAAACATTAAAGAACAACAAAGCAGGATTGCTTGCTTACTTTAGAGATAGAGCCAGTGAAGCATTCAATGTAATTAAAGAAAAGTATGCCGAAAATCAGTCAGAGAAAAGAGCCGATGCAATAAACAAAAGTTTAAACAAGACCAAGCATCAACTAATAACAACCTTACTTCAACAGGCAGAGAAGGAAAATTGGACTAATCAAGAAAAGCTTGAAAGCTTTTTAATGATTACCTATTGCCACATTGTTGTTATGATTGAAAGTAGAAATTCCGTAAGACTTTATGAGTATATGGATTTTTCACGAAGAGTGGGCGAACTATGGGACCCGTTTTGCCAACTTTGTTTTGACTTTCCGTTGAATGATTTATCGCTATTTATCCCTCCTCTATTTTCGGATGCTAAGAAGAAACTTTCAGATGAAATCATTGATTACATTGATGCTTTAACAATTACCAATGAACAAAAGGAAGAATTAAAGAAATACTATGACAAAGTTTGGAGTTTAGTTACATCTGGTGAAATACAATTAGAACTTGACCTTCATTTTACTCAAAATGGAAGTATGTATGTTGTTGATTTCAAAAGCGGATTTGGTTCAAATGAAAAGGGCAATCTAAATAGACTTCTTCTTGTCGCAACCGTTTACAAATACCTTGACGAGAATTATAAATGTATGCTGTTTGTTCGTGCTGAAGAAAACAACAGCTACTTTAATACTTTAAAAAATTCAAGCGTATGGGAAGCCTATTGTGGAATTGAAGCATACGATAAAATCAGAGAATATTCTGGTTACAACTTAAAAAGTTGGATTGACACAAATATGGATTGGGCAAATGATTTCAAACCTGAAACCATTACCCATTTTCAAGAACAAAATCTTTTACAATATCTCTTGTGGTAATGATAGCAGAAGCAAGGAAATATCAAGCATTTTACACCAAATCAACACCGATAGTTGATTATATGGTTGGTAAACTAAATCTTAAAAAAACGGATAAGATTTTTGAACCCTGTGGTGGTGATGGTGTTTTCATTGAGGCAATTGTTTCTGAAAATGAGTTTGCAAACATTGACGTTTGCGAATTGAATGACAATGCTTTCAAAACTTTGATGAGTAAGTTTTCATCCTATCCTACAATAAACGTTAGGCAATGTGATACCTTACTTGACAACGATTTAATATTTAACTCTGGTTTTGGTGGGGTTTATGATAAAATAATTGCCAATCCTCCTTACGGAGCTTGGCAGGAATTAGATAAAAGAGCTGCATTAAAAAAAATATACTCTGACCTTTACGCAAAGGAAACCTATGCTTTATTTTTATACCGTTGCATTGAACTTTTAAAAGTTGGTGGAATTTTAAGTTTTATAATTCCTGATACTTTCTTGAACCTTCATATGCACAAGGCAATAAGAAAGCATATTCTTACTAAGACAAAAATATTAGAACTTGCCTTGTTTCCTTCATCATTTTTTCCAGGAGTTAATTTTGGTTACGCAAACCTTTCAATTATTACACTTCAAAAGACAAACAATCTTAATGACAGTTTGAATAATGAATTTAAAGTTCTCAATTCATTTAAGACTGTTGAGCAATTAGCGAACATAAACGAGAAAGAACTGAAAGTATTTGCTTTCACTCAAAAAGAAGTTTTATCTAATCCAGACTACGCATTTTTAATTTCAGACAATTCTGAAATTGCATTGGCAATAAATAGCTCAAAAATTAAAGTAGGTGATATTGCAAACTGCGTTACAGGCTTTTATTCAGGAGACGATAAAACATTCTTACAAGTCAATAGTCCGGATTTAAAGAATGGGAAAAACTATGACTTAGTAGATGCTAATTCAGTAAATAGAGACTACGAAAACATTCCTAATATATTGGACGGAATAGAAGGTGAAAAACATTTTTTACCTATTGTTAAAGGTGGCAATGTTAAGTTTTTGAAGCCCGAAGGTTGGTTTATGAATTGGAGTAAGGAAGCCGTAAGTCATTATAAAAAAGGCAAAAAATCAAGGTTTCAAAATCCACAATATTATTTCAAATATGGGATTGGTGTTCCTATGATTAGTTCATCAAGTATTACTGCTTCGCTAATTGAGAACAAACTCTTTGACCAATCAATAGTCGGCATTTTCCCTAAAGACAAAGCTTTAACTTTTTACTTACTGGCATTCTTCAATTCACCGACTTGTAATAAGCTAATTAGGACGATTAATCCATCTGCCAACAATCCAGCCAACTATATTAAAAAAATACCATTTATTCGACCAACAGACGAGCAACTGAAATTTATTGACAACTCAGTTAGCCAAATAATTAACAGTATTAAAACCACTGGTAGTTATAACGAAGAACTTGAAAAGGAATTAAACGAAATAATAAAGACAGTTTACGGATTTTAGCCAACACATTTGGTGGCACATTTGCTTTTTTGCAATCGCACAAAGCCAAACAAAAAAAGCAAAAGAACCACCAAGCCAACGCACCAAAGACACTGCAAACAATGGACAACAGAGCAACGACAGACAGAACGCCAGCACCTAACAGCGGTTTGGCAAAATGGCGGGTGACGTGCTTCTATGGCACATTTGTGGTTAAACAAACAGTTGTGCTTCTAATGAACTTTAGTGCTAAAAATCCGCCACTTCGCCAAGCCGCAAACCGTTAGCAGTAATGGCAGGACGACCGTCATCACAACAACAAATAGGACAACAACAATGACAGAAATAATTAGAAATAGAACTATCAGACCTTCGACCAGACTTGAAAAATCGAAGAGTTATAAAATCGACACCAAGACAGTTGCTCGGGGCGACATTTTAGTGGTTAACATTGACCACGAGACAAAATCATTTCGTAAGTCATACAAGTTTAATGGTTCAGACGTTGCACATAAAGACAGTATTAGTTTTAGAGTAAATGACTACGGGACTACAATTGACATTAGTTGGAGCGGTGTGACACCAATAGGAACAACATCAAAAGCAACAACACCTTCACCTGAACCAAAACCATTGACAAAAAAAGTTGTGGCCGAAGCTCCTGTTTCTAAATCAATCTCGACACATACTAAAACATCATTCGACCCAATTTCAAATGCGGACACGACTATTTTGATTTTGGGAACAATGCCCGGTGACAAATCTCTTGAACTTGGCGAGTATTACGGACATCCAAGAAACAAATTTTGGAAAATCATTTCTACAATTACTAACAACGATTTGCCACTGACCTACTCGGACAAAAAAGCACTTTTACTCAAATCTAAAATTGGAATTTGGGATGTAGCACACAAAGCAAATAGAAAAGGTAGCCTTGACAGTGCAATCGAAGACGAAGAACCAAACGACTTGGACAACTTTATCGTAAGGCACAAGAATTTAAAAGTTATCGGTTTCAACGGGACAAAATCACAAGCTCTTTTTGATAAGTATTTCGACAGAAAAAGTGATTTAAAATATATTTCTTTACCAAGCACAAGTCCTGCAAACACAGGCATTGACTTTGACAGCATTTGCAAATTATGGCGACAAATATTGACCAAATAATTGACGGACGACCAAGAGCCACTACTGCTAACATGCGTTTGGCGGCATGAGGGGTGAATTGGTTAAATTCAAGTTCAGTTTTTCAAATCAACTTTAGTGCTGGGTTGACAGTTTTGTGCTCCGAAATCGCCAACTTCTTAAACCCGCAAACGTTACCCCCACCTCCATCTCCCCACCCTCCTCTTATAAATCTCAACTTACTTCAATAGCCCGGACACCACCCGGGCTTTTTTTATGGAAACCTGTTATTCACAATCGGGATTTTAGGTGTTGATAACCAGCTGATTGGCGGATACATTTGGTTAAGGACCCTTGCCGGTGGGTAAAAATGCAAAACCTGTTGGCCGACGGCTACCGTAGGTGAAGCCTAAATGCTTTACATTTACTTAAAGGAGCATCTGTTACCGGTACTTTACCACTATTAACCTGCCGATGAAACGACATCTACTCATTTTTACAGCAACTGTAGCATTACTGCTGTTTAATGTCAGGCAGAGCAGCGCTCAGAATTTTACCAGCGGTCCTATTCCGTTGTGCGATACAGTCACTTTTACCTGTAATTTATCAGGAATTGGCATCCTTTATCCGCCCGGAATGGGGTTTCCGGGTTCACTTTTCATTTCCAGCATCGGTATCAATATCACTTCAGATCATCCGGAAGGTCTCGCTGTAACCCTTACTTCGCCGCAAGGCACCACACTGTTACTTACTGCCTATAACGGAGCCGGCGGATCCAATTACACCAATTGTGTCTTCCCCTACGGCACCGGCTCTCCACCCATTACCTCGGGCAGTGCACCTTTCACCGGATCGTGGCAAACCCAGGGACCCGGCGGCCTGACTGTTTTTGATTATGAAAATGGTGACGGCATCTGGATCATCACTGTAAGCGACACCATGGGCTGTGGTGGCGGAGGTGGTGGCGGCGGACTCACCCCGGGCTATTTTAATGGCAGTGGAGGTACCGCCGGTTTTCAGTTTAATTACAGTGTACCTCCCTGGTTATGCAGCGGCTGGATTCCTTTTAATGCCGTTTCAGTTTGCCCGGGAACTCCTGTCGACATTCTGGGCTTTTACAATGCGTTTACTTCTACATACCAGTATACTGTATATGATAATTCGTGGACACCGGTTGCCAACCCATCTGCAGTAACAGTTGCCGGAACATACAACATTGAAGCCTATGACCCCTGGGATGGATGTTATTATTATGCAACTTTTCAGGTAAACTATTTAACCGGCACCAACATTGGTCCCGATGTAAACGTAAGTATCTGCAACGGTCAGTCATTAAACCTATTCAATTATTTTAGTCTGGGTCCTTCGTACCAATGGTACAGCAGCTGGAATCCGATTTCGGGTCTTGCTGCCGGACAAATAAATACACCCGGAATTTATCAGGTAATCGCCAACCCCGGAAGTGGTTGTCCCGATACCGCTGTGGCAACGGTAACTGCCCTGGCCTCACCTAACCTGGGACCCGATGTAATTGCTTCCATCTGCACAGGCAACTCGTATAACTTAACAACCGCATTTACCACCACGGGCCTCACCACCGCCTGGACATTCAACGGCAGTGCGGTACCCAATCCTGCTTCAGTAACCGCCCCCGGAATTTATCAGCTTATCGCCACCAATGGTGCAGGGTGTGAGGATACCGCGCTGGTAACCATCAATACCAATTCAGGTGTTTCGCTGGGTCCCGATCAGAATGTTTCAGGATGCATTGTGGGTTCGTATAATCTTACACCACTGTACAACACCACCGGTTTAAGTGCAACGTGGTACCTTCTCGGGAATCCGGTAGCCAATCCTTCGGCAGTGGTTACTAACGGTACCTATATCCTTGTTGCTACCGGTGCCAGCGGATGTGCTGACACGGCTCAGGTGACACTGAATGTCTCCCAGAAACCCAATCTCGGTCCCGACCAGACGCAGAATATCTGCAGCGGTGCTTCCCTGAACCTAACCACCCTTTACTCCACATTTCCAAACACACCGCAGTGGTATTACGGCGGAACACCATTTGCCACACCGGCCAGCGCCACTAACGGTGGCGTATATACGTTAATTGTAACTTCATTAAACGGATGTGCCGATACGGCGGAAGTGACACTCAATGTTCAGCCGGCGCCTTCACTTGGCCCCAACCAGTTCCACGCCATATGCACCAATGCTTCGATTGATCTTACCGGTTATTTTAACACCGCGGGGTATACCACAAGCTGGACCTATAACGGTGTACCGATACCCGATCCTACCGCC
>DASUFP010000120.1:0-6791 GCA_036274495.1 Bacteroidia bacterium
AGTAGAAAAATTTTATCTTTTTTTTGACGCCTGGGGGGTAAAGCTTTTCAGCTTTACAAGAGGCGAGACCGAATATGGTATAGGCTGGCTGCCATTGGGCGGTTATGTTAAAATTGCGGGTATGATTGACGAATCGCTCGACAAAGATCAGCTTTCAGGTCCCGCACAACCCTGGGAGTTCCGTTCAAAGCCCGCTTGGCAGCGATTGATAGTGATGATTGCCGGAGTAACAATGAATGTAATTCTCGGAATCATCATTTTTTCTTTCACACTGCTTCACTACAAACAGGAATACCTTCCAAACTCATCTGTTACAAAAGGAATTTATGCCTACAAACTGGGCGAAAAAATTGGTTTACAGGACGGAGATAAAATTTTGGCCATTAACGGAAAGTCATTTGAACGTTTCGACGATCTGCTCTCATCAAGGGTTTTGTTTGGATCGGTGCTTACCGTTGACCGAAACGGACAGCAGATGGAAATTACCATCCCTGATGATTTCTACAGATCGGTTACCGCCGAAGGCAGATGGAATTTTATCGGCACCGGAGATTTGTATTACGAGGTGAAGTCGGTTTCACCGGGCGATCCTGCAGCACTTGCAGGCATACAACCCGGCGATAAAATTATTGCCGTAAACAACGTGAAGTTATCGGGAACAAGTGATCTCCCCGATAAACTTGCGGGATCGAAAGGACAAACCGTAACACTTACCCTGTTGAGAAACGGCAAGGAAATGCAAATAGTCTCCGGCATTACAGCCAAAGGAACCATTGGAATCGGGTACGATCCGGGCTCCGCAATTGATCCCTCTTATGTTATGCGTCCCTACACAATGGTAAGTGCTATACAATACGGAACATCCGATGCATTTGAAGCACTGGTTTCAAATGTTAAAGGACTCAAGAAAATATTCACCGGCAAGGAAAAAGCAACAGACGCCGTTCAGGGACCAATAGGTATTGCACAAATTTACGGGGGCACATTTGACTGGGCCTGGTTCTGGAGAATCACCGGGTTGCTGTCGATGGTGCTTGCATTCATGAACATTTTGCCTATTCCTGCACTCGATGGCGGACATGTGATATTTCTGACAATTGAATCGGTTACCCGCCATAAGTTCAGTGATAAATTTATGGAACGTTCACAGATTGTCGGAATGGTATTGCTGCTTGCGCTGATGGCGTTTGCAATAGGAAACGATGTTTGGAAACATGTCATCAATTAAAGGATGAGGTTATTAACCGGATTTTTTTTAATTGCGCTGCTGCTTCCCGCGAAATTGTCGGGCCAGCAACTCACAACAGGTGACACCCTGCAGCATCACAGGGTTATATTGATCCCCTACGACCCGCGTTATTATTTATCGGACGCCGACAGGGACATCATGGAGCAGTCGAATATGGATGCTGCGCGTTTCAGAGCCAATTTCAGACAAACCATAGACCGCAATGTACAGCGGGCCATCAACAGCTCCTATGAGTGTATCTCGCTTTTGAACGACACCGCCGACAGACTTGAACAAACACTGGGAGAAGTAATCGGCCACACCGGTTACCGGTACGAAAAAGCTATTCCGGTAACGCCGAAAACCGGCCGTGACGGGGGATTGTTTCAGTCCAGGACATCTGACCCGAAGGATCATGCCGATTCCCGTACTGCCACACAGTATATTCCTGTTGCCGAAGATGCAATGTATATGAGAGCCATAGTGAGTAAACCGGAAGCTTTATTTACAAAACTCAGTGAAGAATACGAGGCTGATTATTTTGTTTTTCTCACCCAGATGGAGATAAAAACAAATTACAAATCATGCATGGATATCGCCAACAAAGTTTACCGTCGCGAAATAATGATCCACTTTACGATTTACGATAAATACGGACATTTGATTGCGGGCAGTTACGCTACCTCCTATTTTCCTTCCAATTCGAACAGCGCCGGGAAAATCATGGGCGACTGTTTTCCGGAACTCGCCTCCTATGTGGCAGGTTGTTTGCCCTGACAAAAAGCACTCCGTGCGCTGCCATTAGTCCAGCACCATTTTCCTGATAACATGGTTTTGTGTATCGGAAATAAAATAATTCCCCTGGCTGTCTCTCACAATTCCTCCCGGAGCATTAAACAAAGCAACACTACCGTCACCATCCGCAAAACCCGAAACTCCGGTTCCGGCTGCAGTTATCACCTTATTGTTACTGATAAGCCGAATACAATTGTTTGCCTGATCACAAACCAGGGTCATCTTTTGTGAGGCCGAAAGTGCTGCAGGATTTCGAAACTCTGCCACAAATGATATTCCGTTCGTGAATCCCGGCACACCATTTCCCGCATAGGTAATTACCGCACCCGATTCGGAAATGCGTCTGATGGTATGGTTGGTAAAATCGGTAACAAATAAATATCCGGTCGAATCCCACGATATGTCGAATGGTCCGTTAAATCGTGCAGCCGTTCCTGTACCATCCAGCAGGCCGGCAATGTTGGTTCCTGCAAAAGTGGATAAGATGCCCACGTTATCCAGTTTACGGATGCAGTGATTTCCATAGTCGCAAATAAATACTTGCAATAATTCACCCTTCCATTCAACTCCTGTTGGCGTATTAAGACGGGCCGCGGTAGCCGCCCCATCCACATAACCCGGAGTTGCGGGAATTCCGGCAACAGTTGAAACGCCTCCCGAAGAGGAAAGCTTTCGAATGCAATGGTTGTCGCGGTCGGCAATATAAAACTCCTGGTTAATCCTGTCATACGTTATGTCGACCGGGTGGTTGAATTTGGCCACACCCGGAGGTCCATCCAGGAAACCATTCATTCCGGATCCTGAAAAAGTGTTGGATGTACCATTCGGATAAATAACACGAATGCGTTCATTTCCCTCATCGGCCAGGTAAATATTATCCTGCGCGTCAATTGCCATTCCCTTTGGAAAACTATATTTGGAAGTACCGGAAGAACCATTGGCAAAGCCTTGTACCGATCCGCTGAACAGGCTAACGGTGAAAGTATAAATGAAGTTAAAAACAGGACCCGGTGCCGAGACGCCATTAAGGCTGACAGTAACACTTCCGGGGCCTGCTCCGGGAGGAACTACTGCGGTAATAGTGGTATCGGTTGACTGGAGCAGTTGAGCGATGCGGCCATTAAAGTAGACTTTCAGTTCGGTGCTGTCTTCAGAAAATCCCTTTCCGGAAATAAGCACAACGGTACCTTTTTTTCCGGTATCAGGAGTGAGAGAATAAACGGTGGGTGCTGCCGGCTGAACATTGTCGTTGCCGGATTTATTGCAGGCGGCTATCATAACAAAGGCAGCTGCCAAAAAAGTATAAAATATATGCTTCCCGGCCATAATTATTCTAAAAATACAAAATTACGAATGAAACGGGTAGTGATGACTCCCGACAGATCAATTTACGTACATTTGACACCTGTGAATAACACCCTCGATACCATCAGGAAGCCTATCGAACGTGAGATGTCCGATTTTGAAGGACACTTCAGAGAAGCGATGCGCAGCAGGGTAGCCCTTCTCGACAGGATTATGCATTACATAGTCCGCAGGAAAGGCAAACAACTCAGGCCCATGTTCGTGTTTCTCAGTGCCGGGTCATTGGGAACTATCAGCGACGCAACCTATCGTGGTGCTTCATTAATTGAACTGCTGCATACGGCAACACTTGTTCATGACGATGTTGTTGATGATTCTAATTTAAGAAGGGGTTTTTTTTCAGTTAACGCCTTATGGAAAAATAAAATTGCTGTACTGGTTGGTGATTACCTCTTGTCGAAAGGGTTGTTGTTGGCTATTCACAACCAAGACTTCAATTTACTTGAAATTGTTTCGGAGGCGGTTCGCGAAATGAGTGAAGGAGAATTACTGCAAATTGAAAAAGCCCGGAAACTCGATATTGATGAATCCGTTTACTTCGAAATCATCCGGCAAAAAACCGCAACGCTGATTGCCTCCTGTTGTGCTGTCGGAGCGGCTTCGGTCGGAGCTTCGGAAAGTGAAATAAAACTGATGCACGAATTTGGTCAGCTCACAGGTATTGCTTTTCAGATAAAAGATGATTTGTTTGATTATGAAAAAACAAACCGTACAGGCAAACCCTCCGGAATCGATATTCGTGACAGCAAAATGACGCTGCCGTTGATCCACTCACTGGCTGAAGCATCCGGTTCTGATCGCCGGAGAATCATGCGGATAATTGGAGGAAAAACGCATAATGACGCAGAAATCCGTGAAGTTCTTAACTTTGTGAACTCAAAAGGCGGTATTACATATGCACGAAAGCACATGATAAGCTATCGTGATAAGGCTTTGGAGCTTTTGAGCAGTGTTCGGCAGAGCACTTATAAAATCTCACTCGAACAGTTGGTACATTTTACCATCGATCGCGAAGTTTGACCATCGTCCTGTGCCGAAAACCTGCACAGATACCCGGAAGCCTTCCGGCTTCACACTTAATGAATAAATGAAAAGATTATTTCTTTGGTTAAAACCCCTGATCAAACAATTATTTGATCGCATCAGGAATGAAAAAGTAAAGCAAAACCTGCTTCAGGCAATTCCCTTTTGGTCGGCATCACTCATTACAGGAATTATTGCCGTTTTTTATGCCAAGCTTTTTATACTGGCCGAACACCTGACATCAGCCATTATCGATTACAATGCACTGTTGTTGTTTATTGTTACTCCGGTCTGTTTTATTACTTCCTGGTATTTAGTAAAACGATTCGCACCCTTCGCAAAAGGAAGCGGCATTCCACAGGTAATGGCCGCAGTAGATCTTGCTACTCCAAAACACAATCAAAAAATCAGCAAACTGCTGAGCATAAGGATTATTTTGGTGAAGATTGTGTCGAGTATAGTAATGGTAATTGGCGGTGGAGCTATTGGTCGTGAAGGACCAACCATTCAGATTGCAGGATCGGTATTTCGTAAAATAAATGAGTCGTTGCCGGCCTGGTGGCCCAGAACATCCAAGAAGAATATGATCATGACAGGAGCTGCCGCCGGACTGGCTGCCGCTTTTAATACGCCTTTAGGCGGAATTGTATTTGCCGTGGAAGAGCTCACCAAAATGCATATCAGCTATTTTAAGGCAGCCATATTTACCGCGGTAATCATTGCCGGTATGACCGTACAGGGTTTTCTTGGACCTTACCTCTATTTAGGTTATCCGGATGTTACAACCAATTCGCATGTGTTAATTCTGGGGGTCGCGCTTGTTGCAATAGTTGCCGGCTTATTTGGCAGCAGCATGGCGAAAGTTATGTGGCGGATTATAAACTGGAAAAACAAATTCAAACACGATTATCAGCATATATTCTTTCTGCTGGTGTGTTCAATAATTATGGCGAGTACCGCATATCTGGTAAGTGTCGATATCTTAGGATCGGGCAAAGACCTTATTACCCGGGTGCTGTTTGAAGACGATAAATCAATTTCGTGGTACACTCCCCTATTACGTTACCTGGGTCCGGTACTTTCCTTTACTACCGGGGCTGCCGGCGGAGTGTTTGCACCCGGATTAAGCGGAGGTGCCAGTGTAGGTGCTTTTATGGCCTCCATTCTGGACCTGGCCGATTCGGATGCCAACCTGTTAATACTGGCGGGGATGGTTGCTTTCTTAACAGGCATTACAAGAGCGCCCTTTACATCGGCTATTCTGGTTCTCGAAATGACCGATCATAACAACCTTATTTTACACCTGATGCTGGCCGGCATAACTGCGAATTTTGTTTCAACCGCTGTTGACAAGCAGTCCCTTTACGACCACCTCAAACAGATGTACATAAACGAATCGCTTGATGAGGATGAGGAACTTGAAATGGTCAATAAGCCTTAACTGTTGCTGATTTTAAAGTTTTGACTTAATCCTATTTCAAAATAAAGGAAATGATACACTTCCTGATTGTGCCGGTTTATTTATTCGCTTTTTTTTAGTATTTTGTGAATCCGGGAATTTATATTGTTTAAAATCATAGATACAATTACATTTTGTTTCCGGAAAATCAATCTATGCAAGATTCATTTTTCAAAATCCTGTTTAGTCCGCTGGCTGTAAAAATTATCAGCCTCTCGTTGGGTATTTTACTTATCTGGATCATCATCCGGATAACCCGAATCCGTCTCTTTTCAAAAATAAAAAATATAGACAACCGGTACCACGCAAATAAAATAAGCGGGTTTGTCGGCTCTTTGTTGAGTTTATTATTGTTGTTGATTGTTTTCAGCGATAAATTATCAGGCGCAACCATTGCCTTCGGGGTAGCGGGCGCAGGTATAGCATTGGCACTTCAGGAGGTAATCGTCAGTTTTGCCGGCTGGCTGGCAATAATGTTTGGAAACTTTTACCGATCGGGCGACAGAATCCAGATGGCGGGTGTAACCGGTGATGTAATGGACATAGGAGTGCTTCGGACCACTATTATGGAAACTGGACAGTGGGTAGACGGTGATTTGTATAACGGAAGAATTGTAATGGTTGCCAACAGTTTTGTACTCAAAGAACCGGTTTATAATTATTCGGGGGAATTTCCGTTTTTATGGGATGAAATAAAAATTCCCATCAGCATCGACAGTAACTTTGAGCTGGCCTCTGAAATGTTGTTGAAAATAGGGAAAGAAGTTGCGGCTGACCTCTCGCAACAATCGAAAGAGAAGTGGAAAAAACTGCAATACAAATACAGGCTTGAAGAAGCGCAGTCGGAACCAATGGTTTCCCTGACGGCAAATGAAAGCCGGATAGAACTTATACTCCGGTATGTTGTTAATTATAAACGAC
>DASUFP010000121.1:0-11002 GCA_036274495.1 Bacteroidia bacterium
AATCTGAGCTTCAGCTGATCCAGAATCAGTTTCTGACTGCCCAAATTTTTTGAAAACTACTTTTTTAGATTCGCTGCTGAGTTGCATTGCGTATGGTATTGAAATTGAATTTTTAAACGGACTGCAAAGATAGTAAATGGCTATTGAATCCCAAGAAAATTTTCAAAATCAGTTTTCGAAATACTTGAGTAATTGGGATAGCTTGGTTTTCAGCTCATTACGAGGAATAATGAGGTCTAAAAAGCCATGTTCCAGGACAAATTCGGAAGTCTGGAAGCCTTTAGGCAGGTCTTTGCCGATTGTTTCTTTTACTACACGCGGCCCAGCAAAAGCAATCAGGGCGCCCGGTTCAGCGATATTGAGGTCGCCCAGCATGGCAAAAGAGGCCGTTACACCACCGGTGGTCGGATCGGTAAGCAACGAAATGTAGGGCAGTTTAGCATCAGAAAGCAGAGTTAATTTGGCTGATGTTTTTGCCATCTGCATAAGCGAAAAGGCGGCTTCCATCATCCGGGCACCGCCTGATTTGGAGATCACAAGCAAAGGAAACTTTTTTTCGATACACAGGTCAATGGCACGTGAAATTTTCTCACCTACAACTGAACCCATCGAACCACCGATAAAGCCGAAATCCATACAGCAGACAACCAGATTTTGGCCATTCACTTTACCGTATGCGGTTCGGATGGCATCTCTCAATCCTGTTTTAAGAACGGTATCCTGGAGCCGGTCGGTGTATTTCTTGGTATCGGTAAAATTTAACGGATCGCCGGAAACCAGGTTGATATTAAATTCTTTGAATTTGTTTCCATCAAACAGCATTTCAAAATATTCTTTTGATCCGATACGCTCATGGTAACCGCAATTAGAGCAGACATATAATTTTTCGGCATGCTCACTGGACGGCAGAATTGTTTTGCACGAGGGGCATTTATACCACAATCCTTCAGGAGTTTCTTTCTTCTCCTTGGTACTTGTGGTTATGCCCTCCTTAATTCTCTTAAACCAGCTCATATAGTAACCTTGAAATCAGGCAATCGTTATTTCGTTGTTCAGGTAAACATCCTGTATGGAATGCAGCAATGCTATGCCGTCCTTTACCGGTTTCTGGAACGATTTACGTCCAGAAATCAATCCCTGACCACCTGCTCTTTTATTGATTACAGCGGTTGTAACAGCTTCGGCAAGATCGGAAGCGCCTTTTGATTCTCCGCCCGAATTGATGAGCCCGGCACGTCCCATGTAGCAGTTGGCTACCTGATAGCGGCAAAGATCTATGGGGTGATCGGTTGTGAGCTCATCGTAAACTTTCTTGTGGGTTTTGCCAAACGAAAGTGCGGTAAAGCCCCCGTTGTTGGTAGGCAACTTTTGTTTAATGATATCTGCCTGTATGGTTACTCCTAAATGATTTGCCTGTCCGGTTAAGTCTGCGGCAGTATGATAGTCAACGCCATCTTTTTTGAAACCGCTGTTGCGGAGGTAGCACCATAAAATGGTTCCCATACCCAGCTCGTGTGCATGTGCAAATGCTTCGGCAACTTCAACTATCTGTCGCGACGATTCATTGGAACCGAAATAAATGGTTGCACCTACAGCGGCGGCACCCATGTTCCAGGCTTCCTCCACCGTTCCGAACATAATTTGATCGAACTTGTTCGGGTAAGTGAGAAATTCGTTGTGGTTGATTTTAACAATGAAAGGAATTTTATGCGCGTACTTACGTGAAACTGATGCCAGCACACCATAGGTGGAAGCAACAGCATTGCATCCACCGTCAATTGCAAGTTTTACGATGTTTTCCGGATCGAAGTAATCGGGATTAGGAGCAAAGGATGCTCCGGCCGAATGCTCAATTCCCTGATCAACCGGTAAAATAGAAACATATCCCGTTCCGGCAAGCCGTCCCGAATTATATATCCTCGAAAGGTTGTTTAGCACCTGATTATTTCTGTTAGTAGGAGAAAAAATCCTGTCAATAAAATCTGATCCCGGCAAATGCAGGCGATCCTTAGAAATGGTTTTGCAGGTGTGATCGAGGAGTGAACGTGCGTCCTTACCTAATAATTCCTCCACTTGCTTGGTCGACATCATAATTCGGAAAATCTTTTTGGTTAAACAGTTGTTTTGGCAAAACTACAAAAATTAACGAAACGCCGAGCAAGTATTCAGTAGTTTGAATTACAGGGCTTTAGAAAGGATATCCAATGCCAAAATTGAAGACCGTATCAGATATTTTCAAATCGGAAACCGTCCACCTGTCATTAAAGGCTCTGGAAGGATCACGCAGCGGAACGGCTGCATCGATCCGGAAAATGAAAAATGAAAAGTCAAATCGAAGCCCGGCGCCGCCACCCACTGCAAATTCGCTCACAAACTGGTCAATTTGAAAATGGCCCCCGGGTCGGTCTGTAATATCCTGCCGCAGCCAGATGTTTCCTGCATCGATAAAGAATGCGCCTTCCAGAATTTTAAAAATATCAAAACGATATTCCGTATTCATATTGATTTTGATATCCCCGAACTGCTGAATATTTTGGGTGTCATCGTAAGAGCCCGGACCGACTGTTCCTGTTCTGAAAGCGCGAAGGTCGTTGGCGCCGCCTGCGTAAAAGGCTTTTTCTGAAGGGATAAATACAGAGTTGAGGTAGGCGTATCCAAGGCCGGCAGTAACACGGTAAATTAAACTCGAATGTTCATTAAAAACCTGGTAGTACCGTACATCTGCATCAGGCCGGATGTATTGTGAGTAACGGGTACCGAAAACCTCATAGTTAACACTATCAACGTTGTAATCGGGTCTGGTTAACGCATCAATAAGCCGGAGCGAGTTTCCTGCCACCTCGAAATTGAACCGGAAGAAGAGGAAGTTTTTGAAAATCCCCGGACGCTGACCATTGTAAATGAAGGTATATCTGCCGTTAGTTATCAGGTAACTCTGATAGTAACGAACCAGTTCCGGGTCTCCGCTGGTAATGAGTTTGTAAACAAATGCATCAGTCAAATCAAATTTCGAAAGGTTGATTTCGGCAGGATAGATGAGGTGCTTTTTCTTTGGGCCATCAACAAATTCAAATCCTGCCGAAAGAGTAGCCAGGTTCCTTAAATACTCCGGACGTTGCTGGTAATTATATACTGCCTTAAAGAGCGTCACGGGGTTTGCAGATCTGATTTTGTTCATGTAGTGCAACGGCCATAACATCCCGGGAATTCTCAGGCTTAATTCAGGACCTATTTCATGTGTATTGAATGAAAGTGCCTGTGAGCCTTCTGAAACAGTATCCGTAAAATTGGGAATGGATTCAACTTTAGCTTTCAGTTTAATTTCAAAAAGTTCTGCTCCCCTGAAAATATTTTTGTTTATATAAATCAGGTTGCCGCCAATTCCAAAGTTGCCCCCATTATTGGTGCCCTCCAATTCTATTTTGTACTCCTGTTTAGCTGATGGTGTGAGCGAAACAAAACAATTGAGCCAGTTACCCGGCAGCGAATCATTCAGAGTTGTTTCATACCGTATATTAACAAAACGAAACACTCCCAGACTGGTTAATCCTTTGTAGGTATAATTGGCGTCTGCTGAATTGTATTTTTTTACTTTTTCAATAAATATTCTTCTCGAAAGCGATTCGGGTTTATAGTTAATCTTTTTAAAGGATGAGGTAAAAATGTAATCTTTATATACTACGGTGTCCTTAGGTATGGCAAGTGTTTTTTCAAGTGGATTGTAGTCGGTTTGAATATATATATTGTTGATGTAGTAAATTTTATGGTTGGTTCCGCTTTGCGACAAACTGTCTGCGGCCCCGTCCACTTTCAGGTAAACATCAACCTGGTGTGAATTCAGACTGCTGTCAATGTCAAACCGGATATATTGCTGGTTAAAATCAAAATAACCGTGTTGCCGCATTCTGTCGGTGAGCCGTTCCCGCTCTTTCTGAAATACGGTAGAGTTGAAGTTGTCACCTTTGTGAATGAGTGAAGAAGAAGTATCACTTAATATCAGAGATTGAATAGCAGTATCAACACTGGTAATCTTAATATTGCGGATGGTGTAAGGGAGCCCGGTTTTGATAGTGTAAATTACATTTGCCTTTTGTTTGCCTGCTGAAACTGTTGTATCGGTAACAATCCCGTTGAAATAACCTGAATTTTCAATGTAAAGTTGCAACTGATCATGGGATCTTTTGGTAAGTTCTGAATTGACAACAACGGGCTCTTCACCAATTGCATTTTTGACCCACTTTTTAAATTTTGTTTCCTTCCCTTTGTTTGCCAGTGTGTATACACCCAGGTGAAATCTGAAAAGTCCGAGAATTTTCCGGTTAGGCTTCTGTTTGATTATTGCCGTGGCCCCATCCACCAGACTCTTTTTATCGCTCCTGATGATATTTTTGTTGAGAAGGACCGCATCATCACCCAGATATTTTACCGGCCGGCATGCATTCAGCATGAGAACTGCTGCCGGGAAAAGCAACCACTTAAAATACTTGCTGGTCATAGAGGATTTCAGGTCCGTAAATGTACTATTATTTAAGGAAGTCACAGACCCCTTCCCGGCAGAGCTGAAGCCTTTTGGATGATATGTAATGCCGGGGTGCCAAAGCCTTTTGTTTACCTTTACATAAAATTTGAATTTTTCTAAATGAATTCAGGATCAGAGGCTGTCACTAAAAAAATTATACGCTATGTTTCCGGACTTCGGGTCCCGAAGGAAAGGCATGCCAGCGGTTATTTTGTAGCTGAAGGCTTTAAGGTAGTTGAGGAACTGCTGCATTCAGATTTTAAAATTCAGATGATCGTTTTCGAAAAAGGGAGGGAGGTGCCGGAAGGATGGAGCGGACATTCGGGTTTGATGTATGAAGCCTCCAAAATTGAATTTGATAAGATGAGTTCGCTGGTTACACCTGCCGGTGTGCTTGCTGTTGCCGGAATACCTGAATATGAGTTGCCTGATGTGAGCATTTCAGGCCGCTGGGAACTTGTGTTGGATGGTATCAACGATCCCGGAAACCTTGGAACCATTATCAGAACAGCTGACTGGTTTGGAGTTACTGATATTATTTGTAGTCCGGATACCGCTGATTGTTTTTCACCGAAAGTGGTTCAGGCCGCCATGGGTTCCCTTTTTCGGATGCGGATACATTATACCGATTTGAAAACGTACATAAACAGCCGGAAAGAAAGGAATGCAACCATTTTAATAGCATCGGCATCGGGCAGCAACATCAGCTTTTCGAAATTTAAGAAGGGCGGAATACTGGTAATGGGTAGCGAGTCACATGGGGTTAGAGCCGATATTACAGCACTGGGTACCGATGTGGTAGCCATTTCAAGAAATGCACATTCCAAAACAGAATCGTTGAACGCCGCTGTGGCAGCGGGAATATTACTTAGCCGCCTACCATAAAAAAACGCCGCCATTGGCAGCGTTCAATAATTTGGCAGTTATTTTTTAATTCAGCTTTGAGGGGACGATCATGCTGAATTTAGGAATCCGCACGTAAAATAGTCTCTTGTCGGAGGTTCGTTCCATAAGGTATGTTCCAAACATTTTTCCTATTTCGGAACTCAGGTTACATCCTGAGACATACCTGTAGGTTTCACCCTGATTGATATAAGGTTGTTCGCCAACAACTCCTTCACCTTCAACTTCTCTGTGAGAACTGTCGGAATCTATTATATGCCAGTGACGGCGCTTTAATCGCACTGTTTCGCCGCTTTCGTTCACAATTGTAATGCGGTAAGCAAAAACATAATGAGACTGGGCGGGATTGCTGTGAACCGGCTGGTAGAAGGTTTCTACACTCACTTTTATGCCGGCGGTAACTTCGGTGATCATCATAATTCAGGGTTCTGTCCGGGTGTATGAATCAAAGGTATCAGCAGCTATGCTCTTTTGGTAGCAAATTTGACCAATGGAATCATTTGTTAGGCGAATGTAGCCAAAATAAAACTCAAAAAAGGCTTTAAATAACACTTCCGGCCGTTGCTGTTCCGTTTGCCTCTGAAAAAGCCTACAATCTATTGTAATATATTGATAATCAAAACTTTGAATTCATTTTGGTATAATTCACCAGTTTGTCATACCGTCCCCCTAATGGACGATAATATACCAGGATGCTGTAGTTATTTTCAGTTTCGTAATGACTTCCTTCCACCAAAGTGTCGTCGCAAACATGTTTGCCATCCGCCACAAAAACGTATTCATAGTTGTAATAGCCCTGTTTCAAATAGAGAAGCGCTTCATAGGCATTTTCATCCGGATTGTAATTCATCATAAATTCTTTTGATGTCCGCCAGTCGCTTAAGGCACCAAAAACATAAAAATTTCCATTGGCAAGCAGTTCATGTTTAAGAGTGAACTTAACAGAAACATATTCTGCTTCTATATCACTGTTATTGACGTGTTGGTTCCGTATCAGTCTGTTGCCATCGATATCATTTTCAAAAACATACCGGTCGAATGCCCGACTGATTTCCGGCATGAGTACAACTGTAAATCCGTTATCGGCTTCAACAATATTTTTTACATAAATAGATTGCAGTCTCAAGCTGGTGGCATCAAAATTTCTGAACTCATTTCCCGCCTTGAAGATATTACCCTCTTCATAGTCGTACTCAAGGAGGTTGTCTTTTAAAAATAGTGGTTTCAGCCCGAAAATGGCATTGTCCCATCTGTTATTTTGACGCAAAACAACCTTCACATCCTCAAAGGGGTTGGCAACTTTAATTGCCGGATAGTGTATTGCAAAATCAATTTCATGACAGGTCTCCCGGGTATCGGTAATAGTGCCTCTGTTAACTTTGGCATCAACTACTACAAGGGGTTCTAAAACCATCATTCTTCTGGTAATAACAGGATGGTCATTTTGTCCTTCTACAAATATTTTAAGCAGATAATTACCTGATATCATAGGCCTCACATCTCTTCCGGGGAGTGTTAGCATGTAATGGGTATACTTTTGAATGGTATTGAAAGAGGTCTCGTAATTATCAATATGCTCCTCATAAAAACCTTCAAGAAATTCGTTGGGCATCAGATTGGTCGGATGCCAGGATGCATCGCAGTGAATCAATGTGTATGCATAGCTCTTGAAATCACCATCCAGATCATCAAAAGAGAGAAACAGCTGTTCACCGGATCCCAATGTAATAACCGGATCCGAGAACTGAACACCGTATTTTTCGAAAATAACAGTTTTGATATTGGATTTATAAATCATGTTCTCGTAGCGCATATACCCTTCGCTAAAATATTCGTCCTGCTGTTGCGCGTTCGAACGTAATGGCAGAGCAAAAAACAGCAATACCGGTGATAAAATAAAGTAAAGGCGTCGTGTCATAACTCCAGTTCCAATAGTTTTAGAAAAGTTTCATCGTATTCCTGTTGTAATTGAAAGAGTATCTTTTCGTTTTCCTGAAATCGCTCCTGCAGATTTGCCCCTGTACCGTTTTTGGTATAAATTTCAGGGTCTGACATCCGGTTCATGATTTCCGCTTTTTCATCTTTCAAAGCGACAATACGATCTTCCAGTTTTTTTACTGCCTGTTGTAGTTTTTGATGCTGTTTTTTATTCTCCTTTTCGGCTTGCCGGTTTAAACCGGTATCAGCCGGTTGCTGCATTTCCTTCTTTTTAACTTCGGCAACTTTTTCGGATTGTTCAGTTGCTTTTTTCCTTTCAACCCAATCCTCATACTCGGCATAAGTTCCCGGGTATTCTTTGAGCTTTTGGTTCTCAATGTACCATATTTTGTTTGCCACTTCAGCAAGAAAAAACCGGTCATGAGAAACTATTACATAAGATCCGTCAAAACTTCTGAGTACCTGTATCAGTACATTCACCGACTGAATATCGAGGTGGTTTGTAGGTTCGTCCAGTAACAGAAAATTCGCCTTGGTCAGCATGGTTTTTGCAAGGGCAACTCTCGATTTTTCTCCTCCTGAAAGGACCTTTATTTTTTTAAATACATCGTCACCTTTAAATAGAAAGGCACCCAAAAGTGTTCTCAATGTGGTGTCGTTTTGTTCGGGAGCCGCTTGTCGGAGTTCTTCCAGTAAATCATTTGCCAGATTCAGGCTTTCAAGCTGATGTTGCGCATAAAAGGCTTTTACCACATTGTGACCGGGGAGTGTCTTTCCTTCAAAAGGTTCGCTGCCATCAATCATTCTGAGTAAAGTTGATTTTCCTCTTCCATTGGCACCTATGAGCGCAATTTTATCGCCCCGTTCAATGGTTACTTCCGCGTTTTCAAATACCGTAAGGTCTTTATACCGCTTTGAGCGTATGTGTAAATTGGTAAGTACTCTGCCGGGAGGAGAACTAAAACTGAATTTAACCTGAATGGTAGCCGACGGGTCGTTTACATCATTAAATTTTTCAAGCCGTTCCAATGATTTAATTCGGGATTGAACAGCTCTTGCTTTTGTTGCTTTAGCACGAAAACGGTCAATAAACTTTTCCTGTTGTTTAATATAATCCTGCTGATTTTGAAACCTTGCCCGTTGTAACATTTCCGCTTCCGCTTTTGCTTCAAGGTAATAGGAATAATCACCCTTATAGATGGTGATTTTGCAATCGGAAATTTCAGCAATTCGGTTCACCACCCGGTCCAGAAAGTACCTGTCGTGTGAAACGATTACCACAGTACCCTCATAATTGTCAAGATAGCTTTCGAGCCACTGTATGGAAGGAAGATCAAGGTGGTTGGTAGGCTCATCCAGTAACAGCAAGCCGGGTTGCTGTAATAATATTTTTGCCAGCATTACCCGCATTCTCCATCCGCCCGAAAATTGATTCAGCGGTTTAGTGAGCGTGTCTGTAGCAAATCCAAGTCCTTCTAGAATGGATGAGGCTTTTGACTCAATACTGTATCCGTCTAATGTGGCAAATTGCGTTTGGGCATCGTGCAGCCGGTGCAAAATATCCTCCGACTGGTCTGTTTCAAGTTTAACCAGCAATGTTTCAATTTCAGCGGCAAGTCTGTTTTCTTCTGTAAAGGCTTCCATTGCCACTTCCAGTATTGATTTATCGGAATCGTAAGATAACAGATCCTGGTTCAGAAATCCTATTGTCAGGTCGCGGCGTTTGGTGATTTCACCGGAAGTGATACTATATTCTCCGTCGATTATCCTGAGTAATGTTGATTTTCCCGTTCCGTTGGCCCCGATAAGCCCTATTTTTTCTCCCGGACGAATATGCCACGAGGTGTCGCGATATAAACAGCGGGAGCCAAATTCAAAAGTTATGTTATTGAGTACAAGCATAGGTTATGTGGCCGCAAAGTTAACGATAGTGCGGCGATAATACCTTTTATAAGCCGAGGAATTGCTGGTAGAGCAGTTGCAAATAAGCCCTGGCCCTGGTTTCGGGCTTGCCGGATTCGGGCTTTTTCTCCTTCGAAAAGTGGCTGATATCTAAAAGCAGGGTGTCATCCGGGGTTACCCATTCAATGGATTCATCAAGTGATAAATAGGCGAAATGATTGCGCGGGGTCACCATCAGGTCGTTACTCCAGTTATAATCTTTGGTATCCATACCAAGTTGCCCCAGAAGTGTGGCCGCCAGATCGTTTTGTGTTGCCGTCTGAGCCATCTGCTTTCCTGCGAGTGAATCCTGTAACAGGGGACTGTAAATCAATAACGGAATATGTCGGATGAGCGGATTTTGGTACGATCGGAGCAAGGGCAGTCTGTGACCGTGGTCGGCCACCAATACAAAAATGGTGTTGCTAAACCAGCTGCTTTTCGATACCTTATTGAAATATTCGCGCAGGCTGGCATCGGTATACCAGGCGGCTTTTTTAAACTGTTCCGACTCTGAGGTCCCATTGAACGGAGTAGTTACCGGCACTTCAAAAGGTTCATGAGTGCTCAGCGTTAACAGAAACGAAAAAAACGGCTGGTTAGTAGTGTCCAATTCCAAAGCCTGTTGTTGCAACACAATTCCGTCATGTGCTCCCCATTTGCTGTTCATTGCATCCGAAGGGTATTTATCTTTTCCGGTTATGTAATCAAAACCGGCGGCAGTCAGGTAGCTGTTCATATTTGCAAATCCCAGTTCTCCGCCATAATAAAAAGATGTTTTATACCCTGCATTTTTAAAAGAACGTGACAATGCAGGTAACCGCTGGGTCTTATCCGGAAATCGTATGATGGATTTATTTGGCTGAGCGGGGAATCCGCTGATAACTGACACCAATGCCTGGTCGGTTCTGAATCCGGAAGAATAAACGTTACTGAACAATAGTCCCTGACTGCACAAAGAGTTGAAAAAAGGAGTAACACTATCCACGCCACCAAGTGGTCCTATAATATCTGCTGTATAACTTTCAAGCAAAAGGATAACAACATTGGGGTGGTTAATTGATTTAAAAAGTTGTGTTCGGTTTTTTAATACATTTCTTAAAAAAAGTGAATCAACGACATTATTTGCTAGCGCTTCATCAACAAAACGGTATGGATTTGATTCTGTCAGTGAGGATTGATGAATGTTATTTGCCAAATGCCAAAGCGAATTGGTGGCAATTTGGTTCAATCTGTTTTCTTTACTGTAATAAGCAGTGCTTTCATTAATGGGAATTTGTTGTAATCCTCCCCGCAGACCGATACCTGTTATTAGCACCAAAATGGTAATTACAACCAAATTGTGTTTTTTCTGCTGTGAAAGCTGATAAACGGCGGGTTTGAGATATTTTTTATAGAAAATAAAAATTCCGGTAAAGCCGGCTATCAATGCCATTGTCATGATTAGTGTTTGCAATCCGTTTAAAGATGCAAGTATTTCAACCGGATTGGTGAGGTAGGAGATTGCCCTGTTATTCAGTAAAACTCCCCAGTAATTGAAAATGGCAATATTACCTGCCTGAATTATTGTTGTTACCGGAATTAGTATCAAATAATAGCCATTGAGCACTTTGCTTATTTGTGTGAATGGTTTGATTGAATAAAAAAGAAGGGCTATTGCCGGGAACAGCGTCAAGTAGGCAATAGCGGATACATCGAGCC
>DASUFP010000122.1:0-41727 GCA_036274495.1 Bacteroidia bacterium
CTTGTATACTGTCCAAGTCCAAAGTGAAGTTGTCCTGCATTACAGGTGCCATAACTTTCTCCTGCACGCACTTCCCGCACCTGAGTTCCCCAGGGTCCGTAAATTGAAACACGTGCACCGATGGCATCCTGGTTGCTTACAGTACCCTTTAGGTTGAATGTAATATAATGGTTGCTGTTTCCGTCATTCAGATACAGAACGTCATCATAAGTGGTTGAAGGAGTAGTGTAAATGTTGCCATAGGAAGAATAAATATCTACAAAACCGTCGTGGTTCATATCACCCATTGCAAATGATAACATACCATTGCTCGCCAGTAAATTGTATTCACGTGTGAATGTCTGATTGCCGTTGTTTTTCCAGAATTGCCACTCGGAACCGGTTACCAGTATGTCGATGAAACCATCGTTATCAAAATCTTCAAAAACCGACTCGATAGGTGTAATGCCCGAAGTGCTGAAGCCGGTATTCAGAAGTTCAGTATAATGACCGGTGCCGTCGTTTTCAAAAATCTGACTTGCGTGATCGTGATTGGTAAGCATCAGGTCCAGATCGCCGTCGTTGTCAATGTCACCAAAGCTTCCGGTCCAGGTTTGCCAGCCAATGTTTATGCCGTAATTGCCTGCCTGTTCTGTAAAGTTGTTTGATCCGTCGTTTACAAACAAGCGGTTTATTCTCCGCTCGTCGGTGTTGCTCGTACTGCTCTGACGGCAGTGTGCTACGTATAAATCCAGGTCGCCGTCGTTATCAAAGTCGATCCATGCGCTGCCGTAATTGCCCGAATCAGCAGGGTCGCTTCCGTAAAACAGGCCGGGGTTGACAGCAAAATTTACAAACGAAGAGAGATTGAGGTTGCCCGCTCCGTCGTTCAGATACAATTTGCTTGCAGCATTGTCGTCGCAGCAAAAAAGATCAATCCAACCGTCATTGTTGATATCACAAAACGTTGCATTCTGCAGGAAAAAACCTGAACTGGCCAGCAAGGTATTGGTGAATGTGATAACACCGGCATTTTCGAAAATTTTAACCAGCCTGATGCCGCCGTTACCATCCGCAATGATATCCTTCCAGCCATTTTTATCAACATCTGCAACCGTCATGGCCCATGCACTTCCTCCTCCAATGTCGGTAATGTAATGGTTGGTAAAGTTGCCGTCTCTCTCCTGAATTTCCAGGTTAATAATATGTCCCTGATCCATTCTGATGATGTCATCGAGACCATCGCCATTGGCATCTACTACCGTAACGGCACATCCGCTGCGGACATTGCTGTTGGAGAGTTTGGCATTTGCATTTGTAAAGGACAACTGCGCCATGGTTACACCTGTTGCGAGTGTGAAACCCAGCAGGAGCAGTCCGGTTAATTTGAGTTGAAATTTTTTCATTGCGGGTTATTGTTAGTGTTGTGGTTTTTGATTTTGATATTATTGCTTATAAAATAGTTTGAATGTCGCTTTTGTCTCGTCGCCTTCGGCGCTGATAAAATATATACCGGTTGTTTCGGTAAGCCGGAAATTATTTCGGTTGGTGCCATTTCCGTTTATAATCAGCAGCCGCTTTCCTGTTATATCGTAAACCGTAATACGCTTAATTCTTTCTCCTGAAGTGATTATAGTTATACTTCCGTCCGAGTTGTTCTGAATGAGCTGGATCTGTTCTGTCGCGGCAGGATTGCCGATACCGGTAAGTACCAGATTCATCAGACTGTCTTCGGCCACCTGAAATGGTGTCTGATCGGCAGCGAGAAACATATTGCGGAACGTGTCAATAGGAGCACTGTTCATCAGGAACATTTCGTCGGTCCATTTTGGTGGCACCGACTGATAAAAAAGACGTGCGAAAACAGAAACATTTCCGGTTACCCCGGTCACAGGTATGTGAAAGCCGACGAAATCACTTCCGGTTCCCTCAGTACCTGCAAGCTGGTTAAAGTCGCTGTCGGCAAGTGCATCCGGTGTTATGGTAACCGTGTCGTAAACAGCTGATGTGGTTGTAAAGCCATCAGGAGGAATACGGTTGTCTTTGAGGAGAATTGCGGCGCGTTCGAGAACAGTTGTAATCTGGCTGTTCACATCGCCCATTACCATCTCATATATCTGACTCTCGTTGTTCTGATTGATTACCCGGTGATGGGGTTCAAACGGAACGGTTTCGCCAACCACTCTGTATTGAGCATCAAAAATCCCTGATTGGAAAACGGTATCACCTGTTGCGTCCGTCATGAGTAATTGCAGCACTGCACGACGGGAGGGATAACCTGATGGAAATTTATGCCCTGCCTTGTTCAGTACTTTTACTCGAAAATAGCCGGTGTCCGCAGTAATGCTGTCGCTTATGAGCTGGAAGCTCACCGAATTTTCACGCAGCATCCTGCTGGTAGCTGCAAGTGTTGAATCAAAATTCGCGTCGTGTGTTGAAATGCCAAGTGCGGTTTTGTTATTCTTGATCAGCTCTACCATAAAATGATTGGCACCTGCAAAATAATGCTGGTTAAACGGGAAGCGCGGCTGCAGGTTCATGAACCCGTTTGCAATAACAATCGGATCCGCTTCGTGCGGCATGTGACAGGTTTGACATTTAATGTTAGCGGCCGGATAACTTGAATTCAGGTATTCGTGATAGGTTGCCTGCTCAATAAATTCTCCTCCGGTAAAATTCCCTGACAAATCAACGGACTCTGTGATGAGGGTATGACATGCCGAACAAACCGCCGACTGATCCATATGGGGACTATACGTAGGGGTATATCCCTCGTATAATTGCATGGGTCCGAAAAACGGATTTGTAAACGGTCCGTAGATGGTTCGCGTTGTATCGTAAGGTATGATTCCGGAAAATGTTGATCCCGCTCCCGGTCCTATTGTGTGGCATCCGGCACAGGATACGCCATCAAGTCCAAGTGAATCGTTGATAAGGTCTGAAATAAGAAACGGGCTGTTGCCTTTGTAGAAAGCGTTATAATGTCCCATAGGTGCATGACAGGCAGTGCACTTATCCTGGAGTGCGGAAGCATGGGCAGGATTTACCATAATCTCATGGCTCACTTTGGCGCGCCATAACGGATCCTTGGCGCTATTGGCCATCATGGAGCCCTGCCAGCGGTCAAAGAGATTTACATCAATACCATCCTCGTTGATGTTGGATTGATTGAGTGTATCAAAACCATGACATCCGCTGCAGCTTGCAGAGGTAAGAAAGTAGTCGCCGGGGCCAATTGGTGTTAAGGCCATCCGCGTAAGCATTTCTTTTTCGGCGGCCGTATGAAATGTTTTAGCGGGGGTAACGCCTGTCTTAACGGCGCTTACTAAAAAAGCCGCAGAGAGGGACAGCAATACAACAAATAGTTTTCGTTTCATTCCGTAACAACGGCGGCAGATGCGTAAACCGGCATAGAAGGCTAAGGTAATATGAAATTACGGCATATGCAATATGCAAAAGAGTAAACAATGAGGGAGTTATTAAACCCTGTTCAGGGTATAAAACGGTAGTTTTTTACCCGTTGGAACGGATGGCTTCCACGGGATCCAGCCTGGCTGCCGAAAATGCAGGAATAAAACCCGAAATAACACCTATAACAGCTGAAATCAGCACTCCCTTAAAAATGTTGGCAGCGGTGAGGGTCAGCTCAAATCCGGCCACGGCGCTGCCAATAACCGTTGCTCCGAACACCAGCACCAGACCTGTGATTCCGCCTATGATACACAAGGCGACGGCTTCTGAAAGGAATTGGATAAGAATGAAAAACCGTTTCGCGCCCAGCGATTTTTGAATACCGATCTGGTTGGTTCGTTCACGCACCGAAACAAACATGATGTTGGCAATTCCAAATCCTCCTACCAGAATCGAAAATCCACCTATAATCCATCCGGCCATACCTATTACATCAAACACCTGAGTGATTCCCGAAGAGAGCATCTTAGATTCGTTCAAGGCAAAGTTGTCTTCCTCCATGGGACGTAACCTCCTGATGGAGCGCAAATGACCTCTCAGCTCCGCTATCAGCTGCTCATTGCTTACCCCGGGAAGCGCTTTCACCTGAATGGTAGGATCGAGTCTTTCTGATTTAAGATTCATGAGGTTACGGGCTAGATTCACGGGTATGATGGCCAGTTCGTCCATTGAATTCTCCAGAATTGAACTCCCCTCTTTTTTGAAAACGCCGATTATGGTGAGCTTTCGCCCCAGGGCATTTACCTCACGACCTACCGCCTGCGCATCTCCGAATAATGACGTTTTTATTTCGTCACCAATGATTAGTAAGGGTTTACCCGCATCAAATTCCTGGGCCGTGAAATAACGCCCCTCACTCAATTCGAATGATCGCACCTTGTCGAATTCATTCGACACCGCCACCATGCCAATATTTTCGGCGGCGGTACCCTTGTATTTGATGGTTTTCCCCATCAGATATGCCTGAAAAACCATTGCCTCAGCCAGTTGTGACCGGCTTCTGAGCTCCGACATCTCCTGATATTCGGGTACCGGACGCATCAGGTACTTCCACCATGGATAGTCGCTGCCAAATGCCCAGGGCCACTTTTGAACAAAAACCACATTTTCGCCCAGCGACTGAATGCTGGTTCTTACGTTTTTTTCCAGTGAATCGACAACAGTAAAAACCAGGATCACCGTAAATATTCCGATGGTGATACCGAGCAACGATAAAAAAGTCCTGAGTTTGTTCACCCGCAGGGCATGAAAAGAGAATAAAATACTCTCTCGGATGAGTTTCAGGTAGAGTAACACGAACAATTATTTGTTCAAATATAATCTATCGGCTTCAAAGCAATTTATCTGCACCGAAAATTAATGCAATAGATTGCCCCAAACTTTTACTCACAGCAGAATTCAATGGGCAATAAGAATTAACTTTGCGGTTCACTTTTCATTCCATTTCATTCATGCCGGGTACAAAAAAAATCAGTTCTGCTTTAATTTCCGTTTATCACAAGGATGGCCTTGAGCCGGTTATCAGAGCATTGCACAAATTGAATGTAACATTATATGCTACCGGCGGAACCCAGACTTTTATTGAATCGCTCTCGGTTCCGGTGGTTCCTGTTGAAGAACTTACCAGCTACCCATCCATTTTGGGTGGAAGGGTTAAAACACTGCATCCCAAAGTGTTTGGAGGTATTTTGAGCCGTCGCGACAATGCAGGGGATGCCGGCCAGCTGGTTGAATATGAGATTCCGGGTATCGATCTGGTTATTGTGGATCTGTATCCTTTTGAGGAAACCGTTTCGGCCGGTGCTCCGGAAGAAGATATTATTGAGAAAATAGACATCGGCGGTATTTCGCTCATAAGAGCCGCAGCAAAAAATTTCCACGATGTGGTAATTGTGCCGTCGCTGCACGAATATGAAACCTTGTTGACGGCCCTCACCGACTCCGGTGGCTTTACAACGCTTGATTTGCGCCGTCAACTGGCTGTCAGGGCTTTTGCTGTATCATCGCATTACGATACTGCTATCTGGAACTGGATGGGCACGAATGACAGATCGGAATTTCATGTAAGTATTCCGCAGGGACGTTCGCTCCGGTACGGTGAAAACCCGCACCAAAAGGGATATTTTTATGGCGACCTGGAAAAGGTGTTTACGCAACTTTCGGGTAAAGAACTCTCTTATAACAACCTGCTCGATATTGATGCGGCCCTTGCCCTTACCGGTGATTTTGATCAGCCTGTAACGGCAATCTTAAAACACAACAACGCCTGCGGAATTGCTGCCGGACCTGATCCAATGTCAAACTGGAAACGTGCACTGGAGGCGGATCCTGTCTCGGCTTTCGGAGGGATTATTGTAACAAATCAGCCGGTTGATGAATCGCTGGCAGCTGAAATCGGGAAGCTCTTTTTTGAGGTGTTGATGGCCCCTGAGTTTATTCCCGGAGCGTTAGCGCTGCTGAAAGAAAAAAAGAACCGCATTCTCCTGCAGCTCAACAAACCCCAACTGCAAGATCTCCAGTACAGGACCATTTTAAATGGCGTTCTTGCACAGGACCGCGATGCCGCTGTTGAAACAGCATCAGCATTAAAAACGGTAACACGACGGGTACCCGAAGCTTCCGAAATCAGTGATCTGCTCTTCGCCAATATCGTTGTAAAACATAGCAGGTCAAATACCATTGTGCTGGTAAAAGAGGGCCGCCTGCTTGCCGCAGGAGTAGGTCAGACCAGCAGAGTGGATGCATTGCAGCAGGCCATTGACAAGGCGGGAAAGTTTAAAATGGATTTGAAAGGCGCAGTGATGGCCTCGGATGCGTTTTTTCCGTTTCCCGATTGTGTTGAAATAGCCCATCAGGCTGGCATTGCCGCGGTTATTCAGCCGGGAGGTTCCATTCGTGATCAGGAGTCAATTGACTACTGCGACAAAGCAGGAATGGCGATGGTGGTAACAGGTACACGTCATTTCAGACATTAAAATAATGATGTTGATTAATTTTATTTAAAAGGGGGAAATTCCCATACCTCATAACTATCTTTATCATCCAAAATCCTAGCAATCTAATTTAAGAACTTTCGGATATGGGCTTGTTCGATTTACTCACTCAGGAAATTGCCATAGACCTGGGCACTGCCAATACCTTGATCATCAGCAACGACAAGGTTGTGGTGGATGAACCGTCTATTGTTGCCATCGACCGTACAACGGGACGTGTGCTTGCGGTGGGTAAACAGGCCATGATGATGCATGGTAAAACACATGAAAATATCAAAACAATCAGGCCGCTGAAGGACGGTGTGATTGCCGATTTTGATGCTGCAGAGCACATGATCAGAGGCATGATCAAAATGATAAATCCTGGGAGACGACTTTTTGCACCCTCTCTCAAAATGGTAATTTGTATTCCTTCCGGAATCACTGAAGTGGAGAAAAGGGCCGTCAGAGATTCAGCTGAACATGCTGGCGGAAAGGAAGTATACCTCATTCACGAGCCTATGGCAGCTGCAATAGGTATCGGTATCGATGTGGAGGAGCCAATGGGTAATATGATTATTGATATTGGCGGAGGAACAAGCGAAATTGCCGTTATCGCGCTGGGTGGAATCGTGTGCGACCAATCCATTCGTGTGGCAGGTGACGGATTCACCACCGATATCTGGGATTATATGCGTCGGCAGCATAACATTCTCATTGGCGAACGCTCTGCAGAACGGATCAAAATTGAGGCGGGCTCTGCATTGCCCGAACTGGATAATCCTCCTCCTGATTTTGCGGTACATGGCCGCGATCTTATGACCGGTATTCCCAAGGAGATCACTGTATCATATTCTGAAATCGCACATGCTCTCGACAAGTCCATATCAAAAATTGAAGAAGCTATATTAAAAGCCCTTGAAATAACTCCGCCTGAGTTGTCGGCCGACATCTACCGTACCGGTATTTACCTTACCGGCGGCGGAGCATTGCTGAGAGGGCTTGACAAGCGCATTTCAATGAAGACCAAATTACCTGTTCACGTTGCTGAAGATCCGTTACGCGCTGTAGTTCGGGGAACGGGTATAGCACTCAAAAATATCGACCGTTTTAAATTTCTCATCCCCTGAATCCCGGGATTACCTACTCTTAATAACGGATGCGCAACCTGTTCCTGCTGCTCTGGCGAAACAACTTCACGCTCCTTTTTCTGCTTTTATGGTCGGTTTGCTTTATACTGGTATACCGCAACAATAATTTTCAGCAAACAGCAGCGTTTAATTCCGCCAACCGTGTTTCGGGTGCCATACTCGAAAGCATCAATTCTGTAAAAGAATACATCCATCTCAAAGAAAACAACGAGAGCCTCGCCCGGGAAAATGCCATGCTCAAAGGCACTGCGCCCGAATCGTTTTATCACCCCGACACACTTAAAACCGTGGTAAAGGATACCACTTACAAGCAGCAGTATACTTACATTGCCGCCAAAGTGGTAAACAACTCCGTTAACCGGCGAAACAACTACCTTACCTTAAATAGGGGCTCCTTGCAGGGAATAAAAAGCGGTATGGGTGTTATTTCCGCAACCGGAATCGTCGGCATTGTTAAGGATGTTTCGCCGCATTATTGCACTGTAATGTCGGTGCTGCATAAAAACACATCAATAAGTACCCGTTTTAAAAACAACAATTACTTTGGATCGCTTGTTTGGAATGGTGGCGATAATACAGAAGCTACATTAAAGGAGGTGGCTAAACATGTGAAGTTTGCAAAAGGCGATTCGCTTGTAACTACAGTTTACAGCAGAGTCTTTCCTGAGGGCATAATGGTTGGCACAGTAAAAGATTTTGAAATAAAGGCAGGCGATAATTTTTATACCATTACGGTTAAGCTTTCCACCGGGCTGGGAAACCTTTCGCACGTATATGTTGTAGAGAATTTAATGAAACAGGAGCAGGAAGCGCTGGAAGATCTGACGCATAAGAAAGATAAAGATGATAACTGAGCTGATATTATTTATTTCGAGGTTTATCATACTTATTGCCATTCAGGTGGCAGTGTTGAATCATATACAGTTCAGCGGATATATCAATCCTTTTTTATACATCAGTTTTATTATGATTTTGCCGGTGCGGTTACCAAAGGGTTTGTTGCTGGTGATTGCCTTTGTTGCCGGACTTGTAATGGATGTTTTTACCGATACGCTGGGAATGCATGCCGCCGCCTGTGTAATGATGGCTTATGTACGACCCGGATTGCTGAAACTGATGGCTCCGCGTGACGGCTACGAAACCGAATCGTACCCGTCGGTCCGTGAGCTTGGATTTACCTGGTTTCTTATATATGCTGCCACACTGACCTTTGTCCATCATTTTGTGCTCTTTTATATTGAGGTTTTCAGATTCTCGGAATTCTTTTCAACTTTTTTAAGAGTAATTTTGAGCAGCCTTGCAACGTTATTGCTGATAATGATTAGTCAGTACCTCTTTGGAAAGGCTGTTCGCGAAAGATGAAACTACAGGGTGGTCACAGATGGGTGGTCCTCGGGATTTTTACCGTTGTCATTGTAATTTATCTGGCCCGGATATTCTATATCCAGGTGCTGGATGAAAAATACAAGCTTTCAGCAAACAACAACGTTCTCCGATATATCATTGAGTACCCTGCCCGAGGGCTGGTGTACGACCGCAACGGAAAACTTTTGGTTTACAACGAGGCTGTTTATGATTTGATGGTTACGCCGCGTCAGGTCAAAGAAATGGATACACTCCAGTTTTGCGAACTCATTGGGATCGAAAAAGAGGATTTCACAAAAAAATTATCCAAGGCACGAAAATACTCTCCCGTTAAGGCCTCCATATTTGAAAAACAGCTTTCTGCAGAGACCTATGCCGTTCTGCAGGAACAGTTATATAAATTCCCCGGCTTTTTTGTTCAGTCGCGTACATTACGCAAATACCCCGAAAACCTGGCTGCCCATACCCTTGGATACATCGGCGAGGTGGATGATGCCGTTATTCACAAAAACCCTTATTATAAATCAGGTGACTATATAGGGATAAATGGCATAGAACAATCGTATGAGGAGGAATTACGGGGTAAACGAGGGGTTCGTATTGTAATGGTGGATGTGTTTAACCGGGAGAAAGGCAGTTTTTCGAACGGCGAATACGATTCAATTGCTGTTGCAGGTAAAAACCTTACCACAACCATTGATCTTGACCTGCAGCGACTGGGTGAAGCGTTACTTGAAAATAAAGTAGGCAGTGTTGTAGCAATTGACCCTTCCACAGGAGAAATACTTGCAATTGTTACCAAACCCGCATACGATCCTAATCTGTTGGTAGGAAGGGTGCGGTCGCGTAACTATGCCTTGCTGCTTAAAAACGAACTCAAACCACTTTTTAACCGTGCTATGCAGGCCTATTATCCGCCCGGATCAACTTTTAAACTGGTGAATTCTTTGATTGCACAACAGGAAGGTATCATTACTCCTGCAACCGTTTTCCCGCACAGCTTTGTGGTTGGAAGCAAATCGGTAAAGTGCCACGGCCACCCTCCGGGACAGGATCTGAGAGGCGCGATCCAGTATTCCTGCAATCCTTATTTCTGTAATACGTTTAAGGCGTTTGTCGACAGCAGGAAATTCGGTTCATCCGAAAACGGATACAGAAAATGGCGCGAACATGTGCTGAGTTTCGGAGTAGGTAAAAAAATAGGCGTGGATTTACCGCATGAATTGAGCGGACTGGTTCCTTCTGTAGAGTTTTACGACCGGTATTACGGGAAAGGGCACTGGAAGGCCTCTACAATTTATTCACTTGGAATAGGACAGGGTGAACTGGGAGTTACGCCTTTGCAAATGGCAAACATTATGTGCATCATTGCCAATAAAGGATATTTTTATACTCCGCATATAGTAAAGAAAATAGGTGACAGGGAAAATACCACCCGCAATTTAAATGTAAAGCATTATACAGATGTTGATCCTGTATATTTTGACGCAGTACAGGACGGAATGCAACGGGTAGTTGAAGCAGGAACGGCACGGATAGCCCGGTTTGGAGATATTACCATTTGCGGTAAAACAGGTACTGCACAAAATCCCCATGGTAAGGATCACTCGTTGTTTGTTGCCTTTGCGCCACGGCAAAATCCCAAAATAGCCATAGCGGTAATGGTAGAAAATGCGGGATTTGGGGCGACCTGGGCGGCCCCCATTGCCAGCTTGATGATGGAGGAGTATCTCACCGATACCATTACACGTCCCGAATTATATGAACGCATGGTCAAAGGAGTGCTGTTGCCTACGCTGTCGCCCGCTCCTTCCGTTAATCCGGAAGCGGTAGTTCATGAATCGGCCGAAACGGGAAGAGACGAATGAGACACCAGAAAAACATATTTCAACACATCGACTGGATCATGGTCCTGTTGTATTTGGCACTGGTACTGATTGGTTGGGTTAATATATATGCCGCCGTTTACAACGAAGACCATAGCAGTATTCTGGATATGTCGCAAAATTACGGGCGGCAACTTATTTGGATTTCTACTTCTATTGTGCTCGCCATTTTTATTCTGGTTATTGACGGTAAGTTTTATGAAGCGTTTGCCTATCCCATTTATGCGGCAATATTGCTGACACTTATCATTGTTCTTCTGACGGGGAGAGAGGTCTCCGGTTCACGTTCATGGTTCGAAATTGGTGCATTCAGATTGCAGCCGGCAGAATTTGCGAAGTTTGCCACCAATCTGGCGCTGGCAAAATTTCTCAGCACCATGAACATAAATATAAGCGACTTAAGGACCAAGGTGATCACCGGAGTTATTTTATTATTGCCAATGGGATTGGTACTGCTTCAGAACGATACGGGTTCTGCACTTGTTTTTGCTGCGTTTATATTTATGCTGTACAGAGCCGGTCTTTCACAAAATGTGCTGATAATAGGTTTTTTTGTGGTGATGCTGTTTGTGCTTTCGCTCATGATTTCCAAAATAAATATCATTATTGCGTTAGCGACTATCGGCGCCTTGGCAGTGTTGTTTCTCAGAAAAACACGGAAGAATATTATTGCTGTTTCTGCAATATTTATTATGGCTGCAGGACTGGTGCTGAGTGTCGATTATTTCTTTAATCATGTGCTCGAACGCCATCAAAAGGAACGAATAAATGTTTTGCTGGGAAAGGAGACAGATTTAAAAGGGGCAGGTTATAATGTGAACCAGAGTCTTATCGCGATTGGCTCAGGGGGACTCACAGGAAAAGGTTTTCTGAACGGCACCCAGACTAAATTCGACTTCGTCCCTGAACAAAGCACCGATTTTATTTTCTGTACAGTAGGGGAGGAGTGGGGTTTTATAGGTGCGCTGGTGGTTATCGGATTGTTTACTGCTTTGCTTTACAGGATAATTATGATTGCCGAGCGACAAAAATCGGCTTTCACCCGGTTATATGCATATGGCGTAGCCTCCATATTATTTTTTCATTTGATGATTAATATTGGAATGACAATCGGATTGTTGCCTGTTATAGGCATTCCGTTGCCGTTTCTGAGTTACGGCGGATCGTCGCTCTGGTCGTTTACGATTTTGTTATTTATTCTCGTACGACTCGACAGCTACAGAGTATTTGTGCTCCGTTAAATTTCTTTATCAGCCGCCTGAAATTCTTTTGAGCGTCTGTTTACTGATTTTCCTGTTTGTCCGAAATTAAAATGGTGATTCATGAAAAAATTCCAGAAAAACACCACGCCTATTGCAAACAACTTTGACAGATAGAAACTGAAAAGACCCAGCCGGTCGTGTAACAGCCAGATGATAGCGTTGTTGATGATGAGTCCGGCAATGGAGATTCCGGTAAAAATGGAAAACTCCCGTATTACTTTTGGATCGTTGCTTTTAAAAGTCCATTTTCTGTTTAGCAGAAAGTTTGAGGTGGCTGCAATGATGAAACCCGAAGAGTTGGCTATGTATTTGTTAACTCCAAGCAGCTCTTTCAAAATGTAGGTAACTGAAAAATCCACCACCATTCCCATCAGGCCTACAGCTCCGAACTTCGAGAATTTTATGAGTAACTGTTTGTCCATCAGGAATGGCCAAAGGTAAGCACTTCCGGTTATTGGTCAGAATATTTTATCTAAATTTTGGCTTAATGAGAGTAGAAACATCAAATAATTTAATAAATTCACATATTATACCATTTAACAATGAAACAATTTGCATTTTCACTAACTTTCATTTTTATACTTGCAGCCACATTAATACCATCTTATGGGCAATTAGCCAGTAACTCAATTATATTATCTGGCCAGATGGTCGATGGCGAGGCGCGTGCGGTTATTGAAAATGTTTCCGGAAACTATGTGATTACAGGCCTAACTATCTTTGGAACCGATCCGGGTATGTATCTGGTTGAGATGGATCCCTTAGGAAATATATTGCATTCTAAAACAATAAGTAGTTCTTCAACTATAATTCCTAGTTGTATTCTTCAGGCATCAGGAGGATACTATATTGTTGCAGGATATATAAATGATAATTCATTAGATGGTGATTGGTTTATTGCTAAGCTGGACAGTGCATTCAATAATATTTGGTTCAAACGGATGGGAACTCCTGCAAACGGTGATGGTATCACCAGTTGTTTTGAAGTGTCGCCAGATCATTTTGTGTTCACTGGTACTATTGGTTTGGGAGGAAGTACTGAACCTGCGGTGGTAATGACAGATTCGTCCGGATCTGTGATTCATGAGGGTTACCTGACGGCAAATCAGTTCTCCTCCGGCATTCACAGAGGGACCTATCTTGGTAATGGGGAAATTGGATTTGCCGGGCTTGATAATGCAATCTCTATTATAGATACCTCAGGGAATATTTTAAAACAGGGACCGTTTTCGGTGGGAGACTTTACCAGAGATGTAGTTCGAGATCAAAATGGAGGATATGCATTTTATGGTGGCGTAGGTGCTATAAATTCCGGATTGACTTTTGGTAAAGTCGACAGTAGTCTTTTGACGTTACAATTTGCATTCAAATATACATTAAGTAATTACTCTTTGTATCCTTTGAAAATGCTACGGAATACTTTCGGAAAATATGTCATTGTTGCCAATACTATCGGCCCTATTTGGACTACGCCGGACCCACCCATAATTATCATTCTTAATGATGACGGTACCATTTATTCAAGCCATAGATACGTTATAGGAGGTTCGGGTTCCACAATAAATGCAATATCGATAACATCAGATGGCGGTTATTTAATTGCCGGTAAGACCTATGGACCTGGTTTTATTGCGAAACTTGATTCCACGGGCGGAAATTGTTCAGCATTCAATAACAATTTCTCAATATCACCAATTAGTTCGGTAAATTCGGTCGTGCACAATCCTTTTGTGGCCAATATAACTACTTTAACCTCGCCACTATTAAATATTACTATGGGGACAATTACTTCCAGCGTTTACTGCGCTGCATTCACCGGAATTGACTCAGAAAACATGTCGAAAAGTTCGGTCAAACTATTCCCGTCTATGTTTAGAGACGGATTTTACATTTCACTAAACAAGCCCTCTTTGGAAACATATTTTGTTTCACTATATGATGTTACGGGCAGAAAAGTACTGGAAGCTGAATCTAATATTGACGGATATGTTTCTATTCCCGGTCTGGCTTCAGGAACCTATATTGTAAGGGTGTTGGACCATATCGGAAATTCCCTCTTTAAAGGTATGGCTATTTGCATTGAATAGGATTCAATGATCAGCTATCTGACTTCTTAGCTCACATTTATTCCGGATTCGATTATAGTTGAACTTCTGAAAAATAAATAACATTAATTTCCGACCCTTCCATAAATTGAATAATTTTGCATCATAATTTTAATTCAATGAAACAATATACCAGAATCCTGTTTGCCATTCTTATTTTATCAGCGATAGCATCCCCTTCTTTCGCCCAGCAAAATACATTCAGTACCAACTTGTTTACCGCGGGTATAAATGACGGATCGAATGCTGTGATTGAAAATAGTGCAGGAAATTACCTTGTTGCCGGGTTTAGTTATTCCGGTTCAAATTCAGATATCTATCTGTCAGAAATAAACAATTCCGGCAACCTGTTGCAATCGGCGGTAATAGGAAGTGCTTCGTATGAAATACCCAGGTGTCTCCTGCAGGCTGCCGGAGGTTACTATATTGTTGCAGGATCAATCTACGACAGTCCAAGCGATAACGATTGGTTCATCACAAAGCTTGATAATGCATTCAATATTGTCTGGTTTAAACGGATGGGTGCCACAGGCGGCAACGATTATGCAAACAGCTGTTTCGAAGTGTCACCAAATCATTTTGTTTTTACCGGAACAGTTGGATTGAGTGGAAGCGCAAAGCCTTCGGTAGTAATGATTGACTCATCAGGAACCGTAATTCATGAGGGTTATATGACTACCAACCAATTTGCCAGCCCCAATTACAGGGGAAGGTACCTGGGCAATGGTGAAATTGGTTTTGCCAATTTGGCGAACTCCATTTCAATATTGGATACAACAGGAAATATTGTAAAGCAGGGGTCTTTTTCGATTGCAACCTTTACCAGAGATGTTGTTTCAGCACCCAATGGCGGCTACGCTGTGTGTGGGGTGTTTGGATATGGCAGTCCATCCGGTTCGTCACTGGCTTTTGGTGTTTGTGATAACAACCTCACATCCCTCTCATTTGCCTATAGGTATTCATTAAGCGGTTATGATGTGCAGCCAGTAATGATGCACAGGGATGCTGCCGGAAAATATGTTATTGCGGTGAATGCATTTTCGTTATCATCCGGAAATGCACTTCCGCTGGTTGTAATACTTGATTCGGCAGGCACCTTTTTATCGGCACGCTCTTATTTGCCGGCGGGAAGCGGAAATATTACGCTGAATTCGCTGATTCCAACATCAGATGGCGGCTACCTCATAGCCGGTGGCACCGGTATTTCGAGTTTTGTTGCCAAACTGGATGCTGCAGGCGGAAGCTGTTCGGCTATAAATCTCAATTTTGCAACAACCACTATTAATCAGTTAAGCGCATCTCCGCACAGTCTGTATTCGGGTAACGTTTCTATTCTTGCTTCTCCTGTTGCAATAGGGGTTTTTGGTGGTGTTAATTCCAATCTTAACTGTTCGTCATCTACCGGAATTGAAATACTTGAACCGGCACACAATCAAATAAAATTATATCCTTCCTTATTCAAAGACGGCTTTTATATTTCACAGGACAATGGTTCAAAAGAATCGGTTAATGTAACACTGTATGAAATAACGGGCAGAAAAGTGGCAGACCTGAAAACATCAGGTGATGCATATATTTCCACTCCGGGTCTTGCTTCGGGAACTTATTTTGTAAGGGTAACAGACCGGAACGGGGCAATCCTTTTTAAAGGCAAGGCGATTTGTGCCAATTAAGGAAATGGTTTTCGGGTGCCTGTTCTGTTAACGGGCAATTAATCCTCCGTCAATTACGAGTTCTGCTCCGGTCATAAAGGATGATTCATCACCGGCTAGAAAGAGCGCACCCATCGCAAGTTCTTCCGGTTCGGCCATGCGCCCCTGAGGACAACTGTTTTTTACCAGTTCTTCGGCATTTTCAAGACCGGTAAAAAAGGCTGTCATAGGTGTTTTTACCCCTCCCGGGTGAAGTGAGTTGACTCTGATTTTGTGTGGTGCAAATTCAATAGCCATATCTTTGGTAAGGAGCCGCAATCCGCCTTTTGAGGCCGTATAGGCCGGACCGTTACCTCCGACATTCGCAGCAATAGATGCAACATTAACTACAGACCCGCCATTCTTTTTCAAATACGGCAGACAGCTTTTTACACCGATAAACGGGCCGGTAAGATTAATTGATAAAATAGATTCCCATCCGCTTAGTTCGGTGTTCTCGGTTGTAGCTCCTGCCGGAAATACTCCTGCGTTGTTTACCAGTATATCTATACCACCAAATTTCTCAACTGTTTTTTGTACCACATCCGACCAGCTCGCCGCCGACGTTACATCATGCGCCATCCATTCAATTTGCAGCCCCTCCTGTCTGGCACTTTCTGCCCACTGACGGAGTAATTGTTCGTTTTTATCGGTTGCCATTACACGGGCACCCTCTTTTGCAAATAAAAGTGATTCAGCTTTACCCATTCCGCCGGCAGCACCGGTAATTATGGCAACTTTATTTTTTAATCGGTTCATATTGCAGTTTGTTTTATGGTTACTTCGGTGGTTTCTGATTGATGTATATTTTGGATTCCCTTAAACAATGCATCCGGGGTAAACGATATGCTATTGATTCCTGCATTAACCAGTATGGCGGCAAAATCAGCATAATCACTCGGGGCCTGTCCGCATAACCCTATTGGTTTATTTAATTGTGTGGCTTTACGAATGGCGGTGGTGATGAGTTCCAGCACTGCCGGATCTCTCTCATTAAACAAGCTGCTGATAGTTGCAGCGTCCCGGTCAATACCAAGTGTTAACTGTGTAAGGTCGTTTGACCCGATCGAAAACCCATCAAATACTTGCGCAAAATCTTCTAATCGTAAAACATTTGAAGGAATTTCTACCATGCAGTATATTTCCAAACCGTTTATTCCTCTGCTCAGTCCGTATGCCGCCATCAGGTTAACCACCTTTTCACCCTCTTCAGGAGTTCTGCAGAATGGTATCATAACTTTTACATTGGTCAGTCCCATTGTATCTCTCACCTTTGCAATGGCTTCACATTCGAGTCTGAATCCCTCTTTGTACGCAGGGTGATAATACCTGGAGGCTCCCCTGAAACCTATCATCGGATTTTCTTCAGCAATTTCAAATTGTGATCCGCCTGCAAGCGAAGCGTACTCGTTCGATTTAAAGTCACTCATTCTCACAATTACCTCCCGGGGATAAAATGCCGCGGCGACAGTGGCGATTGATCCGGCAAGGGTATCAACAAAAAAAGATGTTTTTGATCTGCTGTTCTTGGTTATCTTGTTGATGGCATTCTTTTCGGGTCCGTCGGGAAGTTTATCAAAATGCACCAGTGCCATAGGATGAATGCCGATACTGTTTGTGATGATAAATTCCATACGCAGCAATCCTACTCCTTTGCCGGGATAAGCTGAAAGTTCAAAGGCGCGGTCAGGATTGGCAAGAATCAATAACGGATCTGTTTTGGTTGCAGGAACACTTTCTGATGGAATCGTTTTAGTCTCCCACTCAGATTTTCCATCATAAACAAATCCGGTTCCTGCCGCTGAGCAATCAAGTGTTATTTCAGTTCCGTCAACTATTACCCCGGTGGCATTGCCTGTTCCCACAAGTGCCGGAATACCCAATTCGCGTGCGACAATTGAGGCATGACTTGTACGGCCTCCCTTATTGGTGACAATGCCGACTGCTTTTTTCAGCATCACATTCCAGTCGGGGTTTGTGTTGTCGGCAACTAAAATAGCCCCCTCCTCAACCTTATCAATATCGTCGAGAGAATGAACAATGGAAGCGCGTCCCGAAATAATTTTAGTTCCCACTGCTTTTCCGGAACAGAGTACCTTTCCATGCTTTTTTATTTGAAACAGGTGAACATTGGAGTCGGTTATTCTGCTTTTCACCGTTTCGGGTCTTGCCTGAACAATCCATATCTTATTTGTAATTCCGTCTTTTGCCCATTCAATATCCATGGGTTTATTGTAGTGTTGTTCAATTGCAACACACCATTTTGCCAGCTGTATAAGTTCGTCATCACCCAGCACCTGCAGTGCCTGTTTATCGGGAGCTGTTGCTGTGTTAACGGTATCTCTTCCTCCGGTACCATACGTCATTGTAAATTCCTTTTTACCGGTTTTCTTTTGGAGTACAGGATATTTGTTTGCTGAAAGTGTCGGTTTAAAAATTAAAAATTCATCCGGGGTAACCGCTCCCTGAACAACATTTTCGCCAAGTCCCCATGCTCCTGTTATATATACTACATTTCTGAATCCTGATTCCGGATCAATTGTAAATGCAACTCCGGCGCTGCCGAGGTCACTGCGCACCATCAGTTGTACGCCAACGGATAAGGCAACTTTTAAATGATCAAAGCCATGATCGATGCGGTATTTGATGGCCCTGTCGTTAAAGAGCGACACATAACACTTTTTGCAACTGGATAACAGCTCTTCTTCATCAGCCACATTCAGAAAAGAATCATGTTGTCCGGCAAAGCTGGCGTCGGGGAGGTCTTCGGCAGTTGCGCTGCTGCGTACGGCAACCGTTATTTGTTTATCGAACGATGCACTGAATTGGCGGTAGGCAGACCTGATGGCCTGTTCCAGCTCGGGAGGGAAAATGGCATTGCCAATCAAATCACGGATTGCTTTGCCTGTTTGTTCGAGGGTATCCAGGCTTTTGGGGTCAAGTTCAGAAAGCAGTTGAGTAATGTGAGATTGGAGGTGATTGTGCGCGATGAACATCCGGTAGCCTTCGGCGGTAACGGCAAATCCGGGCGGGACAGGGACTCCCGATGCGGATAAATTTGAAATCATCTCGCCAAGAGAGGCGTTTTTACCACCTACAAGGGGCAGGTCTTTAAGCGTGAGCCCGGAGAACGAAACAGTCAGCATAACGGCAAAAGTCGCAACATTCCCCATGAACCGGCATGATGAAAGTCAGCAATCAGGAAAGAGAAGAAAGGAGCTGTTTATGAGAGCCTTAAAAGCTGAAAATCACTCGCCTTTGAATTGCTCCAGGAAACGGAGGTCGTTTTCAAAATACAGCCGGAGATCTTTGATGGCATAACGGAGCATGGCTATGCGTTCAATACCCATTCCGAATGCAAAACCGGAATATACATTGGAATCGATGCCGCAATTTTCAAGCACGGCAGGGTCTACCATTCCGCATCCCATAATTTCGAGCCAGCCGGTATATTTGCATACGTTGCATCCTTTGCCTCCGCAAATATTACAGGAGACATCCATTTCGGCCGAAGGTTCCGTGAAAGGAAAATAGGAGGGGCGCAGTCTGATTTCACTTGATGCTCCGAACATTTCTCTGGCAAAATAGAGGAGCGTTTGTTTTAGATCGGCAAAAGAAACCCCTTTGTCGATGTAGAGTCCTTCCACCTGATGAAATAAACAATGTGCTCTTGCAGATATGGCTTCGTTCCGGTACACTCTCCCGGGAGCCACAATTCGGATAGGTGGTTGCTGCGACTGCATAATCCGGACCTGAACCGAAGAGGTATGAGTCCGCAGTGCCATTCCTCTGTCGTCGTCGAGGAAAAAAGTATCCTGCATATCACGGGCAGGGTGTTCGGGAGGAAAGTTTAAGGCGGTAAAGTTGTGCCAGTCATCTTCTATCTCCGGACCTTCGGCAACCACATAACCGATACGGTTAAAAATTTCGATAATACGGTTTCTGACTATGGAAACGGGGTGCCTGGTGCCGGTTGAGTAGGGTTCCGATGGCAGCGTAAGATCCATATCGTCCGTTGCCGTATCAGGAGAGTCTTCCAGCAGATCGCTGAAATCTTTCAGCTTGGTTTCCGCTTTTACTTTAAGCTCGTTTACCTTTTGCCCGAATGCTTTGCGCTGTTCAGGGGCAATTGTTTTCATTTCGGCGAATAGTGTTGCCAGCACCCCTTTTTTGCTCAAAAATTTGATGCGGAACATTTCAAGTGACTCTTTGGTCTTTTCCTGAAAGGCTTCTACTTCCAGTATCAGTGCATCTATGTCAGCCATAAAGGTATCGGGCAAAAATCGGAGATTCCGGGCAAGCGAACTGCATTGTCCCGGAATCCCTCAGTATAAAAATTTTATCAGGAGTTAATCTGCCTTTTATGCAGGGAGTTATTGAATCACTTTCACTTCCATTTTCACATCTTCAACCGGACGATCGCCGGGTCCTGTTTTTACGGCAGCAATTTTATCAAGCACATCAAGGCCTTCAATCACTTCGCCAAAAACAGTGTATTTGCGATCCAGAAAAGGAGTGCCGCCAATGGTCATATAGGCTTCTCTCTGTTCAGGGCTGAAGGTGTAACCTAACCGGCTTTCAATCATTTTTAATTCCTCTTCGCCATACACTTTTCCCTGTACCACATAAAACTGACAACCGCTTGAAGCCATTTCGGGATTTTCGGTACGTGCTGCAGCCAACGCGCCTTTTTTGTGGTATAACTTTTCGTTGAATTCAGCAGGAATAGTATACCCTACGTCACCATTGCCAAGCATAACGCCGGGTGCTGCATTTTTAGAATTCGGATCGCCCCCCTGAATCATAAATCCGTTTATCACACGGTGAAACAGCGTTCCATTGTAAAATCCTTCCGAAGCGAGCTTAATAAAATTATCGCGGTGCTGAGGCGTTTCATTATACAGCCGGATTTTAATAGTGCCGTAACTGGTGGTAATTTCAACAATCTTGTCAGGAGCCGGTGTCATAGCTGTGGCAGCAGCAGGTTTACCGGTTTGGGCAGTTGCAATTCCTGCAAGTAACATAAATGCAAGGGAAGCGAGTGTTGTTTTCATGATTTGTAGTGGGTGTAAGAAGGAAGAAACAAAAGTTTCATTTTAACGTAAACTTGTAATACTTTTGAAGATGCATCCTGCATCAGGGTGACATGCAATATTAGCTAAATTACAGCGAAAATGAAAGCAACAGGATACCTGATAATCGTATTTGCAGCCCTCCTGGCCGGCACATCCGGAATTACTTCCTGTAAAGATAAAACAGGTCCCTGCGGAGCCGTTATTACTGTGACTGATTCACTTGGAAAGCGTATTTCGGGCGCTACCGTCAAATTATACCCCGATTCCTCAGCCTACGGACCCGGTGCTCCGCCTGTAGATCCAACCATTATTCAAACTGCCGTCACCGATGTGGTAGGGCAGGCTTCATTCAGCTACAAACTGGAAGCGGTGCTGCTTATTGATGCCGCAAAAGGAACCAAAACAGGCCGCGATTATATCCGGCTTGAATCGGCTACAACAGTTTCGAAGACAGTTGTAATCCGCTGATTATCAGTAGTAATCTTTAAAGTATTCGAGAATTGCCTGTTTGAGCAGTAAATCCTGCTCCTTAAGCGTGAGCGCGGGTAATTTCGACAATTGTTTCCAGTGCGGCCAGCCCTGATCATCGGAACCATCTAATGCATAATATCCATAAATGCTTAATAACCTGCATGTTGCAATGTGCATCAGATCCTGTTTTTCGTCTTTGCTGAAGTCACGGTGGCCCTGACCCAATTCCTGAATGCCTATCAGAAACAGGATTCCCTGCACATCGGGGTCAACACCAAATTCGGTTGAAATACGTTCAGTGAGCTCGTTCCAGCTCGATCGCAGTAATTCGAAACTTTTTAAGTCCATATTGTTAACAAAAATAGGCACATCCGTCAGGTGGTGCGGCATGTCGTATTAATTTTGTAAGCAACCGGTGTTGGCCGGAGGAAGAAGCACAGGAAAGATGATCCCCCGAAAAGTGATATTCAGCAAATTATGGAAAACGGTATTGTTTTCCTGTATTCTTTTGTTTTTTTCGGTGAATGCCGGTGTAACATCGCGCAGCAGAGGTTCTATTGATCTGGTTTTTTGTATCGATTTAAGTGCAAGTACCAACGGACTGATAGATGATGTGAGGGAAAAAATCTGGGACATTGTAAACCAGGTAGGCGCTTACCGTCCGTCTCCCTCTTTCCGGATAGGTGTAATAGGATTTGCAAGACCCAGTTTTGGTGAAGAGAATGCTTATGTTAAAATTCTGTTTCCTCTTTCGGATGATTACGATGCACTTGAGAATGAATTGTACAAGCTGAAACCCATGGTTGAGAAAGGCGACCAGTATGTTGGGGAGGCGCTGAAAGTTGCAGTAAAGAAAATGGATTGGGTTACCGACCCCGATGCCATGCGGGTAATTTGCATTGCCGGTAACGGATTGGTGACAACGGGAAACAGCGAATCGTTCAGAAATGCATGTGATGAGGCGGTAAAGCGCGATATTGTCATTAATACGATGTACTGCAGAACAAGAAACAATGCAGAAAGGGATTTGCCCGGATGGATGGAAATAGCCCGCATTACAGGCGGTCAACAATTTGATATCAAAATACACAAGCGCACACCGCTAGTGCTGACCTCCCCTGATCCTGCACGTTTGAAAGTGCTGGCTTCAAACCTAAACAATACCTATATATTCTACGGAAAAAACGGTGCATTCAGGTACCGGATGATGGTAGCTAACGATAAGCGCGCATACGATGCAAGCATGATGAGTTTTGAATCGAGGCTCTATCATAAAATTTCCGATCGGTTTCAGTTTCATCAGCAGGGATGGGACGTGATCGATTACATCAAAATTTCCAATTCCGATCTGGAAGAAAACTTCAGCATGGAAGAGATGAACGATTCGCTGAAGTTTAAAACACCCGCTTATGTCCGTGAGCTTGCAGTGCGGCTCAAGCAGGACCGGAACAGAATCATTAGTGAATTGCGGAAGCATTTGCCATACGACAGACTGAACACGATCAATAAAAAACTGGAAGATTCCGATCTTGATAAATCTGACGCCTTTGAGCGTACCACTATGCAAGCGCTTAATAAAACTGCGATTGCCAAGGGATTTGTACCTGCCTCTGCAGGACAGGATAACCTGTATTGATATTTTTTGATGAATGTCCTTGATTTGATCATTGCAGTTCCACTTCTTTACGGAGCGTGGAAAGGTTTTTCGAAAGGATTGATATTTGAAGTAGCAATGATTGCCGGTCTGGTAGCCGGAATTTATCTCGCATTTAAATTTTCTGATATAGCTTACGGCTGGATGAAACCACTGATTGACGGAGATGAACGTTTACTGCACATTATCTCCTTTTTTGTGGTCATTGCTGTAATCCTGCTTGTCTTTATATTTTATGCCCGGCTTATGGAGGCGGTCCTGAGCGTTACCTCGCTCAATATTTTTAACAAGATTGCAGGAGCGCTGTTGGGGCTGATTAAACTTGCACTTGCCGTGAGTGTAATTTTTTGGCTGATAAAGCCTTTTGAAAAACATATGAATCTTATACCGGCCGAAACCCGAAATGGGTCGGTGCTGTATGGTCCGGTGCTCAAGTTGTCGACGTTTTTAGCGCCGGCAATTAAGGATGTCAAGGATGTGCTGAATGAGAAACTGAACGGCTGATGTTAATCAGCAAGCAGCATTTCGACGCCGGGTAATTTTTTCCCTTCAATGTATTCGAGCAGTGCTCCTCCGCCTGTTGAAACGTAAGATACTGCATTGCTGTAACCATATTTGTTTACCGCAGCAGCAGAATCGCCTCCACCTATAAGCGAGAAGGCACCGGAGGTAGTTGCTTTGGCAACCGCAGCTGCAATTTCCTTTGTTCCGTTTTCGAAATGCGACATTTCAAATACACCCATCGGGCCATTCCAAAGTATGGTTTTTGAATGGAGGATTACATCCGTAAATGCAGCAATGGCCTTAGGTCCTATATCAAGTCCCATCCATCCGTCAGGAATCTCTCCCGATAACACAACTTTGTAATCGGCTTCATTGGAAAATACGTTTGCAATTACAGAGTCGACAGGAAGATGGATGTGTACGTTTTTTGATTTCGCCTTCTCAATAATGTCTGTCGCGAGATCGAGTTTGTCTTCTTCGCATAGTGACGACCCGGTAGTTCCGCCCATGGCCCTGAAGAATGTGTAAGCCATTCCTCCTCCGATAATGAGATGATCTACTTTTTCGAGCAGTTGTTCTATTATCAGTATTTTATCAGAGACCTTGGCGCCGCCGGTAATAGCGGTAAACGGATGTTGTGCGCTGCCAAGTACCCTTTCGATGTGGTTGACCTCATTGGCCATTACATACCCGAAAAATTTATGACCCGGAAAAAATTCGGCAATAACAGCTGTTGAAGCATGACGCCGGTGTGCGGTTCCGAATGCATCGTTTACATACACATCGCCAAGTGATGCCAGTTTTTTTGCAAAGGTCTCATCACCTTTTTCTTCTTCTTTGTGAAAGCGGAGGTTTTCAAGCAACAGCACCTCTCCGTTTTGCAAACCGGCAGCAGCGTTGACCGCATCGGGTCCAATGCAATCAGCAACAAACTGAACATGTCTGCCAAGGAGTGCTTCAAGACTCCTGACTACATGCCTTAATGAATATTTATCCGCTGGTCCGTCTTTGGGCCGGCCCAGGTGCGACATCAGTATCACGGAACCTCCGTCGTTGAGTATTTTTTTTATTGTATCAATGGCAGCTCTTATGCGGGTGTCGTCGGTTACTTCAAGTGTTGCTTTATCAAGCGGTACATTAAAGTCAACACGAACCAATGCTTTTTTTCCTGAAAAATTATAATTGTCTATCGTTTTCATAGCTGCAAAGGTACGTTTTGGGCCTGTGTTCGCAAAGCATTGCCGGTGGTTGTAAATGCCTATTTTTGCGACTGCATATGTTGTTTTCAGAAATTCCCGGAAGAAATAAGATTAAGGAACGGCTCACCCATTCGGTTTCCGAAGGCAGGGTGCCCCATGCAATGCTCTTTACTGGGCCCGAAGGGAACGGCGGCCTTGCCTTTGCCCTGGCATTTTCAACCTACCTGCATTGCACCAATAAGGGGAAAACCGACAGTTGCGGTGTTTGCCCCTCCTGTGTGAAACACAAAAAGCTGGTACACCCCGATTTACATTTCAGCTATCCGGTAGCTACGGTTCGAAAATTAAAAGAGCCAAAAAGTATTGATTTTCTGAATGAATGGAGGAAAGCAGTGTCTGCGAATCCGTTTATCAATCTGGAGGACTGGTATGAGTCGATTGATTTGGAGAACAAGCAGGGATTTATGTCGGTGCATGAGAGTACAGAAATCATCCGTCAGCTGAGTCTGAAATCGTTTGAATCGGAAATAAAGATTCAGATTATGTGGCAGGTTGATAAGATGCGTGCGGATGCTTTCAATAAGTTGCTGAAAATCATTGAGGAGCCGCCGGACAATACAGTGTTTATTCTGATTACCGATCACAGGGAACTGTTATTACCCACCATTGTATCGCGGACACAGCTTATTACCATACCGGGCTTGTCGGTTTCGGAGTTAACCAGGCTGTTGGAGCAACAGAGAGCCGTAGAACCCTCAATGGCTTACCGGGCAGCCCAACTTTCGGGAGGGAATATGAATACTGCATTTGCACTGGTGGAAGAGGATGCAGAGGAAAAGGATATGGAAACCGCTTTCATTGAATGGATGCGGTTATGTCTCAACCCTTTGAGAGATTTTAAACAGTTGAGCAGCTGGGTAGATTCCATTTCGAAGGGAGGGAGAGAATACCACAAAAGGTTCTTTATTTTTTTTCTGGATACCATCAGGGAGTGTTTGCTGGTAAATGAGGGCGTTACCGAACTGGTACGGTTTGATGACCAGGTAATTCCTAATTTTTCCAAGTTTTCAAAGTTCATACACGACGGAAACGCCGGACCCTTACAACAGCTTGTTAATCAGGCCTATTTTGCAGTCGGCAGAAATGCAAATGCCAAGATTTTATTCTTAGATTTGTCATTCAAAATCAGTAAGCTGATTAATACGGGGCAATAATTTGTTTCGAAACCGAATGAGGGCGGTAAAGCTCCGGCCTCGCCCTTCTTTTTAAGATATATAATACATGGGTTGCAGTTCATGCAGTACAACATCAGGAACATCATCACCGGGATGTAAAAACAACGGCGTTTGCGGGACTTCGGGCTGCAACAAGCTGAATGTTTATAACTGGTTGGTCGATATGGAGCTGCCTGATGGTGCAGTGCCGTTCAATATTGTTGAGGTGCGTTTCAAAGGCAGCCGGAAAGATTTTTTCAAAAACAGCGAAAACATTCCTTTGAAGGAGGGAGATGTGGTTGCTGTTGAAGGGAATCCCGGTCATGACATTGGTACTGTTTCAATGGCTGGTGAGCTGGTGCGATTGCAGTTAAAGAAGCGAAATTTTGAAGAGCAGTCGGTTGAAATAAAAGCACTCTACCGCTTGGCCCGCCCTGCCGATTTAGAAAAGTGGGAAGCGGTTAAAGCACTTGAAGTTTCTACTATGTATAAAGCCCGCACTATTGCAGGTTCGTTACGATTGAAGATGAAACTGAGCGATGTTGAATATCAGGGCGACGGTAAAAAGGCTACCTTTTATTATACTGCCGAAGAGCGCGTCGACTTCAGGGAATTGATTAAAAAACTTGCTGAAGAATTTAAAGTGCGGGTGGAGATGCGTCAGATAGGAATGCGTCAGGAGGCGAGCAGGCTGGGTGGAATAGGTAGCTGCGGAAGGGAACTCTGTTGCTCAACATGGCTTACCGATTTTAAAGCTGTGTCGACCGGCGCCGCGCGCTATCAGAATTTATCACTTAATCCGCTGAAGCTTGCAGGACAATGCGGTAAATTAAAATGCTGTTTGAACTATGAACTCGACAGCTACATGGATGCACTGCGCGATATACCGGATGCGGGCGTACGTCTTGAAACAGAGAAAGGGTATGCCCTGCACCGCAAAACAGATATTTTTAAGCGGATGATGTGGTTTGCCTTTTTCGATCAAACCTATGCTGCCGGTCCGGGTGGTGAAACGATAGGGGCCGACAACTGGGTGGCGTTGAAAGTTGACCGGGTAAAAGAGATACTGGAGCTGAACAAACAAAAACTTAAACCGGCTGAGTTAATAGAAGAGGAGGAGGATATTCCGGAAATAAAACCACTCGATTACGCTGATGTGGTTGGTCAGGATAGTTTGACCCGGATGATGGACAAGCGTAAGAAGAAGAAAAAGAAAAACAAAAATCGTTCGGGAGGAGCCCGTCCTGAAAGTTCAGTGGCATCAGCACCTTCTCAGCAGCCGAAGGCGCCACAGCAAAACCGTAATCAGTCACAACGTTCCGGTCAGCAGCCATCAAATCGTCCGCAACAGAATCGTCCGCAGCAAAACCGTCCGCAACAGCAAAATAAACCACAGCAGGAAAGCAAACCGGAACAGCAGAAACCGGTAACTCCTCCCACTCCACCTTCAACCGGCAGTGGCACACCTCCCCGTCAGGGTGGATTTCGTCAGCGTCAGAAGCCGGGTGATCAGGGAAACACACAATCGTAAATATGTTACGTGCTCCGTTCTATTTGATGGTAGTTGTATGCGTTATGCTGATGGCCGCATGCGATTCAAACAGGTTGTTTGAAGATAACAAAGAGATTCCCGATCATGAGTGGTATCAGGACAAGCCCGTTGTGTTAAATGCCGTCATTGAAGATACATCAATCGGTTACAACGTTTATATCAATATCCGCAACGCCGGCTACTACCGCTTCAGTAACATTTATCTTTTTCTGAATACACGAATGCCCGACGGCGTGATGCAACGCGATACCGTTGAATGCACATTGGCTTCGCCCGAAGGAAAATGGCTGGGTGACGGACTTGGTGATATATGGGACAACCGGATTCTTTTCAGGAAGGATGTTTTTTTCAGACAAAAGGGCGAGTACCGTTTTGAACTCATCCAGGCCATGCGCATCGATCCGCTTCCCGGCATTATGGATGCGGGAATGCGCATCGAAAAAGCGGGAACTAAATAGTTATTGCGATTTTCTGAGTGCAAATACGCAATACCTGGTGTAGTAAATAAACCAGGTCATTATTCCAAAAAGTTTGACGGCATCTTCCAAAAATGAATCTTCCGGTATTGGCATCGGCAATTCATCCACAAATTGTGAAGTCCCAATCATGGCATATGCTAATCCAAGCACCAGAAATTCAGAACGGAGCAGTTCTTCCCTGAAATAAAAGATATAATAAATAAATAGGTTCACATAAATGATATATACGATTCCTTCCTGTATGTGCAGGTAGTTAGGAAATACATCCTCGTGTAACAAAAACAGGTCGTCGGTCATCATCAGTAATGTGAGAAGCCCTGATGCAAGCAAAAACCTTTTTACTTCTGCAAGGCTTTCACTTCGCGGAAGCATATAGCGGGTAAAAAAGCACAATGTTGCCGAACCTGCCCAGAAAAGGATACCTACATAGGAGAAGAACCCGAGGTAAAAAGGGGCATTCATAATAGTTGATGGATCCTGGGTAAAATGATCCAGTTCGATCCCGTTCTCAATTCCCACAAAAATGACGATAGTCAAAACGGCTGTGGTGAATGCGTAGAGCATTACCATAACCGGTGCAACGTTTCTGAATTGTGATTTCAGGTCCATAGTGTCAATACAGGAGAATCACGCAAATTAATGAAAAAAGAGAATTAAAAAAGCCGTTCGCTGCTGGCGGACGGCTTTTGGTATGTTTTCGGTTCAACAAATCAGAAGAATCTGGACCTGTTGTCTTTGATATCTGCTTTTTCTTTAAGCGCATTAAAGAGTTCATATTCGGCCCGCTGCTGGTTCTGTGACTCGAGCATTTTTACGGTCTCAGAATAGTCGGTAACTTCAGGAGGTGTTGTAACGGCGTCAACAACAGCAATATACACTCCGGCCTGGCCTACAATGGGTTTGGTCATTTCACCTTGTTTCATAGTTGAAAGCACCCCAACAACGATAGGTTCCACACCAACATTTTGTATATATCCGGATGAGAGACTTACTCCAGGAGCATTTTTTACAGTTGTACCTAAAGCAGCAGCAATTTGATCGAGGTCCTTGGTTTTGGCAAGTTCCGCTTCAAATTTAGCAGTGAATTCGGCAGCCTTCTTTTCGTTGGCCACTTTACTTGTAACAAGATCTTTTACATTCTCGAGTGGTGCGATTCCTTTTTCTTTTGCTTCTTTCAACAGCGCAACAACAAATTTGTCACCCATTTCATACGATTTGGAAACATCGCCCACTTTTGCCTGGTAGGCCCACTGGATAAGAGCGCGTGGCGACTCAAGTCCGGGGATTGATTTGTCGGAAGGTTTTAAATCATTTGATTCGCGTTTATTGAGTCCCTGCTCTTCGCAAGCTTTTATGAAAAGCTCCTGTGTGTTGTTTGTTCCTGCAAACTGATTGGCTTTTGTATAGGCCTCCTGATATGTTTTACTGCTTGGCCGGATGTTACGTTGGATGGTTGCAACTTTAGCCTGACGAACCGAAGACGTCTGATCGGTTACTTTAATGATATGGAATCCAAAGGGAGATTCAACCAGCGACACACCACCTTTTGGTGTATTAAATGCTCCGTCTTTAAATTGAGGATCCATGGGGCTGTCGTTGGTAATCCAGTCGAGGTCTCCGTCTTTTCCGGCAGCTACTTTATCGTCGCTCTGGTTTTTTGCGATTTCAACAAATGCCTTGCTGTCTTTTTTCGCGATAGCAAATAAACTATCGGCAAGTGATTTAGCTTCTTCTTTTGTGCGTTTGATTTCAGGTGCCGCACGTTCCGATCCTGCATAGGCGATAAGTGCATGACTCACTTTTATGGAATCGGGGCGCAGGCGGATATCTTCCAGTTTGGAGATTCTGAATCCGTTGTTTTCACGGTAAGGTCCTACAACTGTTCCAATGGAAGCGCCATTAAAATAAATGGTGTCTATTGCAGGTGAAAGAGTTCCCTGTTTGCTGTATTTAGTTTCAATTTTTTCATCCGAATTTACGGCGACAAAGAGGCTGTCGTCGGTAGATTGCTGAAAGGGTTCAACCAGTTCTGAAGTTTGTTTGAGTACTGCAGAAACGTCTTCTACCGAAGGGGTGACATCAAACACAACATAATCAATTTTACGTCCTTCTTCCTGTTTGAATTCTTCTTTATGAGCGTTGTAATAGGTACTTATTTCAGCATCGGTAACCTTGTATGAGGAATCAGGAACGGACCTGAACGTCAAATCAACTACACGGGTATCAAACGTATGTCCCTGATTTTCTTTTTGCCGTTTTGCTTCGATGGTTGTTGTGATAAGTCCTTTACGAACCAGCTCATTGTATTTTTGTTTAACACGCTCATCCATTATATACTTTTCAAAAGCAATCCACTGTGCGCGTGTTTTTCCGGTAGCGTCGTTATCCATGTTCTTCAAAAACTGAATCACATTTGCCGGATTAAACTCACCGGTTTTCGGATCTTTAAATGCTTCTTTAATTTGCGGATGCGGATCCTTACCCTGCACCAGGTCGAACAATTCTTCAGGGCTTACTTTGATACCGGCTTTTGTAACCTGTGTGCCGAGTACTTCCTCATTTACAAGATTGGTCCATGCCTGTTCGCGTAATGATTCAAGAGTAGCCTGATCAACATTTTGTTTACCGGTGTTGATTTTATAATTGTCTTCCAGTTGAGCTACGCGGGCTTCAAAATCCTGGGCGCTGAATTTTTTTCCTGCGATTTCCGCAATGCTGGAATCCTGACCGAGGAATTTCCGGTTTGAGGTAAGCAAATCCCCCAAAATAAATGCGACGAGACTAAACCCGACCAGACCAATAAGTAATCCGGCCCTTTGACGGATTTTTCCAATTACTGCCATTTCTTGTAATTATTAATTAAATAATTGATTTTCAAATTGTTGTTATCCTGAAGCAGAATGCTCAAAACAGGCTGCGAATATACGACGTGAATTCCAATATAAAAAGATGAAAAACAGGAGGAAAAGGAGTTGCGTGTATCAGTTTTGTTCGCGCACATTTTTAGCGCGTTCAAACGAGATCCGCTGCTTGCGCCGAATGGTATAAAAAATTCCTGCAATAACCGTAAAAATGAGGGGCCAAATGGCTGCCACCAGTCCGTCGGTTGCCAGGTTATAAATGCAAAGTCCTATTCCTACAAGCCCGAAAACAAGCCAGGATATTTCAAGGATTCGGAGTGTATTCATCCTTGTTGATGTTTATGGTTCCTTTTATTTTGAAAATTCTGTAATTGGTAAAGTCCTGATTTGCCTCGAATCCATTGCCGAATATAACCTTATCGGGAGTGGTGATGCGGACAAATGCGTCAGAGTAAATTTTGGCAGACCGTTCGTTCCAGATAAGGTGTTCGGTATTGAGTTTTTCACCTTTTTGATTGATAACAACCACATTGCTCTTTGCCTCCATCATCGATTCAGAGTCGTATCTGATTGCATATCCTGCCGTAAGCACCGAAATGGTTTCCATCTGATCGTTATAAAACTCAACATGAACTCCTTTAGGCAGTTCGGTGTACGGCTTGTCGTCGTAAAACCGTTCCAGTACCGGCGCGTTCAATTTCAGCTTGACTTTTGCCGAGTCACTGTACAGGATTTCAAGATTTTCGGAAGTCTCAACCGGTAACGAATGATGCTCCGAAACAAGCTTTACTTTTTCAAGGTCGTTTTCACATCCGGTTAACAGACCCAGAAACAAAGCTAACAGAAAAAAGCCGGAGGAGATATTTTTTTTTGTCAACAATTATAATATTTTGATTGTCAGCTACTAAAGGCTGTTATCAAGGAATTATTTACCGCCTTTTAACGTGATTAAAAGGGTTAATCGTATTGGTATTTGATGAACCAGATATCGGCAAGTGTCAGACCCAGGTGAATCCTGAAATAATTTTCGCTCAAAAGGTTATTTTCTTTGGTCCCCCGGTGAATATATTCGATGGCCAGGTTAATGGTAGAGGTCGGTCGCTTCGGCAAAAGTTTTACAAGTCCCATTCCCAGTGAAACCCCATATTCATTAATAGGTGTATTGCGTAATTCGAGATAGTTTTTCCGGTAATGGCCTCCGGCTCTTACTATCATTTTATTGAACCGGTATTCTCCGCCGCCTTGAATCGCATAGCTGTTTACCAGCGAATCGGCTGATCCAAAATTTTCAAAATGCTCCCATTGCTGCATACTGAGGTCCAATGATGCTGACCAGTTTGTGGCGGAGGAAAGTGTTGCACCCAATCTGTAATAGGCGGGTAAAACTATGTTTCCTCTTGCTTTCCCATCCTTAATTATTGAATCCTTTATGACTTCGTATCCGCCAATCTTAGTGTAATTGTAATAGGTGAGGTAATTGGTTGCATTGGTTTTGGAATCGGGTGCACCTGCTAATCCAATTGACAAGCGTTTGTTTTTAGGGAGATCAAACTGATACATTAACCCATAATTCAAATAAAAATCATTGACAGTCACTGAGTTAATATATTTTGAATTGTAATAGTTGGAACCATAGGGAAATTCAACCGCCTTCAGGTTTTCGATGGTGCCAAACAAATAGGAAATGTTTACTCCTGCGGTCAGTCCTTTTGCTATTTTGAAACTGTTGCCCATAAAAACTTTGCTCAGTCCCCCGGTACCCGTGTAGACATTTTTCACCACACCGATATTTTGAATGTTTTCGTACAAATTCAGGTCGTATCCCACCGAAGAAACAGGAGCCAGTCCCAGTGCGGCGCTCCAATGGGTTTTAATGACCGGAAAAGCGAGACAGAAGTGGGAGAAGTTTGCGGAGCTGGCTGATGTAGATTGTGAGGATGTTGCAAATGAGGAGATTTCGGCACGTAGTCCGAATTCAAATACGGTAGTTGTATCATATACGTATGATGCCGGATTCAGGTAGTTGATAAAGAAAGCGGATCCTATTGCCGAACCGGCTCCGCCCATAGCTGTTTGATAGGTAAATCCCTCGGTACTTAAATCACCAATTCCATAACGGGAGTAGGGCGAAAGACTTCCTGTCTGGGCATGCAGAGCTGATAGGCAACCAAGAAAAAATAATATGGAACAAAAAGAAAAGCGTTTCAAATCAGTCATTGTGGTCTAGGATCACTTTAAGGCCTGTAAGTGTTAAAGTAGGGGCCACAAAGATGGCACTTTTTACCATACCTTCAAATAAGCCCGCATCGCCGCCTGTGAGTATGATATCCAGCTCCTTATATAAGGTGTTGAATTGCTCAAACAGTCCCCTTGCTTCGGCACGGGCGCCGTTAACTACACCCGAACGCATTGACCCTTCTGTTGATTGTCCGACGAGCGGAGGAATTTCAGGTTCGGGTTTCAGGGATGGCAGTTTGTCGGTGTACCGGTTCATCGATTTAAAGCGCATGGCAATGCCGGGGCTAATGATGCCTCCCGGATATTCGGTTCCGGCTATCAGCAGGTCGTATTTAATACAGGTGCCGGCATCGATAACCAGGGTAGTTCTTTCGGGATTTATTTTCCAGGCGCCAACTACGTTTGCAAGGCGGTCTGATCCAAGTGTTTCCGGAGTTTTGTAAGTGATTTTCACCGGCAATTTCATGCCGCTTCGCATACGCACCACATTACCAAACAGTTCTGACCCGGTTACTATTTCACCGGATGTCACCGATGCAAGCATGGTGCTGTAAAAAGGTCCGTACATTCTGGCGATATGATCAGGGCGCTCTGCCGCACTGCCTTTCAGAAATCCTGATTCGGCCAGGACGTCACCATCGAACACGGCAAATTTTGTCCGTGTATTTCCTACGTCAAGGATTAATTTTCGCACGCGCAAAGGTAATTATTGATTCGGGGATGAATGGTACTCCTGCAATGCAGCCCGGACGCTTATTTTCAACTAAAAAAAAGCGTGTGAGCATCAAAAATTGTTTTACTTTTGCGCCCATCCGAATATTGGTGATGTAGCTCAGTTGGTAGAGCAAAGGACTGAAAATCCTTGTGTCGGCGGTTCGATCCCGTCCATCACCACGCCCCCCCAATACGTTTGTACTTTACTAAATCCAGAAGCCCATGGCCAGGTTTAAAAACGTGTTGCTTGTCGATGATAATGAAATCGACAATCTCATCAACGAACGCATTATTGCAACTTCGAAGTTTGCAAGCAATGTAATTGTGAAAAATTCCGTAAGCAGTGCTCTTAGTTTCCTGAAAGAAATCAAGAGCGATGCTGCTGAAGTTCCCGAATTTATTTTTCTTGACCTGAACATGCCGGGTCGGGATGGCTTTTCGTTTCTCGAAGAATATGAAACGCTGCCGAAAGAGGTTACTGAAAAAGCCAGGGTAATTGTTGTATCATCATCGATGAGTTCCGATGACATAAACAAGGCCTCTGCAAACAAGCACGTTATTAAATATATAAATAAGCCTCTAAGCGAAAAATACTTAGAGGCTATTGTTTGAGGTCGTTTGACTGACTTTTAGTCCCTGATAGGATTAGTCATTTTCCTGATGGTGATCTCGTCCAGTTTAATATTTTTCAAAATGGCATGCGTGCCTGTGTTCTCTTTTTCGAACTCATTCCACAGCTCATTTATCTTTTTAATTTTCTTACGATAATCAGCAGGCTTCATTGCTGATTTCAGCAATTTGATAAAGGTGCGGATTGAAGTATAACGTTCGTCGTGATCGCGGATTTGTCTTTTAAGTGATGAGAGAATTTGAGTACAAAGACCGTCTTCGCCCATTATACAATATTGTAAAGCCTGGAACAACTTACATTCTACATCTGTTGCCAGGTAATTTTTCAATGACAAATTGTTGCGTAAATCGTTCATGGTCTTTGCAGCTCCCTGATAATCGCGCTGGTAAAACTTGGTAGTGGCTACAAATTTTCTGAATGTTACGTACTGCCATGTTTCAGCCTGATCCACTTCAAGATGATTGGTTACCGTTTCTGCAAAAGCTGTGAGTGTTTCCAGGTTACCGTCGCTCAGGAATTTTGATATGCGCGACTCCAGGAACGTTACAACGTGAAAGGACATGATGTGCTTGGAACACAATTCGTCGAAGCGCTCCAGTGATTTGTTAAAATAGAAATCGGCACGAACCTGGTTCCCGGTAAGCTGATAGTATTCGAAATGGAAGAAGTCGGTGATAAACTTAATGTTCTGATAAAAAGTATCGAGGTTGTATTTTTGGAAAATACGATTCATCTCCTGCAATACATTGTCGACTTCAAGTTCTTTAGAGCGCAAGCCTTCCGGTGAATTTTCGGCAATCATCATGTAGTAGAGTTTCACCACATTATAAAGAATATACAACCGGTGCGAATCGTACAGTTCACAGATATTGGAAATTTCACGGGTAATGCGCAGCATTTTTTCCTTGTCGGTTTCAGACCGGCTGAGCTGATAGTTTCCTGCTTTTTTCAGAAACTGATAAAAGAGTCCCTCAGCTTTTGATACTGCAAGTGAAAATGCTACATGTTTTTTATATAGGTTATCGTAATGAGTAAATTCATCACTGAACAGGTGCAGCTGAGCAAGTGTTCTGTAAACGGTAATGAGTTCACCCGATAAATCATATTCAATAAGTTGTTTCTCCAGCTCCTTAAGTGCTCTGATTGAAAAATCTTTGTTGGTGCCGTACAAATTTGCCGGTACCCGTGTTACCTCATCAATGAGAGCGCTGATTGGATTTTCAACGTTTCTGGATAATACAGCGGCGATTTTAGAATTGAGTCGTGACTTTAACGTATAGTAGGTACTTGCATTTACCTGCAGCAGTTCCATCATTTCCGAATCAGCTACATCCCTCGTTCGGGTTGTTTCAAGAACCAGATAAGGTTTATTTTTCTTGTTTCCTGAAACCTGAGCAAGCAGGGCCTGATATTCTTCTTCAGATAGTTTTTTAATGGTCTTGTTCAAAACATCCATGTTGTGCAGTTTTTTCGGTTGGATTTGTAAAACATCGACTTATTACGCACAGATTCAGGAAAGGTTCACTACCGCTTATTATTTTTTTCAGGATGGAACCAAGAAATGGATTGACAAGTACAAGTAATTGTATATCAGTTAAATACATCAAATTCTCCTCATTGTACCTTTTTATGAAACCTCCGGACCGGGATGCCGTTTGAAGGAGCCCGTAAGGAATACATATTAATAGGTACTAGAAAACGAGTACAATTTGACCTGATTTCTTACAACCGTAACCCTGAACCATCAATAATGGTATAAGGGCATGTCAGAACTAATATATTGTCCTAATACAAACAGAAAATGAAAACGCACAACGATTCAAATGAAATGTACCGGATGATTCGTCAAAACCGATTGGCGATGTATGCGACGCCGGGCAGATATTTTAACAGAGAAAAGGCGGAAGGAAATACCTTCACTTTCCTTTTTCTGATTGAGATTGCTGTATTTCTGTTACTGGTATTTGGCAGCGGATCGGCAAAAGCACAGGAGAACACCAACACTCCAATGATTGCTGCTGTTACTCCTGAGCAGGATTCCAACATTTTAAATTACAATGCTATTTACAATTCCGGCAAAGTGTTTATCAACTGGACCGCGAAAAATGAGACTTCCGATTGCATTTACATCATCGAACGTTCTACTGACGGCAACAAATTTGAATCGGTTGGTGTGAAGGAAGGAATAGGAGCAAGTGTTGAGCTCTTTTACAGCTGGATGGATCATACTCCTCCTGCAGGCTTTTCGTATTACCGTGTCAAGAAAATTTCCAGAGACGGAACACAGTATTATTCTGCCACCAGTGCTGTTATCAATCAGGGATCCAGTTTTGATCAAAAGAGCAATTATGCAAAAGCTCAGCCTGAACTGACGCCGGCCCGTTAATCGCAACACCATTTACGTTTCATTCTTATTTTAATTCCAGATTCACCTCCCAATTACAATATGAAAACCGGTAAAATACTTCAGGGATTAATTTCTTCCCTGGCAAAAAGAGGGCTTTGGGCCCTTCTTTTGTTCAGTTGGGTACCGGTATTGGCACAAAATCCCTCCGCTTCTTTCACCTCAAATGTTTTTTCAGGGTGTGCACCGATGTCGGTTGATTTCACCAATCTATCCTCCAATGCCACGGCATATATGTGGGATTTTGGCAACGGAAACACCTCCGTTCTTCAGGACCCTACCACGGTTTATCTTACTCCCGGGTATTACACCGTAACCCTTATTGCAATCAATACTGCCAATGGTTTACGTGATACGCTTGTTGCAACAAATTTCATCCACGTTGTCGACGATCCTATTCCCGATTTTACAGCCAATCCGCTTTCGGGCTGCGCAGGTAATAATTTTATTGCTTTCACCAATTTATCAGTAAATGCGACCTCCTACATATGGGATTTTGGAGACGGAACCTTTTCCACACAATCAAATCCCGTTCATAATTATGCGGTACAGGGAACATACACCGTAAAATTAATTGCCCGTAATGCATTCAGCTGTACAAAAGTCAAAGTCAGAAATGCCTATATTACCATAGCGCCCAACCCACCGGCTTCTTTTACGGTAAATCAGCAGTCGTCATGTGACCCGTCAACGTTGTTTCTCTTTAATGCTACAACTCCGGGGGCGGTGGCCTGGCAATGGGATTTTGGTGACGGCACCACTTCAACAATACAGAATCCGGGTCATGTTTACGGACTACAGGGGGCATACGACGTTTCACTTATTGTCACCAACGCTTCAGGCTGCACCGATACCATCATAAAAACCGGTTATATCACAATTGGTGCATCATTGGTGCCTTCAATTACTGTTAACTCACAAACAGGGTGTCCGCCATTTAATGCAGTTTTCGATTGCACTGTTCCCAACGCCACTTCCTGGCAGTGGGACTTTGGTGACGGCACAACTTCTACACTGCAAAATCCTACTCACCTCTATTCAACTTCGGGCAGTTATACCGTTACCATTACCGTAACCACAACATCGGGATGTAACGGTACTGCTGTATTCCCGGGATACATAATGGTGGATGCACTACCGGTTCCTTCGTTTACAGTTAATACTCTTTCACGTTGTTCTCCTGTAACGGCTCTTTTTACAAATACATCAACCGCTGCATCAACGTACAGCTGGACTTTTGGTAACGGCACAACCTCAACCGATACCAATGCAACGGTTGTTTATACTGCTCAGGGTACTTATGCGGTAACGTTAACCGCCTACTCTGCCAATGGATGCAGTGCATCCATTTCGGACACTGATGCGGTAAAGGTTTATGATATTACGGCAAATATTAACGGTACTCCCCGAATAGGATGTGCTCCGCTTCCGGTTACCGCCAACGGCACATCGGTGCCAACGGCTGTTTCCTGGTTTTGGGATTTTGGTGACGGCACCACCGGTACCGGTGCATCGTTTCCGCACGTTTATAATAACATAGGAAACTATACAGTTACGCTTATTGCCATTTCGGCCGAAGGCTGCAGCGATACGGTTGTGAAGCCGGCATTCTTTAAGGTTGTTTCTGATACCACGGCTTATACAGTTCCTGATACCATGATTGTTTGTACCCCTCCCGGTACCGTCGGCTTTACTGACCCGACAATTGGCAGTAACAGCTGGGTGTGGTATTGGGGTAACGGTGATTCATCAACAGTTAAAAATCCATCCTACACCTATACCGTACCCGGAGTGTATACCGTTACACTTCATACCGGAATGGCAGGCGGATGTACACAGGTTATTAATCCGATAGCCTATGTTAAAGTGGTTCCGTTTATTATTTCGCCTATTACAAGTGTTATTACCTCTCCGTGCGGACCCTATACAGTACAGCTCAACAATCTGACTGCAGGGGTAGCCAGCTACTTATGGAGTTTTGGAGACGGCACAACATCTACAATTCAAAATCCGGTTCATACCTATGCAAACCCCGGAACCTATACCATTTCACTTCAGATAACAAGCATAAACGGTTGCCTTACTTCTCTTTCAACCAGTGTAACATTCGGACATAACAATCCGATAGTGGTAAGTGACGATAGTTTGTGTTTGTCAACTCCTGTTTCCTTTTCTCTGAACCCGGCAGCAGCATTTACTGCAGCAACATGGAATTTTGGCGACGGAACAACACTAAACGGATTATCGCCAACTTATTCATATTCCGGTGTTGGAAGCTACCAGGTCTCTGTTACCGTTACCGATACCAATGGCTGCGTGAACACCTATACGTATCCTGATTTAATTGAAGTCACCAATCCCCAGGCCTCATTTGTTGTTAATCAATTGCTCACCGGTTGCACCCCGTTCAACGTACAGTTTGATAACACCTCTACCGGAGCAGTCAGTTATTTGTGGGATTTTGGCGATGGAACAACTTCAACATTGGTTAGCCCAACACATACTTATACTGTTGCGGGCACGTACACCATAAGTCTTACGGCAAGCGCACCCGGTTGCGATAATGTATTTGTACAAAACAATTACATTACCGTAAATGCGGCAATTGCTAATTTCTCATTTACTCCAACAACAGGCTGTCTGCCGTTGGCGGTTACGTTTACCGACAACAGTGTTGCGGCTGTATCCTGGTTCTGGGATTTCGGCGATGGTTCCACATCAACAATTCAAAATCCGCTGCACACTTTTCTGGTCGAGCCAACCGGTTCCATTGCACTGACAATAGTTGATTCGAACGGATGTACCAAAACCAAACGGAAGTCGAATGTAGATATCATAAAACCTGACATTCAGGCAAGCGATTCTATTGGCTGCAGACCTCTCACTGTCAACTTTTCAACTTCATTGGCTGCTGTTACCTATTTATGGGACTTTGGTGACGGAAATACTTCGTCTGTTCAAAACCCTACACATATTTACAACCAGACAGGACTCTTTACCGTTTCTCTCACCTGTACGCTTTCAGGTGGTTGTGTAACAACAACGGTTAAGGACAATTATATTCAGGTTTCGGCACCTGCGGCTGATTTTATGACTCCTACAATTGCAGTGTGTGCGCCTTCACTTGTCAATTTCGTTGATCTTTCAACCGGAGCAGTTGCCTGGCTTTGGAACTTTGGTGATGGTTCGAGTTCATCGAGTCAGAATCCCTCACACATTTTTAATTCACCCGGAACGTATACCATTACCCTCATCGCATTCAGCAGTACCGGCTGTACCGATACACTTGTTAAAACCGATTACATAGTTGTGCCGGGTACTCTCACAACATTTGCTCCATCAGACACCGTAGCCTGTGAAAATTCATCGATTCAGTTTACTGACCAATCCTTAAATGCTTCTCAATGGTTTTGGGATTTTGGCGACGGAACAACTTCGGCACTTCAAAATCCTTCGCACAACTATCTCACCGCAGGCTCTTATGCAGTAACCCTTATTACAAACGATAGTGTAGGATGTTCCTCGTTTTACACCTATCCCTCACAAATCGTTATCAATCCATTGCCGGTGGCATCAGGGACCGTTTCCAATACGTCCGGTTGTGTTTCATTTGCGACATCTTTTGGTAACAACTCTACCGGTGCGGTAACCTATCTCTGGAATTTTGGTGATGGCGGGACTTCTACCGATTCGTTGCCTTCTTATACTTACAACGCACCGGGCAATTATCAGGTAACGCTGATTGCCACCACATCTCTGGGATGCAGCGATACGGCATTCGTCCCGGGTCTCATAACAGTTTATGCCACACCTTCAGCCAACTTTTTAAGAAGTGTAAATTCGGGGTGTGCGCCCCTCGCGGTGAGTTTTACCGATCAGTCAACATCGTTAAATGGCGCCACTTATTTTTGGGATTTCGGAAATGGATTTACCAGTACATCTGCAAATCCGTCAACAAATTACCTGACCGCAGGTGTTTATACGGTTAGCCTAACCGTCACAAACACCGGAGGGTGTACCAGCACCATTACAAAAAACATTACCGTTAACCCAAGTCCTTCTGCGCAAGCTTCGGTTTCGGGCACATCGGGTTGTTCTCCCTTTACGGTTAACTTTACCAACAATTCAACGGGTGCAACTTCTTATCAATGGAATTTTGGAAATGGTGCAATATCTACGGTTGCATCTCCGAATTACACCTATACCACAGGAGGTTCGTATCCTGTAACACTCATTGCTTTAACATCCAATGGCTGTACCGATACTTTGCAGCTGCCGGCTCCAATCACTGTCAATCAGACACCAGTTGCGGCCTTCACTGCTTCATCCGTTTCAGGATGTGCTCCTGTTAATGTTTCTCTTACCAATTTATCATCACAATTGTCGGGACCCGCATACACCTGGAATTTTGGCAATGGTTTGTCGAGCAACGGACCAAGTCCTTCCTATAACTACACCGTTCCAGGGACCTATACGCTCACTTTGGTAGTTACCAATTCATCCGGTTGTGTTGACAGTACTTCCCAGGTTATTAATGTACTGGCTTCGCCGGTTGTTCAGGCTACAGTATCTGCTTCATCGGGGTGTTCGCCTTTGCAGGTTACCTTTAACAATTCATCGACCGGCGCTTCGAATTACAGTTGGAATTTTGGAAATGGTACAACATCAACTTTAGCAAATCCGTCTGTTATTTATACTGCAGGGGGAACCTTCCCTGTAACCCTGACGGCAACAGCTGCCAACGGATGTGTTGACACGCTTCATCTGGTCGACACAATTAAAGTGGAACAATCACCTGTAGCTTCTTTTGTCAGGACTCCTACCGCAGGTTGTATTCCGGTTAATGTCA
>DASUFP010000123.1:0-21792 GCA_036274495.1 Bacteroidia bacterium
TCCAGATCGGCCTCATCGCTGCCGGCTAAATGGGAAAAGACAGTGACAACTTTCAGGTACCTCAGGTTTTTTAAGCGAACAACCAATTCGTTAATATCCGTTTGTTCAAAACCCAGCCGGTGCATTCCGGTGTCGATTTTAATATGAATAGGAACCCGTATACCGGGCTGCTCAGGAACAAGGCGCTTTACGGCGTCGCTGAATTGCTGCAGTACTTTGAAATTGTAAATTTCGGGCTCCAGGTTGTTGCGGATGATAGCATCAAAACTCTGCTCTTCGGGGTTCATAACCATTATGGGTAACGTTATTCCCCCCTTACGTAAAGCAACACCCTCATCGGCATATGCAACAGCTAGATAATCGGCACGGTGAAATTGAAGCGCACTGGCAATTTCAAAACTGCCGCTTCCATAGGCAAAAGCTTTTACCATTACCATTAATTTGGTTTCGGGCTTTAATCGCGACTTGTAAAAATTCAGGTTATGAACCAGGGCATTTAAATTGATTTCAAGAACGGTTTGATGCGCCTTTTGCTGCAGCACTTTAGAAATACGTTCGAAACCAAAAAGCCTTGCTCCTTTGAGCAGCACTGTTTCATCATGAAATTGTGAAGCAGAAAACTTTTTCAGAAAATCGTCGGTAGACGCAAAAAAAGTCTTTTCGGTTTCAAACAAATCCGCATGTCTCGAAATAGCCGGCCCGATTCCGATAACACGTTTAATATTTTTTTTGGTTACCAGTTCGGCAACTTCTTTGTACAGTTGTTTTTCATCTCTTCCGCTTTGCAGTATATCCGATAACACAACCGTTTTAGAAGGATGTTGCTGCTGCTGATTTAAAAAATCGAGAGCAATAGTAAGTGAACCGATATCTGAATTGTAACTGTCATTAATGATGGAACAGTTGTTGATCCCCTCTTTCATTTCAAGACGCATAGCAACGGGACTAAGCAATTCCATACGACGGGCAATCACATCATTATCATAGCCCAGGTGCAACAGAAGCGTCCAACATTGTATGGCATTTTCTATAGAAGCATCATCGGTAAAAGGGATCGTAATTTGAATGAAATCATTTTTCCAGACACCCTGTATTTCTGTTGTGCCCGACTGTTTGGCGATACGCCCCACCTGCATATCGGCACGGCCTTTTCGCGACCAGGTAACAAACTTCAAGGTATCGGGCAACAAACCGCATCCATTGATGCGTTCGGTTATTGCAGCATAATCTTTACAATAAATGAGCGCTTTGCACCTGATAAAAAGACGCAGTTTTTCATCTATTTTTTCCTGCTGGGAAGCGAAATTTTCGTCGTGCGCCGTGCCAATGTTGGTAAAAATTCCGATGGTAGGCCGGATGATTTTTTCAAGCTGCACCATTTCACCGGGCTGAGAGATGCCTGCTTCAAACAGCGCCAGATCATTATCGGCCCGCATCTGCCACACCGAAAGCGGCACACCTATTTGAGAATTGTAGCTCTTCGGACTTCTTACAATATGATGATCTTCGCGCAACAGCTGGTAAAGCCATTCTTTAACGATTGTTTTGCCATTACTGCCGGTAATGCCAACAACGGGGATATCGAAACGGCGCCGATGCGCTGCGGCAAGCTGCTGCATGGCGTCAAGTGTACTGCCGACAATAATAAAATTGCAATCAGGGAACTCGCTGATGTAATTCTCTTTTGTGATTACAAAATTCCGCACCCCGCCCGCATACAAATCGGGAATAAATTCATGTCCGTCGCGCCGGTCGCCTGTAATTGCAAAAAACAGCGAAGTTCCCGCATTCACAATTTTTCTGGAATCAGTCAGCAGGTGCTCAATGTTTCGATGCCCTACATTCCGCTGGAAAAACTGTCCGCCGATTACCGTGGCAATTTGTTCTATGGAGAAAGGAGTAGTGCTCAAGTGTGCAGATGTGTTAATCGGAAATCGTTCAGGTATGCAGAGTCATTGGTATTACCCGGAGCGGCTGAAACGGTTAGGCATTAATTGCCGGAAGTATTCATTACGGAGGCAGGCTGTATGGCTTTTACATAACAGGATCTGCAAAGTGGAATATAGGCTTCTTTTTCTCCAAGCATTACAAGGGAATTACCGGGAACTGTGCGGAAGGAGTGATTTGCCAGATCGCCGCAATGCATGCAGACAGCATGCACCTTTGTTATGTAATCGGCAACAGCAAGTAAATGAGGCATTGGACCAAACGGTTTTCCGAGATAATCCATGTCGAGTCCTGCTACAATTACTCTGATTCCATTGTTTGCAAGCGATTCACAAACCGAAGGTAATTCGTTATCGAAAAACTGGGCCTCATCTATTCCCACAACATCTACTCCATGGCCAAGCAATAAAATGTTTGCAGATGAAGGTACCGGAGTACTCGGAATGGAATTGGAATCGTGTGATACAATATTATTTTCATCGTATCGTGTGTCGATTCGCGGTTTGAAAATTTCAACTTTCTGGCGGGCAATTCGTGCCCGGCGCAAACGACGGATCAGCTCCTCCGTTTTACCGGAAAACATGGAGCCGCAGATAACTTCAATTGCTCCTTTGCGCTGAGAGGAATGATGGTCAGGGGATTCGGGATACATAAGGCTACAAAAGTACAAAACAGGGAGCAAAGCCCCTATTGAAATAATACCATGTAAGTAATAGCAAATCAGCTATTTGCGACCTCAGTTGATGCCAAATGAATATCCCTGAAACGGACTCAGGCCCATCCCGAGTTCGTCGGCCCGGTAATTTTTACGGGATGAAAACAATGAATACCGATATGCAACCAAAGCATCAGAGGATTGCGTCAAACCAAGGGCTGCCAGAGCATCTTGTCTCAACTCCTGGTAACAGCGAATGGTCTGGTAAAACGGGAAAAACGGTTCAAAATAAATCATCAGGAAAGGGTTGCTCATACAAAGTAATATAAAATAAAAACCAAATCCAAAAGCCAAATTTTGGGTTTTCTGCAAAAAGGGGTACATTTAATTAAATTCTATGCTATGAAACGTTCTTTCCTATTAACATTAGTCATTTATTTTCTGCTGATCCACAGCACTTTTGCGCAATTTATTATTCAGTCTAACACCAATCCAACCCAACTGGTGCAATCACTAATCGGCACAGGTGTATCGGTCAGCAATGCAACAGGGCAACTCTATTTTGACGGAGCAGGTACCTTTTCGGCAAACAATGTTACAGGGTTTCCATTTACAAACGGATTGATTCTTTCCACCGGATCACTTCAGCATTTCGATTCAACAGCAAACTACTTTAGTTCAACAAATCAGAATAACCCGGGCGATCCAACCTTAGATGCCATTGTATCGCCACAAACAACATATGATGCCGCAGTGCTTGAATTTGATTTTTCAGTGGCTTCAGATTCTATGGAATTCCGCTTTATTTTTAGTTCAGAAGAATACAATGAGTTTGCGAATACCGCATTTAATGACGTTTTTGGATTTTTTATTACCGGACCGGGATATACTCCGGGCACCAACATTGCGATGTTACCCGGAACAGCAACTCCTATTGCCATAAATACGGTGAACAACGGCAACGCAACGGGCATTTCATCAGGACCATGCTTGAACTGCAATTATTATGTCGACAATGTATTTCCATTGAATAATGTAGCATTGGCTGCCGACGGTTTAACCGTGCCTATTCTTATCAGAATTCCGGTTCAGCCATGCGGGCAGTACCATTTCAAAATAGCCATTGCAGATGTTTCAGATAATATTTTTGATTCCCAGGTCATGTTTCAGCAAGGCAGCTTTCAGGCCTGCCCGAATATGATGCTTCAGGCAAACGGAACACAGTATACCTATTCGGATACCCTTTATTTATGTGCGGGTGATTCGATGACGCTTACGGCTCCCACCGCCCCCAATTATAACTGGTCTACAGGAGAAACCACACAATCCATTATTGTCGGACAACCCGGAACCTATTCAATGTTTGTCGCTACCTCCGGTTTGACGACCCCATGCTTCGCTTTTTCTCAGATCTGTCATGTGGTACCTGCCACAGCAGTTCCCACACCGGCACTTACCGGTTCAGGCGACACTATTTATTGTAATCTTCCACAGCAAGGCTATAATTTTACATGGAATTTGAATGGGTTCTATTTTCCCGGAACACAGAATTATATCGTTACCACACAACCGGGCTGTTACACCGTTAAGGTTAAAAACGGGTACCAATGTGAAGCTGTATCGGCACCATTCTGTTTAACGGGAATACCCGACAATTTAACGGAACATTCATTCAGGATTCTGCCAAATCCGGTTACCGGCATTTCGGAAGTTCAGCTGCCGGGCACTTTTTCTGGAGCAACCGACGTGGAATTCTTTAGTTATGATGGCAAGAAGGTATTTAAAAAACTATTCAACGCATCTGAACATATCCGCTTTGATGGAAGCAATTATCCAAAAGGATTTTATCTGATGATACTTACTGATACGAATTCCGGTCAGAAAGCCTATTCGAAAGTGTTGATTCAATAAACGTGTTTATTTTGAATAACCGATTCACCCTCTTAGTCCGGCAATAACATTTTATTAGCCGCAAAAAAAATCCCGTTCAGTTTCTCTGAGCGGGATTTTTTTAAGTCTGCCGTTTTATCTGGCAATTACAAATCTTCTGTTTTCCTGTTTGCCGTCTGCCATTACACGCAGTGTGTAAATCCCGTTTTGCAGATTGTCGGTGGCAATGGTGAGCGATTGCAGTCCGGCACCGTGCTCCAATAATGCTGAATGTATCAGCTGTCCTGCCACATTATATATTTCAATCCGGTCGTTACTATTATTTGATACCGAAGAATAAACCAATTGTATGGCATCTGATGCAGGATTTGGTGACAGACTTAACAATACCGGGGCTTGCGCTTCATTAATTCCGGTGGTCGAAACCTGTTCTTTCGTGAATTCATAATTACCATTCACAGATCCGCCAAAATCAGTAAAAATCAACTTCCATATATTTCCCGGACGGTCCTGTACAAAATAGACCAGCGAATCGGAAACAACATAACTATTTAAGTTAAAATCATACGTTTTCCAGTCGTAACCAATGGTACTGATATTGGCAGAATAAGATTGTCCTGCAAAGGAAACCGAATTTACATCAACGGGATAAGCCTTTGCGACAAATACCGAGTCGTTCGACAACACTCCCGTTACTTTATAAGTAATAGGCGTTACAGCCATATACTGGCAAAAGGTAAGGTCCCAGTCGTATTTGTTGGGCTCCCTGTTTAACTCATTCCCGTTTTCAATGGAGTAGTATCCAAAGTTTTTTCCCGTAAAATTTGCTTTGCTTATGGATGTATTTACCTCGTTGGATCCGTCTAAATCAGCATAAGCGAAATAGTAAACACTATTAGCCAGCGATTGTATCCATAGTTTTTTTACAGCACCATTTCCAAGAATAATAAAATAGAGTGAGTCTCCGGTTACCACATGAGTTGCAAAATCGTAAACACCCCATCCCAAATCAAATTGATTTGTGGTATCGTTGGTGGCGTTAAAAGCGCCAATCCACCAGGAGGTATCCTGATCAAGGAGTTCGTAAGAAGCATTCAATATACCTACGGTATCGTTTGGTGTAATAGCTGACCAGGCATTTGCATCTTGTCCCGACCGATACAGGTGCACATTGTTTTTGCCGTTTATGCGTATGGTAGCCTGAAAGCCGGTAATCTGAAAAGCAAGATCCCAGTTAGTGTTGCTGACGTTACTAACTTCTCCATTTCCCATACTGTAAAAGGATTGATTCGGATACCCCGCGTTAATTGATACGATATCGTATATAGGTTGCGAGATGGCAACTGCAGTAAAGAGGACTCCAATGAGAGTCAATGCTGATTGGTAAAAATGTTTCATGATACTGTTATTTTATATGAGTTGAATTCGGATGAAATGGTATTTCGTTGTAATGGATGCCTGTTAATAAGATTCAGATTTACAGATTTATAATCGCTGGTATTCAAATGATGCCGCACCTTTATTTCCCTGTGAATCATAAAAATCATAAAAGCGTATTTTATAATAGTAACCCTCATGATCAAGCAACAGGTAATACAAATCCGGTATGATAAGGTATCCCAGATTGAAATCGTATGTTTTCCATTCAAAGCCTATGATGGCCGCTTCTTTGTAAAACGTATAATTAATCATGTCGGCGGCTTTAACTTCTTCAAAAGGCTTGTACCCGATGGTTGAGTCTTTTTTCATTATGGCATTTCGTGCATCGGACCATCGGTTAAGCAGGGCGCCGCTGACCATGTAATAGCGGTACGGACTGTCGGGAGGCTCATCATAATAGGTATGGGTATATTTAGTAAATACCAGATCCCAGCTGTTTTTAGGGGGAGCCACCTGAACAGCAAGCCCTCCGCTGTTAAATGAAAAATACATCAGCGAATAGTTTGGGTCTTTTGTAATGGTGTAATCTGTAACACCGGTGTTATTCATGTTGCAAAAACGAAATGTATACGAAAAGGAATCACATGACAGCACCTGGAATTTTCTCCAGCGGTCGGTTCCGAAATGTTCTGTACGCCCCCTGTCCAAAACATACACTTCAGCTCCTGCAGTTGACGAAGCGGACCGCCAGTCGCCGATGGCGGTGGAGTCATCATACAGATTATCCGTTTCGGTTTTCCATGCGGCACCCGTTGTATCGGCAGCGGAAAAAGTTATTGCTCCGGTATTCGCAACAAACATATACTTAGCGGTATTGAGATAAATTCTCCATCCGTTGGGAGCGGCTTCAAATGCAAGGTCGAATGACTTGTAAGGAACGGTAACCTGGCTTCCTGTCGAAAGATCAACATATACCTGGTTATCGTAACTGTTACCCATGGCAGCAACCATTGTTTCAAGATCGCCCGGAGGAGGTAACGTCATAGGCGTATCCTCTTTTTGGCAGGATGTGAGAAAGAGCGCCGGTACAATAATCAACAGCATCAGCGAAGTGCAAAAAGAGGCTGAACGAAACAGTCGGCGAAGTGCAGCGAAACGTTTGTCCGTATTGAGCGATACAGCAACCGATGGATATGTAGTTGCCTGCTTCATTTCAGTTTGTATTGCAGTTTAACAAATGCCGATCGTCCCGTGCCTACCGCAAGTTCGTTGTCGCCCGATATATGTGCCGATGCCTGCCCCGATCCGTTTATGGAGGTTACATCCAGAATATTCTTTAATCCTACGGTTAAGAAGAGCGTGTTTTTTAAAAGTGACTTACGGATGGAGGCATCAAGAAAAGTATACCCTTCATTGGTAAATTGTGTAATAGTATTGTCGGATTCAATTTTATATCCCGGCAACGGACCATTGTATTTTAAATAAATCCCCGCCCAAAGGCCGGCATTCTTAAATTGATTTTCTAATGATACAAATGCGTCCGGACTGTAAATATATTTTTTGAAATCACCGCTGTCGGCATATAAATTATAACGGCCGGTAATGGCTACACCGGTTGTCAGTGAAAGCGATTTCCATGATGCGGTGTTTTCGAGCGAACCTCCATGGGTTGAAAACTTTCCAATGTTTACATAGGTGTACAGGCTGGATGCCGGATTTGGCTGAGCCAGGGTAATCATATCACGGATGGAACTTTGAAAGGCGGAGAGCTTAACCATATTGTTGAGCGCACCGGTTGTGTACTGCTGTGCTGCCGACAGATAAAAATTATCGGAATATTCGGGTAATAATTTTTCATTGCCCTGTACGTTGTGATTAATGTCAACAAAATAGAGATACAACTCTTTAACACCCGGAGCACGAAAGCCTTTGCCGTAAGAAAAACGGATGGCCAGCGATTCTTTTGGGTTGTACCGGATACTGAATGAGGGTATCACGGGTGCCTTAAAGTGAGTGTTGTAGGTCATGCGCATGGCAGGACGAATAACTACTTTTTTTGATGCTGTATATTCGGCACTGCCAAAAAGTGCGTAATCGCCAATTGATTCCTTTGAATCGGTAAACCTGCTTCCGGTGGCTGTTTCATGAGTAACATCTATTCCGCCCTGAAAATTCCATGCATCACCAGCTTTGAATTTGTTATAAGTTGAACGAAAAGCATAAGTAACAAAGGAAGTAGTGTCCTGTTCTTCTCCTCCCGGAACAAGTTGTTGCTGTAATTCTACCAGATCTTTCCGATACGTATTTTTTATCCGTTTGTAATCGGAGCGCGACAAGGTTCCGCTCAGGGATCTGTCGGGCGTAATCAGCCAGGCGGCGTTGGCCTGGTTTACAAATCGAATGGTTTTATAATAGGTGTCAAACGCGTAGGCGGCATATGGCGAAACTCTTGGTTCTCCCTTGTCGGTGATGGTTTCGTGAAAAGCGCTCAACTGATACCCAAGCAAAAGGTTTTTCAGATTGATGCGGTACTTGATATCGCCGAAGTATTGTTCCTTAGGTTTCCAGAGTTGCCAGCGCGATGTATCCGTTTCTGACCAGCCATCAAAAAAATTGCGTCCGCCGCTCACCAGAAACGATGACTTGCCGAGCGATACTCCGCCATAGCCATCCATATTGTATTGTCCGCGTGTCTCATAAAGTAAATTGGCGCCCCCCTCAACTTTTTTGCTTCCCGGTTTTTTGGTAATGATGTTAATAACGCCACCGGCCGCATCGGTTCCGTATGCCACCGACATAGGCCCTTCAATTATTTCGACACGCTCCACATTGTTCATGTTGAGTTGCGATGGATCAATGTTTCCGTCAAGCCGTCCGGTAACGGGAACTCCGTCTACCAAAAACTTAATGTTTTGTCCGCTCAACCCATTTATTGACATAGAAGCACCAAGAGCAGGATCCTGTGTCATGCGGACATTTAACTGTGTCGCCATTACCTGTTCCAGGTTTTGTGCGGACAGGTTTTCAACTTTTTCGCCGGAAATAACGGTTACCGGCTGTACGCTGGTGTTCACATCGCGCGGGGCATATTCTCCTGTAATGACAACCTGATCAAGGGCAACATCTTTCTTAACCAGCTTAATGGTGATGTTGTCCTTAATAACCAAACCCGAATCGAGGTATTCACGATATGAGGTATGCCTTATTAGTAACGAAACGGTATCCTGAACAGGTTTTATTAAAGCAACCCCCTGCTTGTCGGTGATATAGACGTCGGACTTCTGATTTTTATGGACTACAAAAACGAAGGCACCCTGAACCGTTTCGCCCTCAGGGCCTATCACCTTGATTTTCTGTGCTTTAGCACAAAAGGGAAGGAATAGAAAAAGTGTTATGAACAACCTGTTGAAAATCACGTCGCAAAATTATTCTGTATAACGCTAAGGAACGGCACCGAATGACTGACATGAATCATTATGCAGGGATTTGTGACACTCTACTGACAATGTAAAATTCCGTTTTTGAAGGCCCCGAAAAACTGAATGATCCGATGTTGTCAGGCTACCTGATAAGGGTGAGCATTCCCGACAGGTATTTTCTGTGTCCGTCGGTAAAATCAACCTGCAGCCGGTACATGTAGATGCCTGCCGGACAATTCTCTCCGTTGAAAGTGCCATCCCATTCCTTGGCAGGGGTATTTGTCGCAAATATCTGCTGACCCCACCGGTTATATACCGACCAGTCGATAGATCGGATACCTTTTCCAACAACCGACACTGTTTCATTGTAACCGTCGCAATCAGGCGTAAAGGCATTGGGAACATAAACCGAATAAAAACAATCTTCAATGGTTACTGAAGCAACTGCGGTGTCGCGGCAACAATCTTTGTTTACAATCAGCTGAACAGTATAGGTGCCCGGTAAATCATAAACATGTACAGGATTTTGCAGGTTCGATGAATCGCCGTCTCCAAATGTCCATTCGTACAGGGCGTTGGAGGTATTTTCAGATAGGTCTATGAAATGTTCGGGCTGTTCAGCACACCCGTTGTCTGCCTCAAACGCTGCAATGGGAATAGAGTTGGCGTTGTTTCTGAAATAACTTGCAACAAACGAGGGAAAGGTCCAGCTGCACGTGTTTCCCGAAGTGGCCACCCCCAGGTCTATATAATTACAAGCAGTGCCGGCTACATCAGGATTTTGAATGACTCCTGCAAAAGTTCCAAGTGATCGGGAGACATATATTTTTCCGTCGGATGCAAGTTGCAGTCCGCGCAAATCGGTAAGGGGAGCATTGTTTCCAACAAGCACTTTTGAATTGACAACAGCCACAGGGTTGCCGGCATCCAATGAAAACTGGTACAAATTCCCAGACTTGTTTAAATAATCAATGTCGGAATTGGTGATGTACAATTTTTTTCCGTCAGTAGAAAATTCAACGCCATACAATCCGCCGATTGCGTCAAATAAATTGGAGGTAAGTGTAATTGGATTTGAAACGACACCGGTGGCATCATCAAAATCAAATACCTCTGCCTGCTTGCTGACAAGAGTAACATATACCAGCCGTTTACCATCCGGCGAAAGCTTCATTTCACCAATTGCATCAACCAGGGAAACAATTGGCAGACCCGAACTACTGATAACCGGAGCAGCGCTTACACCGGCATCGGTCAACAGCCAGACATAAAATTGATTGGTCCCAAATGCATGTGTAACAATCCAGCAATCGCGACCGTTAGCGTGTAACACTGCCGCCATCTTTTCGGTGGAAGGGGTGTACAATAAACTATTTTTTTGTGTGACTTCACCCAATCCATTCTGCAACGACATATCAACAACCGAATAACACATACCGCTTGTAAGTCCGTGTTCTTCGCCGTCGAGTGTAAACACATAAAACAAATTGCAATTTCCGGGCATAGGAACAATCACAGAACTTTGTGTAGCGGAATAATGCCCCAGGAGACCGCTTCCATTCACCATGACCGAATGATTCCTGTTCCAAACGGTAACCCCATCTGTATAAAACAATAAATTACCTCTGCAATCGGAAATGGCTGAAGCCCCCTCATTGTATTGCAACTGTCCATTCGAAAGTGGAGTTACTGTCGCACCTGAGAAATGAAATCCAAGTTTGTCTCCGAAAAACCAGTTAGCCGTTTCGTTTTGTGCAAATAGTTTTTGCCGTGGAAATGCAAACAACATCACGCCTAAACTGAAAATTACGAATCTCCGAACCGGATGCAAATACATAAATTAAAGGTACATAAATCAAAGGAGCCGGGAGGGTTACCTGCATCAATATGGAGGGTTTAGGAGAGCGATAGTTGGGATACAGGCCGGCTGCCAGATGTCTGTAACTAAGCTGTTTTTCAGTGTATTGGTAAAAAATGGCCTTTACCCCTGCCATTCAAAAATCTGTATATTTACAAAATGTTTACTGTTTAGATTCGTTTAGTAAGGATAACCACACCGTCATGAGTAAAAAGATAGTATTAAGTGAGATAAGCAGTCTCATTGAAATGTTAAAAGAGCAGCAGGAACAAATCATGTTGCACGAAGACAATATTCCCCGCATCGAATTGGACATCATGCAGGCGAATGTCAGGAAGCTTTATGAAATGCTGCACCTGTTGTCGAAGGAACAAACAGCACCCAAAGCGGAACCAATACAGCAGGCGCCTGTAGCAGTTGAACCTAAAATTGAAATAGAATCAACACCTGCTCAGGAATCAAACATTACAATCCCTCAGGTTACTGAAGAAAAATCCTTACTGCAGCCGGAGGAATTATTAGCAGCTGTTGAACCTGAAGTAACGGTTACCGTATCGGCAACAGTGACGGAAGAAACAGTATCAAAATCCGCTTCAACCATAATTAAGAAAAAGGTATCCGGCTCAACGGCCTCATTATTTGACGAACCCTCTTCTTTAAGCTCTTCGTTAACTGCGCAACCCACAGTATATGATAAAATTTCGTCCACTTCGGAGGACAAATCGCTCAGCCGCAAAATGCAATCCGATCCGGTAAGCGATCTAAAAAAATCGATCGGGATAAATGAAAAATTCTCTTTCATTAATGAACTGTTCGATGGCGATCTGGATTCCTATAACCGCGCCATTGAACAATTGAATACGTGCGACGGAATAGGTTCCGCGCTTTCGTTGCTCGAAAGTTCTTATTCTCAGGAATACAACTGGAACACCCAAAGCAATTCCTACCTCAATTTACGCCGGCTGGTAGAACGCCGGTATGCCTGACACAATCCGGAGTGAGATCACTTCAATTAATTAAAAAGAAGCATCCCGGAAAACATATTTTTCTTACCGGATTTGTTTTTATTTTATTTTTTGTTACCGGAACGGCTGAGGCCCAGGATAGCGTATATACACGGTCGGTTATAAACACGCTGACCGGTAAAAAGCTGTATGGCAGAGGATATTATTTAAACGGCGATGGACTGGCCGCGCAATACCTTTCGAAGGAATTTAAGGCGATTGGGCTGGAACCGGTTAATGGGAATTATTTACAACCATTTACTTTTCCTGTAAATAGTTTCCCCGGGAAAGTCAGTTTAAAGATTGGAGACAAAACATTAATTCCGGGTAAGGACTTTATTGTAAGTCCCGGTTGCCCCGCGATATCTGGGAAATTTAAAATTAAAAAGGCTCAATGGCCTTATGCTGCATTTCTGAAATCGGATCTCTCAAACGATTTTATCCTCATTGATAAAAGCACTGCAGACAGCAGCGGAAGGGAACAGCTCGATAAAATGATTCATAATCCTCCGCTATTGCGCGGGTTATTGATTGTAGAACCCCAAAAACTTACCTGGAGCGTTTCACAAACCGTAAATGACCTTGCCATAGTAAATGTACTGCAAGATTCATTTCCTGCCGATGCCGGTCAGCTGGAAATAAAAGTACAAAGCAGCCTTAATGAACAGCACCATACGCAAAACATTATAGGCATTGTTCCGGGCACGGTTAATCCCGACTCCTTTATTGTATTTACGGCACATTACGATCACCTGGGACAAATGGGTAAGGATGCGCTCTTCCCCGGCGCCAACGACAATGCAAGCGGGGTGTCGATGGTGCTTAATCTGGCACGGCATTATGCAGCGCAGGCAAACCGGACCGGAAAAACAATGGTATTTATTTTGTTTGCAGGCGAAGAGGCCGGACTGGTGGGTTCAAAGTATTTTGTTGAACATCCGCTTATTCCTCTTGATAAAATAAGGTTTTTGATTAACCTCGATCTGTTGGGAACCGGAGACGATGGAATGATGGTAGTGAATGGCGATGTATATAAGGAGGAGTTTCAAATGCTGGAAAGTATTAATGAAACAGGACATCTGTTGAAAGAAATCGGAAAACGGGGGAAGGCGAAAAATAGCGATCATTATTATTTCAGCGAAAAAGGCGTCCCTGCTTTTTTCTTTTATACCACCGGCGGATCTAAGGCCTATCACGACATATATGATACAGCGGATAAGCTTAGCCTGACAGGATATTCAGGAGTTTTTAAACTGATCACCTCATTTGTTGATGAGGTAGGCAAATAATGCGGCTATAAAGTACGGTAAGTGACGCATCGTTGTTCAAAACCTCGTTCACATTCTTGTTTTGCTGTTATAGGACGATGACCAAAAACCATACATTTGTGACGAAAAGATCCCCCATTTGTGACCCCCACCGCGACACAACTCCGTCAGGAAATTATTAAAGCAGCCGGTGACACGGCAACACAAGACAAGATTGCCATTGCCCGTTCCCGATACCTGGTAGCCTTTCATGAGGCAGCCAAACAATTTTCGGACCTTGAGCTTGCACGAAAACGTGCTGCCTTCCGTCGCCGGAAAGCTATCGAGAACTTAGATTCTTACCTTATAGAGTTCGAAGCAAATTTTATCAAATCAGGCGGTAAGGTAATATGGGCACAGGATGCAGCAGAAGCATGCAGCGAAATCATTGCCATCATTAATCGTTCGGGAGAAAAGGAAATTGTCAAATCCAAATCGCTTACTACCGATGAAATAGGACTTGATGCCGCACTGAAAGAAGCCGGACTCGATCATACCGAAACCGATTTAGGTCAGTTTATTTTACAGGTAGCGGGCGACAAGCCATCCCATATGGTTATGCCTGCATTACATTACAGCAAATCGGATGTTGGTCAGTTGTTTCATGATATTTTGGGAATGGACCGGTCTGATGAACCTGAACGTATATCCGCCTTCGCCGCACAAAGACTCAGAAAGAAATATGAAACGGCAGGAGTAGGCATTACGGGCGCAAATTTCCTGATTGCAGATCCCGGCGCGATATCCATAACCGAAAACGAAGGCAACGCATGGCTTGCAACAGCTAAACCCCGGATTCATATTGCTGTGGCAGGAATAGATAAAGTGCTTCCTTCGATAAACGATCTGGCACTTTTTTTACCACTGTTATCAACCTATGGTACCGGCCAGTCGCTTACTGCCTATAATACAGTATTGCGCGGACCCAAACGGATTGGTGAAACGGATGGCCCGGGTGAAATGTATGTTGTCTTGATTGATAACGGCCGTTCAAAATTGTTAAAGGAAGAACAACAGAGAAGCCTTGCCTCTTGTATCAGGTGCGGCGCATGCCTGTATCATGACCCCGTGTATGCAGTTATTGGAGGTAAGGCATACCAGTCGTCGTGGATAGGCCCTCCGGCAACAGTCGCCCTGCCTTTTATAAATGGTATTAAATCGCATGGATTCATGGCCGAGCTATCAACACTCAGCGGTGCCGATACAGAAAACTGTCCTGTGCGGATTAACTTTAATAAGATACTGCTCGACAGCCGGCATAAAATCCTGGAACGGTCAGGAAGCTCAACAAGCGGAAAAATGTTTTTCCTGCTTTGGAAAACGGCGATGCTGAAGAGAGATATTGTGAACTGGAAAAACCTGAGGACGAGAAATTATTTTATGAACACCATTTTTTTGAAATCTCCAACGGGTGCAAGAGATATGAAAAAACCGGAAAAGGAATCTTTTAACGAATGGTGGCGGAAAAAGATGAACCCGTGATTGCTTGCTTCAGCCGGACAGCTAAATACGATTTAATTTTTAGTGCTGTTACTTTTGCGGAATGCAATACTGAAAAGCAATCGTTACCTTATTACGGCAAATCGTGCTACGGTTTTTGAATAATTGTTTCGGTTTAGTTCCAACAGATAAATCCCTGAAGACAGATTGCTTACATCTATTGATCCATCAGCATTAATTTGAGTTGTGCAGCGTTTGGTTCCGTCAAGAGCAGTAATCAGTGCACTTATAACCGGGGAGTGATGCTGAACATAAATACGGTCGGTTGCGGGATTCGGATACACAACTGTTTTTTCAATTATAGCCGTTGCATTTATTCCGGACAACAGGGATTCATTAAAACGGGCAAGTCCCCCTTGCTGCGTACCTACCCATACAACGTTATTGCTGTCAACAACGACGCATTGTACAACATTATCGGGTATTCCGCTGTTTAACGTCGTAAACGCTGTAAAATTCAACCCCGACTTTTTTATTAATCCTGAATCCAATGAACCAATCCAGTTAACATCATTACCTGCATAATCAATACACGTAAGGCTTGCAGAGGAGATAGCGGACGATGCCGGATTTAAGGTAAGAAACAATTGCGTTCCAACATATGCGGCCAGTCCCGATGCCGGTGTGGCAATCCACAGAGCGCCTGACGAATCCTGAACCGATCCCAGAATGGTATTGTCGGGAAGTGTTGAATTCCAGATGTTGTATGTTTCCCATCCGGATGTATCAACAATAGTGATGCCTCCGTTAATAGTACCTACAGCAGTAAAATTGTCGATCTTATTTACATAAAGCGATCCGATATTATTAGAGCCAAGTACAGAATTTCCGGTAGTGTAGTTTTCCCAGGTAGTTCCATCGAAATGCGCGAGACCTCCAATGGTGCCAACCCAAATGGCACCGGAGGTATCAACAGCAAGTGAGCGGACATAATTATCAGGAATCAGCGAATTGGAAATATCAAATACAGTCCAGCTGATACCATCAAATTTTGCAAGGCCTCCGTTAAACGTCCCGGCCCAAACAGCCCCCGATTTGTCAATCACCACCGAACGCACTGTATTGTCGGGCAATCCGGAGTTACTCGTCTGATAAACGGTCCAGGTGGTGTCGTTAAAAACGGCAAGTCCGTAATCGGTGCCTACCCACTTTCTTCCAAACCCGTCAATTGCAATAGAGCGTACTGAATTTTCAGGCAGTCCTGAATTCACGGTATTGTAAACGGTCCATGCGGATTGCGAAACAGCAACCGGCGGCAGGAAAACTACGAGGAGTAAAAAGTAATATCGCAATTTCGTTCTGCACAACATCATTCAACAACGAGACGTAACGTCTTAGCCTTGCCGGCCGAATGAATAGTGACGAGATAGAATCCTTTGGAAAATCCGGCCAGATCCAGTTTTATCGAAGCATTGTCGCTGATATTATACGTTTCGCTGAAGAGGTCCTTACCAATCAGATTGGTGATAGTGACTTCTGCCGTATTGCTTCCTTTTTCTATAAACAGCTCGGTATAATCTGAGGCCGGATTGGGCTGCAAACGCGCGTCGAGTAATTCGGCGGCATTGTCTTCAAGTCTGCAGTTCATCGTAACTGCAAGTCCACGTGTTCCGTTGTTTCCGCAAACATTGCGCGCCGAACAGGCAACATAACCTGCATTAGGACCAAAGTTTACAACAATAGAGTTGGTACCCTGTCCCGAGACTATTGTTGAACCGGAAGGAACGCCCCACAAATAGGTGGTAGCACCGTTAACCGGAACAACAGCATAAGTTACATTTTGCTGATTGGCACATACTACTGCGGGACCAAGAATTGTGGGTGGCTTTTTAGGACCGGAATAAACCATGATGCAACGCGGAGCTGAATTTGCACATCCGTTGTAGGATGTAACACATACCTGGGATGACGCTGCACCGGAAGGCATCATAAACCCAACCGAAGTGGTGCCTTGTCCTGTAATGGCCGTTGCCCCAACCGGGAAATCCCAGTTGTATGAAGTAGCGCCCGAAACCGGATTTATACTTAATGACACAGGTGTTGAACAATTGCCATAAATGGTACCTGACAGCGCTCCCGGTTTTTTAGGAATGTTTGCAGATACGGTCTTGCACCTTGGCGCGGAAGTGCCGCAATTATTTCCTGCAACAACACATACGTCACCCGACACAAAGAGTGAGTCGAATGCAAGCTTCACCGTTTTTGCACCTTGTCCGGCAACAATCGAAACATGCTGCGGTACTGTCCAGGTGTAGTTTGTTGCGCCGTTAACATCAAGCGTCGAATAATTGATTGCAGTTCCGGGACATGGTTTCAGTACGCCTTTAACTTTTACAGGAACTGCAGGCGGAGCACAACTGCAATCGTTTACCGAAACAATGGCTTGCGCCGAAGTGCTGCAACTGTTTGCATCGGTATAATTATAAGTAACCGTATGTTGTCCAATTCCTGCGGCAGACGGGTTAAAATAATTTCCTGTAATATATTGTCCCGACCAGGTGCCGCCGGCAGGAATGCCTCCTGTTAACAAAACGGAGGTACTTGAGTCGCACATGGATGGAATAGGCGAAATGGCAGCTTGTGCCGATACACTTACGGTAAACGGAGAAGATACAGCTGCACCGCAGTTAGTTGTAACGGTAAGGGTATATATGCCGGCAGTTTGTGTTGTTATACTTTGCGTTGTTGCTCCGGTTGACCAGCTATAGGAATAACCAAAACCGCTATTACCCGACAAGATGATACTGTCGCCCGAACAGATAAATCCGGGTCCGCTGGCATTGATTACAGCTGTTGGCGGAGGGATTTGTTGAGTAAGCGTATAGGGTACAACTAAAACATTATTTGTTTCATCTTCTTCAAGAAAATAATTGTATGGATCAAGATTTACGACAATGTAATACTGCCCGTTACAGGTTCCATTCGGGATGGTTATGTACATGCCATCGAGGTACTGATAATAGATGTCGGTAAATCCGGAAGAAATTCCCTGGACTACCGGCGAACAGTTAAAGGACCCTCCTCCTAAACCAAAATTTGGAAAGTTACCGTTGAGAAGTATATTACCGGTCGAGTCAACACAATGACCGGCATAGGTACTGCACGTGCCATAATCCATCAGACAAAAAGCAAGTTTGGCACCTGTACCAACAATGGGCCATTGCAATGGGTCAGACTGGAGGCTATCCATTGTACGCAACGTATACAATCCCCAGTCATCAACATGCATATGTCCGTGCGACGGATGGTAGGTCATGCTTCCTGCCGGACGATCGGTATAAGTCATCACATTTCCGTTTTTATGATAAACACGCTGCATGATTAATTGCTTTGGCGGTAAACCGCTATTTGGACAAGTGCCCGGCGAGGTTCCAAAAAAAGTGTCGGTACCGCAAACATAAGTTGAAGTGGTTCGTACTTCAAGCGGACCATGACCAATGTTTGGTGTCGACACCGATATGCGAAGCAATCCGTTGTTGCTTCCGTTACCGGTTTGAGCATACTCAATAATGCCATTGCTTCCGTTTGTAAGCAATGGTGGACGGCCTACAATCATATCCGGCAACAAATCGCAATTGGTTGAGCCGGAAGAATCACAAACACATGAGGTAGCGTTGGTGGTGGAACATTGAGCAAAGACTCCGGAAGAAACGGTCAGCAACAGAAGAATAAGAACAGAAGTAATTTTTCGCATGTGAAGTATGTAAATGGAATCCCTAATGTATTGAAAAATGGGACACACCGCAAATGAAATTCCGGCAGTGGCATCAAATACAAGATAAAATTAGTTGTTTCCACTCTCTATTATCTGATCCGGTGCCGTGAATGCCAGGAGAGAGAAAAACCAATCAATCAGCAACAAATTGAAATACAGACAAATAGGAAGACAAAAACAAAAATTTTCCCACTGCCATCTTTTCTGTAATCCGAAAGCGTCGTTCAGATGCTTTTCGATGGAAATTGATAAAGATTCGGTAAACGGCTGTTTAAATCAGGCAATATTATTTTGAGCAATGCCTCACCAGGGGTTTCGAAAGAGAAAAAGCGGCAGCGAAATGCACCAATCAGGAATTTTTTTTGTTGATCAGGTTTCTGATAGCTGCCAGATGTGAGAGCAGAACAATTGGAACAATATAAGCGGGCAACCAGATAAATGGATAGTAAAAAACGGCAATGTTGGGCTGATCGAAAGCAAATTGTTGAAACGGAAACGGTGCCGAAAGAACCGCAGTGATAACGACATTAAATAAAAGCATAAGACAAATAATATTCCATGCAATTAATGCTTTACGGCTCATGGCACCTCTGATAAACGCAAAATAGGCAACAAAAGGCGCTGAAAGTCCGGCAAGAATATCAAAATTTCTTCCTTCAAATGTCATTATCTGAGGTACCGCCCCTTCAATAAACAAAAGTAAAAGCGTAAGTTCTACAGGAATGCGGATAGCATGCAGATAGGTCAGCCTGGCGGTATCCAGGGTATCAAGAAAATTTTTACCCCGGGTGGTAGTAAATAAAAACAGAATAAATAACAGCATCGGTCCTATGGCCAAAGCAAATCGCGGCGGAAAGGCTTCAAAGTTTCTGTAAAATCCTGTCATTGCAATCAGCGCCTGGAGCAGCAGCCATAACACTGACAGGTAGAGCACATTTTTTGATTTGCCTGCTGCGCGGTAGAAAAGCCACAGGCAAAGAAAAGTAATAAGTACAAAAATTCCGTTCAGAAAGGGAAGTGGTAACATGTGTTCGGGTTTAGAATATTAAAAGTACTAAAACCGAAACAGGAAAAAAATTTATGACCGGTTACTTCACCGGTTCAAATTCAAGCACGGCAGAATTCATACAAAAACGCTTGCCGGTAGGGGGAGGGCCATCATCAAAAATATGTCCCAGGTGACCACCGCACCTTCCGCAGGTAACTTCAGTTCGACTCATCCCATAACTGTTATCGGGGTGATATGCAACCGCATTTTCACGAATAGGAATATAAAAACTGGGCCATCCGCAAGAGCTGGCAAACTTGCCATCCGATAAAAAAAGCGCATTGCCGCAAGCCGCGCAGTAGTACGTACCTTTTTCATCGGCATTCCAGTATTTACCCGTGAATGCCCTCTCGGTGCCTTTTTCTCTGGCAATATAATAGACTTCTTCCGGAAGCACTTTTTTCCATTCTGAATCGGGAACGTTTAAGACTGTAGTATCGGTCCTTGAATAGTAGGGATTAGCTGAATGATCGGTGTTTTGCATAACGTCGGATGTGTTGTCGGTATTAATGGGACCGGGACTGTTTCCGCATCCTGAAAGGATAAAGAAGAAGGAGAGTGCCGGAATGATTAATAATCTGGACATTTATGAAATTTTCTTAGGAGTGGAATTTTATGGAAGTGAAATAGAAACAACTAATCTGTGAAATTGTTTTTCAGACAATAACATCTGTCACTAAAAATTATCGCACCAGGGTAACCGTACCTGTATATGGCTTTTTAGATGAGTCGTTGTTAACCGTTATCAAATACAGATACAGGCCTGCAGGGGAGGGGCTGCCATCGGGAGCCGAACCATCCCATTGAGGCTGGGCACCGGAATCATGGAAGACCTGCTGTCCCCATCGGTTAAAAACGGAAAGCTCATATCCGCCGGTTCCGTATCCGGTAAGACCGAATGTATCATTTTTAGAATCGCCGTTTGGCGTGAAGGAGTTGGGAATGTATACGGTAATATATTCTTCCACTTCCAGCACCCTCACAATCGTATCGGTGCAGCCTACATCGTTTGTAGTTATCAGCTCTACAGGAAAAACGCCTCCCGAAAGGTAATCATGCACAGGATTTTGCTCATTCGTAATCGTCTGATCTCCCAGATTCCATTGCCATGAGTGTGCATCGACTGACCGATCGGTAAACTGTACTCGTGGTGTAAATATGGATGGCTTTTCAGGACTCCAGGTGAAATCGGAAACCGGTACAGGTAAGATGGTTACCAATATGGAATCAGTAACAGGTGGGAAACACGCCTCATCAACCGTAGCATAATAATATCCCGAAGTAACAGGAATAAAAATATTTTCGGGGCCGGTGGCATTTCCTGCACTCCACTGATAAGAATAGGTAGCACTATTGCCTCCCTGTGCAGTTAAATTTAATGTTAGGGGTGATCCGAAACACACCTCAACAGGACCATCCGTTAAATCGGCACTTGTGGGAGGATACAGATGAAATGCTAACGGGTTGGCATATGTGTGAACAGGAGAGAGGCAGGGGTAGGATGAGGTGACAGAGACGTTGACAAGATCGCCATCGTTCATTTGAGGCAGCAACAGCGAATCAACATTACCGCCAATGCCGCTTCCGTTTAATGTCCACGAATACACAGGCGGCATACCGGTAGCAGAAGAAACGGCTTGAAATAAAACCGGTTGTCCGGGGCAGATAGAATCTGTTTGCGATGCGGTAAGTGTAATCGCGGGTGTTAATTGTGGCTGAATGTTAAAAATAATAGTGTTGGATGTTTGGGGCGGACATCCTGTTGAAGGTGTTACAGTAAGGTAAACCGCCATAATACCACTTGGGTTGGCAGCAGTAAACTGTGGATTATTGGTTCCCCCGGGATTTCCGTTTATATTCCATTGATACACCGGACTGGAACCGCCGTTGGATACTGCTGATGAAAAAAGACAAATTTGCTGGGGACACAGCGTTGTTGCAGGGTTACTGGTTATGGTAACCTGAGCTCCGGGCTGCGACGACATGTTAACGATAAAGGGAGCAGAGTATGCAGTATCGGTAAACAAACAGGTTGCATTGGAAATCATGGTAACAGTTATCTGGTCACC
>DASUFP010000124.1:0-10635 GCA_036274495.1 Bacteroidia bacterium
CCGTAACTATAACGGTCCTAAGGTAGCGAAATTCCTTGTCGGGTAAGTTCCGACCTGCACGAATGGTGTAACGATCTGGACACTGTCTCAGCCATGAGCTCGGTGAAATTGTAGTATCGGTGAAGATGCCGATTACCCGCAACGGGACGGAAAGACCCCGTGCACCTTCACTACAACTTAACATTGACTTTGGATAATTGATGTGTAGGATAGGTGGGAGACTGTGAAGCGGTGGCGCTAGCCATCGTGGAGTCAACGTTGAAATACCACCCTTTAATTATTTGGAGTCTAATCCGCCCTAGGCGGAAACAGTGTTTGGTGGGTAGTTTGACTGGGGTGGTCGCCTCCAAAAGAGTAACGGAGGCTTCTAAAGGTACCCTCAGCACGCTTGGTAACCGTGCGTAGAGTGCAATAGCATAAGGGTGCTTGACTGTGAGACCTACAAGTCGAGCAGGTACGAAAGTAGAGTATAGTGATCCGGTGGTTCCGCATGGAAGGGCCATCGCTCAAAGGATAAAAGGTACGCCGGGGATAACAGGCTGATCTCCCCCAAGAGCTCACATCGACGGGGAGGTTTGGCACCTCGATGTCGGCTCGTCACATCCTGGGGCTGGAGAAGGTCCCAAGGGTTGAGCTGTTCGCTCATTAAAGTGGCACGCGAGCTGGGTTCAGAACGTCGTGAGACAGTTCGGTCCCTATCTGTTGTGGGCGTTAGAAGTTTGAGAGGGCCTGACTCTAGTACGAGAGGACCGAGTCGGACGAACCTCTAGTGTACCTGTTGTCGCGCCAGCGGCACCGCAGGGTAGCTACGTTCGGTTAAGATAAGCGCTGAAAGCATCTAAGCACGAAACTTGCCTCAAGATGAGACTTCTTTATAAGGGTCGTAGAAGACTACTACGTTGATAGGTTACAGGTGTAAAGGCAGTAATGTCATAGCCGAGTAATACTAATTACCCGTAAGCTTTCTATCTGCAGATGTTCAATGTGTTTTCTTTTGATAATGTCATATGGTATTTATGGTGATTATTGCGATGGTGTCCACCTCTTCCCATTCCGAACAGAGAAGTTAAGCCCATCAGCGCAGATGGTACTGCATTTAATTGTGGGATAGTATGTCGTCGCCGTAAATTTTAAAAAGCCCCTTTCGAAAGATCGGGGCTTTTTTTTTGCCACTATGAGATGGTTATAAGTCGTAAGTCATAGGTCATAAGTCATAGGTGATTTAAGATATATTTTTGATTTTACAATATGTATGATCTATGACTTATGGCCATTTCCTTTGAACATCCTATTCGTACCTTAGCACCATGAATCCCCGGCGTTTTCTTTTGGGCCTCCTTTTGCCACTCATCCTTTTTTCGGCCCCTTCAAATGCTCAGGATTCTCTCATGTCTGCAACACGATTCCAATTATCCGAATCCGGTGTGCTGCCCGCCGAAACTCACTTGCAATGGCCTGAAGATTCAGTGAAAATTACCGATGCACACCATTTTGACCTCCTTACACGAAAGATTCCGATAATAACACGCTCCGGTAACCTCGGAGGAGCCTCATTTAACCCTTTTGCGGAAACGGGCTCTTTTAAGCTTTTAGACGATGGATTTAATGGATTTGATCCGTATCTCATCGATCCGCTGAAAAATCATTTTATGCTCCGGAATAAGCGATATACATCAATAAATTATCATCTGGGGTCGCGCAAAGAACAACACATTCGCGTCCGTCATGAACAGGTGATCCGTCCGGGATTTGTCGCAGGCCTCGATTACGGAGGACTCGGATCTCCCGGCGACTATTACCGGCAGTTGAATTCGGTGAGAAATTTTGACCTCTTCACACTCTATTCTTCCCGAACAGGCATTTACAGTCTCTATGCAAGTTATACTTCCAACAAGGTACTAAACCAGGAAAATGGGGGGATCATTTCAGATTCGCTCTTTGAAAATGCAGGTTCAAAAGTAGATACCAAAACACTTCCGGTAAATCTTAAAAATGCACAGGTGACTTATAAAACCCGCGACTATCTGCTGCAACAAAGGTTCCGGCTGGTCAAAACAACTGCCGCATCAGATACCGCTTCCGGTAAGCGCAATACCGGTATTTTCCTGAACCAGTCAACCTGGTGGCAGCGACGATCACATTTGTTCGAATCAGCTGCAGCATCCGACTCATCCTATTTCGATTATTTTTACAATGACTCAACTGCAACTTATGATTCAAGTTTTTTCAATGACCTGAACAACAGACTTTCGTTACAATACCATTGGCAGGCCGGTAATGGCCGCTTTTTAGAAGTTTCGGCAGGCATTGCAAACCAATATTCCGAGTATTTTTCAGGTGATTCTACAGCCTATTGGTCTACAACTTCCGCTACAGCCGGTGTGCAATCGGCAGGACCTGTATGGGGTGCGTCAGCTGATCTGAACATGGGAATGGCCGGTGAAAATTCAGGCTCTTATATGTTCAGCGCCACCGGTTATTACCATCCGGATAGTGCAGCATTACATATCGGCATTGCTCTCTGCAGTGCATCTCTGCCGCATACCGCTCAGGAACAATTTTATCATTCCAATCACTTCATCTGGAACAGGGCTGATGACAATGAACAAAGAACTGATGTGAAGGCATTTCTTTCTATTCCGGATAATGAGTTTTCGGCAGAAGTGGAATACCTCCGGCGAAAAAATTATATCATTTACCACGATTATGATTTCATGCCATCGCTCCAATCGAAACCGGTGAATTTGATGGCAGCACGAATTCATTATATTCAGCAACTTGGCAGGTTTGGATTTCCTCTGCAACTAATAGTGCAGCAGTCGGATGATGATGCTTCTATTCCTGTCTCGCCACTCGTTTTTAAGACCGGATTTTTTTACAAAAACCGGTTTTTTAAAAAGGCGCTCAACTTTTGCGCAGGCGCTGATGTGAGTATGGCTTCAAAATCGTTTGTTCAGGGTTATATGCCGGCAACAGGCAATTTTTATGTGCAGGATCAAAAGAAAACAGGAGATTATCCTTTTATCGATCTCTATGTGAATATGGGGCTGGGCACTGCAATACTCTTCATCAAAATTGAACACCTGAATTCCGGTTTTTCTACACGCGACTATTACGCTGCGTATCATTATCCAATGACAGGAAGAGCGTTCAAGTTTGGAGTGGTGTGGAACCTGGTGGACTGACTTTTGAGTTCTCTTTAAAGAATGAATGCCTTTCGGCATAGATGAAATGCTGCCGTTTTCACTGCATTTAGCAGCATTGATTTCCCCTCAACCGTGTCGCTTTAATTGAGATAGCTTAGCGCAACTCCCATGCCGGTAAAAATCCATGATTACAGGGCGTTATGAGTGGAGTATAACTTGCCGTTCGCTACTTCACAAAATGTGACCCGATTCAAGTTCACAAGTATAATTTTTATTTCCGCTTGGAATAACATCACTGCAGTGCTGAGTGAGGTAAGCCACCAATTAAATTATTACGTCTTCTGCTTCTTCTTTCTGGCAGCAGGAAACAGAACGTTGTTAAGGATTAACCGGTAGCCGGGTGAATTGGGATGAAGTGACAAGTCAGTAGGAGGGTCACCAACCAAATGCTGGTAATCCTCGGGATCGTGGCCGCCATAAAAAGTCCAGGTTCCTTTTCCGTATTCTCCATGAATGTACTTGGCTTCGTTGGCAGCTTTATTTTCACCCATGATAATTACATTCGGCTTGATTACATCTTTATTAAATGCGGTTGTTTGTCCCATAAAGCCCATAATAACCTGCTCGTGATCCTGGCATAACATGGTCGGAACAATGTCCCATTTTGCTGAAAAATCAAAAAGCGTAAAAAAGTCCTGGTCACGCGGCACACGGCGGGGCTGTTTAATATCAATATTTGAAAACTCGTACTCCATCGGATTGGTACTTAGTTTAAAGTTCTGAAAAGCGAAACATTGAGAATAATCGAGTTTTGAATTATAATCGGGAGTAGTACCGTCACCATCATACATCTTTTCACAAATATCTAATCCCGCCGCAGCAAGTGCGATATCATACGAGTCGGTTCCTGAACACATGGTAAAAAGAAATCCTCCGCCTGCTGTAAAGTCCCGTATTTTCTCTGCAACCGCCAGTTTTAATTGTGAGACCTTACTGAATCCCAGATTGTGGGCCATAGTTTCCATGGTCCGTACCTGTTCCTGGTACCATGCGGCATTTCGGTACATCGCATAAAATTTTCCGTATTGGCCGGTGAAATCCTCATGATGCAAATGAAGCCAGTCGTAAAGAGGTAATTTACCCTGGATGATCTCCTCATCGTAAATTACATCGTATGGAATTTCGGCATACGTCATGGCCAGGGTTACCGCATCGTCCCATGGCAATTTATTCTTGGGGGAATAGACTGCAATTTTGGGCGCTTTTTCCAGTTTTACGATCTCCATGTTTACACCCGGATCCGCAATTTCTGCTCTGATTTGCTCAGCCTGAACATCTGCAATAACCTGATAACTTACACCACGAATGGTGCACTCTTTTTCGAGACTCTTGCTGTAAATAAACATAAAACTGCCGCCCCGGTAATTCAACAGCCATTCAACTTCCAGCCCTTGCACACTCAATTCCCAGTATGCGATACCGTAAGCTTTAAGATGGTTTTTCTGAGTCTCATCCATAGGAATGAGCAACTGCGAAGCCTGCAATCTGAAAACTGCAGCCATGGTAATCAAAAACAAAAGAATTCTTTTAATCATGGCATTATAATTCAATTAGACCCCATTCTCCCCATTCTCCCCATTCTCCCCATTCTCATCATTCTCTCCATTCTCTCCATTCTCCCCATTCTCATCATTCTCCCCATTCTCCCCATTCTCCTCATTCTCCCCATTCTCTCCATTCTCTCCATTCTCTCCATTCTCCCCATTCTCTCCATTCTCCCCATTCTCATCATTCTCTAAAACGGCATTCCCGAATCATCACCCATATCGTTAATCCTCGAACCTCGGGTAACTCTGTCGGGTTCGAATGAATTGCTGATAGCAAGAGGGCTCTCGTCACGGAATTCGAAGTCATCGGGATCAACGAACTTTGTAAAGTGACTGATAAATTTCAAACGGATATCACGTAAAGCTCCGTTACGGTTTTTGGCAACGTTTACCTCGGCCATGCCAAGAGTTGAATTGGCATTTTCATCTTCACTTAAACCATAGTACTCGGGACGATAAATAAACATTACCATATCAGCGTCCTGTTCAATAGCACCTGATTCACGTAAATCGGAGAGTTGAGGCTTCTTGGAACTACCCCTTGTTTCTACCGCCCGGCTTAACTGCGACAATGCTATTACGGGAACGCTTAACTCTTTAGCGACTGCTTTGAGTGACCGAGATATTAAACTGATTTCCTGCTCCCTGTTTCCTGTACGGTTATCGGTTCCGGCAACCATCAGCTGCAGGTAATCGATGATGATGCATTCTACCTTTTTTTCCGCAACCAGTCTTCTGCACTTTGCCCGAAATTCAAAAATTGATAGGGCAGGGGTATCATCTATGTAAATGGGTGCCTGTGTAAGAGGTTTGATTTTTGAATTTAGCTGTTCCCACTCGTACTGCTGCAACTGCCCTTTTCTTATTTTATCGGATGGAATCTCAGCTTCACTTGAAATGAGCCTGTTTACAAGCTGTAACGAAGACATCTCCAGACTGAAAAATGCAACCGGTTTGTTAAACATAACCGCGGCATTTCGTGCCATTGACAATACAAAAGCCGTTTTACCCATACCGGGACGAGCGGCGATAATAATCAGATCGGATTTTTGCCATCCGTTGGTTACCCGATCCAGTTCGGTAAATCCACTCGGTACCCCGGTAAGTCCGTCAGATTTCTGGCTTGCCGCCTCTATTTCTGAAACGGCTTTCTTCAGGATTGCAGGTACACCTTCAAAATTTCTTCTCAGGTTACCTTCGGCGACAGCAAACAGATTTTTCTCTGCATTGTCAAGAAGTGTTAACACATCGGTAGCATCCTCATAGGCATCCCTGATGGTTTCACCGGAAATACGGATCAGCTCCCTTTGGATAAATTTCTGTAGGATGATTCGTGCATGGAATTCAACATTTGCAGCAGATGCTATCCGTTGAGTAAGCTGACTAATGTAATAGGCACCTCCTATAATATCGAGTTTGCCTGCTTTCTTTAATGCATGGGTTACCGTTAAAATATCGATTGTTTCAGAACGCTGAAACAACTGCTGGATGATTGTAAATATTTCCTGGTGAGCATCTTTATAAAAACACTCCGGTTTTAAAATATCGATTACTGCTGTGAGCGCGTCTTTTTCAAGCATCAGCGCACCCAGCACCGCCTCTTCAACATCCACTGCCTGCGGAGGCAGTTTACCCATTTGTAAAGTGGAATTGGTGGCAACGGCCTGTTTGCCTGCAGTTCTTTTTCGTGTTCCTATCGATCCTTGTGATTCGCTCATAGTTCAAAATTAACCAGAAGACGGGTCCTTACCGTCTGTAACAACGCTATAAATTTATGAACAGTGCGCAGGGCGCACCTTAAAATTGTCTGAATGGGTTAGCCTTCAGAAAAGACCCCCATGGAACAGAATTTAGCGATGCGTTTTGCAACACGCTTATCGGGCTCCATTTCCATGAGTTTAGGTAATGTTTTAAGGATTTCAGCCTTTACGGTCTGAAACATTTTTTCGGGATTAGTGTGAGCCCCTCCCATAGGTTCTTTTATAATGCCATCAACCAGTTTCAACTCCTGCATATCTATAGCCGTAAGTTTAAGCGCATCGGCGGCCTTTTCTTTGTTGTCCCAGTTGCGCCATAGAATGGACGAACAGGATTCAGGAGAGATTACTGAATACCAGGTGTTTTCAAGCATGTATACTTTGTCACCGATGCCAATACCCAAGGCACCGCCCGAAGCGCCTTCACCGATGATAATACAGATAACCGGCACTTTCAGGATCGACATCTCATAGAGATTTCTTGCAATGGCCTCACCCTGACCCCTTTCTTCGGCTTCGAGTCCTGGAAATGCACCGGGAGTATCGATAAAGGTGATAATGGGTTTATTGAACTTTTCGGCAAGTTTCATCAGCCGCAAGGCTTTTCGATAGCCTTCGGGGTTTGGCATGCCAAAATTCCGGTACTGCCTTAATTTGGTGTTCGATCCTTTTTGCTGCCCGACAAACATAATAGTCTGACCATCAATGGATCCAAAACCGCCTATCATGGCCTTGTCGTCTTTAACCCCACGATCGCCAAACAACTCAATAAAGTTGTTGTCGGTTACCGATCGGATATAGTCAAGTGCATAAGGTCTTTCAGGATGCCTGCTTAGCTGTACCCGTTGCCAGGGAGTTAAGTTGCTGAATATCTCTTTGCGGGTATTTTCAATCTTTTTTTCAATTTCAGCAATCAGTTCCGAAGCGTTAACTTTTCCTTTATCAGCAATTTGCCGGGCTTTATCCAGCTGCTCCCTGAGCTCATCGAGTGGCTTTTCGAAGTCGAGGTGACTCATGAAAATGATGTATTTGTTCACAAATATACAAGTAATTCGGGCGTCCCGGCAGGAGTCGCATGTAATGCTTATTTTCGCCTGATAGTAAGAGGGTTATGATCACTTTTCCGAATGCAAAAATCAACCTGGGTTTACAGGTGCTCCGCAAACGTCCCGACGGGTACCATGAGGTCCGGTCGGTAATGGTTCCTGTAGCAATAAGCGATGTGCTGGAAATTATACTCCGTCCTGTCTCCTGGAAACCCCTTGAAGACGCGGGTTTGGTACCGGCTTTCGCCGATGAAAAAATCGTATTCTACAGCACTGGAATTCCGATAAATGGGCTTCCTGAGACCAACTTATGCATCAAAGCCGCGAGGTTATTTATTAGTGAAATGCCATTTCCGGAAAAAATTGAAATGCATCTTCATAAAATTATTCCCCATGGTGCCGGCCTTGGGGGTGGTTCATCAGACGCGGCAAACGTACTCCTTTTACTCAATAAACTAACAGGTAACAGGGCCGGTGATTCCCATTTAGAGGAAATGGCTTCAGCACTTGGAAGCGATTGCCCCTTTTTTATAAGGAACCGGCCGGCCATAGCATCCGGAAGAGGTGAAATACTTGTGCCATTTAAGCTGGATCTTGCGTCGTATACCATTTGCATTGCCAAACCGCTTGTTGCTGTATCAACAGCTGAGGCGTACACCTCCGTAACTCCTGTAATGCATGAGCTGAGTCCTGAAAAAATGCTTGGAGAGGAGATCGCTTTATGGCAGGACACAGTGATAAATGATTTTGAGAAATGGGCTCGCAAACGCTATCCTGAAATAGACACCTTAATAGAAACGATTAAAGAGGCGGGTGCTGTTTACGTAGCTATGAGCGGAAGCGGATCGGCTGTATTTGGTATTTTTAAAGGTGCTGTGCCGAATATTAATGCTTCGGAAGGGACCTTTATCTGGACAGGTTCCGCTTTGCCTGCCAAAGGTTGATAATTCGGACTATAACAGGCCGCCAATTGTATGTGAACTTTGTACTTTTGAAAAGGACAACAACCGGTTTTTTAACTATTCATAAATGATTCATTTAACACAGCGTAAATTTCTGCCAGTAATACCTGCTTTGTTTGGAGGTTGCATGCTTGCGACGTTGTACGGTTCCGGTTCAGTTATTAAATGGTTTTTGGTATGATTCCTATTTCGGGATATTCAGGCCGATTGCTCAAAGGAGTGTTTTTGCTGCTTTTCTGTTGTAGTGCAAACCATACTTATGCGGGTAAGGTTGACAAAGCATTTTCGGCACTTCAAATGTTCGATTATTTCAATGCCCGTAATTATTTTAACAATTCCTTCTCCAAATATCCCTGCATCAGCGGTTATGGTTTGAGTTTAATTTATAACCGTAACGATAATCCCTTTTTTAATGTTGATAGTGCCTATTTCTATATCCTCGCATCCAGGGACGCGTATGCATTATCCGGCAAAAAGGAGCTCTCATTGCTTGTTACTTACAACATTGATCAGTCGACCATCTTAAAACAAGCCGACGCAATAGAAGAAAACGCATTCAATCTGTCGAAGAAGAAGGGAGATACCACTGCATACAATCACTTTATTGATTATTATCCCGCTTCTCGCTTTCAGGACCAGGCAATCAGATCGAGAGACAGTGTTTTATTTGTCCAGGTAAAAGGGAGCAATGATCCTGTACTGATCAAGTGGTTTGCCGATACCTATCCCGAATCATATCTCCATTCCGAAGCGACCTCATTATATGAACGTGTTTTATATCAGGAGATGACTGCCGGAGGGTCTCTTGAGGAATATGAGTCGTTTTTGGTGATGTATCCTAACAGCCCGTACCGGAAAGAGGCCGATGAGGCCATGTACAAAATAAGTATTGGTAAAGAGGGGACCGTAAAAGAGTACCACGATTTTATTGTAAAGCATCCCGAAAGCGCATTTGTTGAGCATGCATGGAGCCGTATCTATGATTTGTTTATGTCGGATTACAGTGACGACTCGTTTATCCGCTTCAAGGAACAGTTTCCCGATTATCCATATCAGGATAGGCTGATGGAAGACTTTGTCCTTTCTGCCACCAGGATGCTTCCAATTCGAAAAGATGGCTTGTATGGATTTATCAATAGTTCCGGTGAAATAAAAGTTCAGCCGATTTATGAAGGGGTAGGAGAATTTTCAGAAGGGCTCTGCCTCATTTATAAAAACAATAAGGCAGGTTATATTTCAAAATCAGGTGACGAAATAATCCCGGCATTTTATAATGAAGCGGAACCCTTTCATAATAATGTTGCCATTGTAACCGAATCGGGAATTTCTGGAGTGATAGATCGAAATGGCAAAATGTTAATCCCGCTTAGTTATGATGAAATCAGTGACTATGAAGAAGGACTTGCAGCGGCATCCAAATCAGGAGTGTTCGGTTTTATTGATAAAAATGGTAAAACAGTTATCCCCTTTATTTATGAAACAGCGGGAGCTTTCAGCGACGGCACTGCCGTTTGTATGTTAAACGGAAAGTATGGAATTATTAATACTGCCGGTTCGGTGGTGGTTCCTTTTGAATACGATGCGGTTGAAAATTTTAGAAACGGAGTAGCCAGGGTAAGGTTGGGTGACAAATGGGGAATGGTAAATAAACAGTCGCAAATAGTTGTCTCTCCGATTTACGACGACATTGGCTTATTTGCATCAGGGAGAGCAGTGGTAGTTGCAAACAAAAAAGCCGGGTACATCGATACAACCGGCCATGTAATTATTCCGTTGATTTACGACATTCCTCCTGATCTTATGGAACGTTCGGGATTTATCAACGACCGTGCAATCATCAGAAGCAATGGCAAGTATGGTGTAATTGATCTGATGGGCAAAAAAATTGTACCCTTCCGTTTTCAGGAAATGGCCCTCCTTACCGATTCAACTTTGTTTGCCGTCAAATTAAACGGTAAATGGGGTGTGACTGACCGGACAGGAATAAAAGCCGTTATACCGATTCGTTACGATGGTATTCTTGAAGCAAAAAACAATCATTTTGTTGTGTATATGAAACAACGTGCCGGATTGATTTCTGCATCCGGAAAAAAAGTTATTGATTTTAATTATGATTA
>DASUFP010000125.1:0-61438 GCA_036274495.1 Bacteroidia bacterium
GGCAAACCCCTGAAGAATGTTGTGGATAGCAACAACCTGACTCGGACTATTTCCGCCTCCGAAATGCAGAATTTGTTTCATCCACGACTGCGGAGGCTGCTGCTGGAGGTTATCGTGAACGGTTATTTTATCCAGGTACGACTGAACATCATCGGGAATTTGAGCCGACAGCCGCCCTACCGCTATCGCCGGCCTGAATATAGTATCGTTGAGTGCGCTTGTAAATAATAAATCCGAAGGAGGGTAACCATAGGTAGGCACCAGATTTATGTTCCAGTTATCGGCAACGCTTTGGGGTGTTGTGGATGTTACACGGGTGGAAGTGGAGACAACCGACTTACCCATTAAGAACAGGTATTGTGGTTTTACACTAAAGGTATCGAGTGCAAAGTCGCAGAAATTACGGATAGAAAGCGGATGTTTCTGAATTCCGTAAGCAAATTGATTATACAATTCGTCCACATCAACCAACAGGGTATTAAATCCGGTCGAGCTGCGGTAATTGGCATAATCAGTTGCTTTTGCCATTAGCGAATGGTGTGTAATAATAATATACTGACCCTGATTGATGAATTGGTAATTGATAAACCTGGCAAAACGAACCGGGTCGGTGGTGATGGGTTCGATGCGCATTTGACCGGCCGGAAAAGTATAAACGGTATCGGTCATCATGCATTTGGTTTCCGCTCCGTAAGTTGGCAGAAGTGCCTGCAGACTGGAACCCGCATATGTAACCGCAATTTGTTTCAGCGTATCGCCGGCGAGCATATACAACCGGGGATTATTCATATTGAGAGATGAAAAGTTGAGATACGTTTTAGGAGCACCTGAAATGGCTGCAGGTATTTGATAATTGTATAGATTACTGTTTTCGCCGGCGAAAGAATTGGAGTGCGGATAAACAATGCTTATGAAAGGCACTGTGTTTTGATTGTAAGCAGTTCCACCGGGAGTAAAAGTGAACGTAGCTGTTCCTCCCTGTATTGCAGTATTGGAGCTGAAAGGAATGGTGAAACGATTTACAGCATATGCGCCAAAAGTTGCGGATGCGGTAGCTCCGTTTACGTTTACATTTATTATGTGGTTAGGATTACCGTCGTTATTGGCGCCCATCACAATAGTACTTGCAACACCAACGGGAGCTCCGGGATCGGTGCTCACATTTGGTACTTTAAGCGGCGGAGAAAGTGACGGATCGGGTTTGGTAAAAGCACCGCCTTCCAGTTCACTTGTGAATCCCTCCCCCTCATCATACGACGGGTCAACAACCTTGATGTAACTATAGGCATTATAACCATTGCTGTAGGATTCGGATGACTCCCGCATATGCCACGGCGCGGGTGTATACCCCAGATAATTTACATCAGTCTCCTGAAGGATACGCTTGTTGACAATAAATGGGTTGGAATTTACGGTTAAGAAGAAAGCTGCAGTATCGGTAATTAAGCTGAATCTGTCGTTCAGCAAGTGTGATGAATCCTGATACATTCTATAGTCGAATGAACCATCATTTTTATATCCGTAAAATTCGATGTAATCGGCAGGGTCAAATGTTCCGTCGGATTCGCCTTCGACTCTGATATACTGTTCTTTCCCCTGATAAAACAGCTGCAACTGTTTTGGGTTAAACGGCATTGGAAACGAAGCCGCAACCAGATCGTTATAGGTAATCCGGTAAACGCCCGTTTTCCAGACACTGATTTTAAAATATTGCTGATTGGAATAGGGCTGATTGGTAGAAAAATTTATCCACTCGTTACCGTAAGGCTGTGCTTGCAAACCGGCCCAGGGCAACAAAAAAAGTAATCCAACTACTATTCTGTAAAGTTTACTCATTTAGGTTTTTTAAAGAGCTGTATGCGGATGGAAAAAATGTTTGAGTAGAGTGTTTCACCAACGCTACCCAGATTTGTGAGCGCATAATCAATAGAAACATTTTTTATTTTCACACCAACACCCAGGTTCGGCTGAACAGATGTACTGGTTCCGCCATCAATATCTTTCACTTTCTGGACATTGCCTACACCACCACGAAGGAAAATCATGTCGGCATATCCGAATTCAATCCCGAGATGGGGATCAAAGCTCACCGGATCGGAAGAAATGACTACATTCCGTTGTCCGTCAAATGTAACATCAACATCCAGTTCAGGTTCAATAGTAATTTTATCGTGAAGATTGGTTTTATAGGATGCTCCAAGAATCAGTTTCGGAAGTGTTACCTCAAGTCCGTTTTCAGGAATTTCGTTGTTGGTTTGCTGAAAAACCGCTTCCAGCTGAGATGTATTGTAACTCCATGCATTAAATGTTGAGGTGATATCCTTCCCCATTGCACCAAATTTCCATTTCCCTTTTTCATATTGTATTCCGGCATCCAAGCCAAATCCCCATGCGGTAGCAAACGATCCGACTTTCCGATGTACCACTTTAATATTGCCTCCGTAACGCAGACCCTCGATACCGGTTTTTTTAGCATACGAAAAAAGGAATGCATAGTCGGCGGCCGAAAAACTTTTCAGCCGGTCGTAATCAATATTACCATCTGCATCGAGCAATTCGGTTGAATCAATGATGTCATCAATTGCAAATCGGATAAACGAAAAACCAATGGTGCGTGTCTCGTCAACAGGCGCTGCAATTGCGGCATAGTCGTATTTGGCAATTCCCGCAAAATATTCCGCGTGCATCAATCCCAATTGGAGATCACCCTTCCCAAGAGTCAACCCCGCCGGATTCCAGTAACCCGAAGTGATGTCGTTTACAGAAGCCACTTGCGCACCTGACATTCCCAGTCCGCGGGCTCCTACACCGATCGATAAAAATTCATTGCTGTATTTTGGCGCCTGGGCAAATGCACATTCTGTAATCAATAAAGCTGCAAAGAGGGGGGCCCTAAGTTTCATAATCAGGTTCAGGTTGTTGATCTCACCAAAACGGTAAAGATGCAGGTTAAGTATTCGACTTTAAAGCTTCTTTATACCTGCCTTTTTTGCGATTGGTTTAACCTAAACAAAATTAATTATAAAAATCAAGAAATTCTTTACTCTAAAGCACTAATTTTCAATAGTTTTTCTAACAACTTACCCATTCCTGACCAAAACTTTACCTTTGCACAATGAAACGTGGTTTGCAGGCACATTTACCCAATTTCATTACCTGTTTAAACCTGGTTTCAGGAAGTCTCGGGATTGTTTTTTTGTTGCATGGATCCATTGATTACTGCGCTCTTACCATTGTTGCTTCACTCCTCTTTGATTTTCTTGATGGCTTCATTGCCAGGCTTTTAAATGCCCAATCGCCCATTGGAAAGCAATTGGATTCACTGGCCGACATGGTTACATTCGGGCTGCTGCCCGGACTCATTATGCAGCATTTGTTTCAAAACAGCTATCCTTTTATGATGGTCGAAAATTCGCTTAAAAAGGAGGTGATATCAGCATTTCCCTTGCTCATAACAGTATTTTCGGCATTGCGGCTGGCCAAATTTAACCTCGATACCCGGCAAAACGACGGATTCATCGGCCTGCCTACTCCGGCCAGCACCATTTTTATTGCAGGGCTGGCACTCGCGCTGGAACACGACCGCTTTGCTCTAACGCCGGTTTTAAACAACACCTGGATTTTAGCAGGCATCAGCCTGATTTTATGCTGGCTGCTGGTCTCTGAGCTGCCGATGATTGCCCTCAAGTTCAAAAAATTCGGACTGCGCGACAACCTCAAACAATATGTTCTCATGGCCGCGGCACTTCTGCTGGTGCTCTTTATGGGAGTAACAGGTGTGCCGCTGATAATTGTATTATACATAACTTTGTCGCTTGGAAAACCGCAATCAGCGGAACCATCCTGAAAAACATTATTCAATGAAATTTGCTGCCAGCATTAAGGTGATGCCTTTGAAAGCTTTGCTCGACCCACAGGGGAAGGCTGTTACACATTCCATGAAAAACCTGAATCTTTCGGAGATCGGAAATGTGAGAATCGGAAAACATATAACACTTGAGGTGGATGCCGCTGATGAGGCCGCAGCCCGCGATAAGGTGGAATCGGCATGCAAAAAACTGCTTGCCAACCCGATTATGGAATTTTATGAATTTGAGTTAAGCAAGGCTGAATAAACCAAGAAGCAGCGCCTCTTATTTGCGCAGCTCGAAATTCTGACCCAGGTATACTCTTCGTACCTGTTCGTCTTCGGCCAGATCATGCGCCGAACCTTCTTTCAGAATCCTTCCTTCAAATAACAAATAGGCACGATCCGTTATACGAAGCGTCTCGTGTACATTGTGATCGGTGATCAGAATTCCTATGTTTTTATCTTTCAGCTTTGCCACAATAGCCTGAATATCCTCAACGGCAATCGGGTCAACACCCGCAAAAGGTTCATCTAACAGAATAAATTTCGGATCCACGGCAAGGGCACGCGCTATTTCGGTCCGGCGCCGTTCACCTCCGGATAAAAAATCACCCCTGCTTTTCCGTATGCGCTGTAATCCGAATTCATCCAGCAGCATTTCCAAACGATCAGCCTGCTCTTTTTTACTGAATGCCGTCATTTCAAGAACAGCTTTGATATTATCTTCCACACTCAGCTTCCTGAATACCGATGCCTCCTGTGCCAGATAGCCAATTCCCATCTGAGCCCTCTTATACATAGGCTCTCCGGTGATTTCTTTTTGATCCAGAAAAATTCTTCCCTCATTCGGCCGTATCAGACCAACAATCATATAAAATGAAGTTGTTTTACCCGCACCGTTGGGTCCAAGCAGACCAACAATCTCCCCACGTTCAACGTGAATTGAAACATGATCCACTACTGTGCGGTTTTTGTAGCGCTTAACCAGATTTTCGGACCAGAGTTTCAATTAGAAGTTGCGTTAAAATTTAATACTGCTGCAAATATAACCCATTCGGGCAATCAGAAAGCAAGCTGAAGCGATCCCCTGATTCCAAATTTGGCAATATCAGGATTGTCGAGGTAGGTAAGGCGGTATATAAAATCGAAACGCAGAATCTTGAAAATATTTTCAACTCCGAATCCGACCTCACCGTAAGGGCGCGCCGAAAGGGTGCTGAACGCGTTGGGATCAACTAAAATATCAAGATTTTTTTGAGAGAAACTGCCGTAAGCCGCTTTTAATGTCGCAACCTCGCGCCATTTCAGTTTCCGCATCAGGGGTACTTTGTCAAGGAAGAACCCTTCAAAGTGATGTGTTACGGATAAGGATGCATATTGATCGCTCACAAATTCATAATAATTCATCAGGTTGAAAGCTGCATAATCATAAAAATAGGATTCGTTTCCCTTGTGCACATTTAATAACGGATAGGGCACCTGTCCCCATGTTTTTCCGGCCTCAACAGCAATATAACTATGACCAAAAGGAGGCAGCTTTACAATATCATCAATTTTGCCGATGAGTTTATGATAGGTGAAATCACTTCCCAACACTCCTTTGAAACCTACTGTATAAATGAGCTGGGTAATAGGATAATCGCTGCCAAGACTGATGCGCCCCGATTTACCCTCAACAAATTTTTCGCGATAGGCAAAACGGGTGATAAACGAAATTTCAGTTGTGTTGATCGAATTCTTAATTGCAGAATGCTCCTCATCGGTATAATAACTGTAGTCAAGCGTACCGAGTGGTTTGGCAAAAGCATGATCAATGTTTATCCTGTGCGAATATCCCGACAGCCATTCCCGCTCATAGTAAATTCGGTAGAATTCAGCCTGCGTCAGTTTTGTTGCCGGATTTCGTCTGAATATGGAAGAGAGAATATTATCATCCTGAAAAGCGTTTTCACTCTGCCCGAGCTGAAACACATCATTTTTATACAACGCCCCAATTGCTTCGCGCGGTTTTTTATTCAGAAAATACCTGAACCCTGCCGAATATTTAAACTTCTCGTCAGTGGTACCATAGGCCAGATATCCTTCGAGCCGAAGCCTGTCGCTGAACAGCGGACTCGTTCTTCCCCCTACCCTGAACCTGCCTCCTTCAATCTGATTGAAACTGAAAAAAGTATAATATGGACCCAGTTCAATATTCCCGAACTGCTTGTATCCCGTAAAAAATAAGGTCACAATATCCACATAGGTCTTAAAGGCCGGCAATGTTTTAATGGTATCAACCATGTGGTATATCTTTCGCTCCCTGTCGGTGAGCGAATCGTGCCTCGATTCATACCAAAAACTATCGGGCTTATTATTGGCACTGTCGAGTACAACAATATCCTGTGCGCCATCAAAGGTCGACTGAGGTATCTCCCGGTTGATCACAAAATTTTTATAGGATGTCGATTTCCGTCCTATAAAACCAATTCCATCCTTACGGGCGGCAAAATCAACTACCAGCAATTCTTTCGACATCATCCAGTATTTATCCTCCACACGTTCGTATTCCTTTACAACAGCCAGGTCTTTCACAAAATTAATGTTGGCATCATCCACCACCCGCATGTCTATTTTTTTGATGGCAAAAGTGGTGTCGTGAACCCAGAATTCTCCAATGAAAGTAAGTTCCTGTTTACGGCGCGGTTTAAATTTAAGTTTATAGCACCATTGATTCCCGATAAAAGCAGAATCGAGGAGGTAATATTTATAATACACCATCCCTAAATTTGAAATCGGACTTACAAAGCTCTTACTAAAAATGTCAACGTAGTTATTATAGATATCGATGTTCTGATACATATCGCCCAAAAACTGTGTTACCGATTCATTTTCCAGTCCGCTGATTTTACTTGCTTTTATTACCTCTTTTCTGGCCCTGGGATTTCTTCTGTAGCTTACATCAGATAAATTTTCAGTTATAAAAAACGGAAGGAACGGTTTGCTGTTTGAAACAGAAGAGTCTATATTATCAAATATAAAGGCAAAGGGTTTAATCAGTTTTTTATTCCGGAAATCAGGAGGAATATCCGTCATATCAAACTCCATTTTGTTGTACACTTCATATTGGTAGGAGTCGAGACGCTCCTTGTCATTCTTGTCTTTGTTTTCTATAATTTTTCTCAAAATGATATTCGCCGGATTTTCACCTGCAAACACTTCCACCTCGCCAAGGGCAACCTGATTAACTTTAAGAAGAAAATTGATGGTTTGAACTTTACCGCGTTTAACCGGCAACGACACTTTAGTGTAGCCGACAAAGGAAGCGGTCAGCGAATCGGTTGGTTTTTCGGTAGTGATATGGTAATTGCCATCGAAGTCCGTTTGTGTTCCGATAAGGGTACCTTTAAATGCGACATTGGCAAAGGGGATAGGCTCACCGGTAAGTTTATCGGTCACTTTACCCGAAACAGTAGTGCTCTGACCGAGGGCCGTACCCTGAATTGCAACAATAGCAATTGCAGCAAACCGGATTGATCGGGGTGTAAAAAGACTCAGAAAGCGCCGGCGCATAGGATAAAAACGGTGTAGTCCAATTTAAGTTTCAAGCTGTTCCCAGAATTCGACGGCTCTTCTGAGATGAGGTATAACAATAGTTCCGCCAACAATATTAGCAACGGCAAACACTTCATAAAGTTCTTCGCCCGTAACCCCGTTTTCTTTGCATTTTTCAAGATGATACCGCACACAGTCGTCACAACGCAACACCATGGATGCTATCAGTCCGAGCATTTCCTTGGTTTTCACCGGCAATGCACCCTCCACGTAGGTATTTGAATCAAGGTTAAAAAGCCGTTTAATGACCAGATTTCCGGACGAAAGTATTTTTTCGTTCATTTTCGATCTGTAGGCATTAAATGCCTCGGGGCTTTGTTCCATAAATACCGGTTATACCTGCAAATTTACTATAAAATGATTGGCGGTGTGAGTAGCGATACCGGAACAGTCAAATGGCTGTGTGCATCAGGCTTCAGCTTCTTTTTTCTTCTGCTTTTCGACCAGAGCCGAGACCCAGATGCTGATTTCATAGAGCAAAAACAGGGGCAATGCCACCAGTATCTGACTTGAAACATCAGGCGAAGGGGTAATAAAGGCTGCTACAATCAGGATTACCACCATGGCATGTTTGCGGTACGTTCTTAAAAACAACGGTGTAACCAGTCCTATCCGGGATAAAAAGTAGATAACTATCGGCATCTCGAACACTACACCGGTGGCCAGGGTGAGGATGGTTACCGAAGAAATAAATGAATCGAGCGAAATTTGATTGGCAACCATGGGGCTGACCTGATAGCTGCCTAAAAAGTTAATGGAAAGGGGACTGATAACAAAGTATCCGAATGCCACTCCCGAGAGAAAAAGCACCGAACTGAAAAATACCATTCCGCGTGAGTATTTCTTCTCTTTTGGTTTGAGTGCCGGTTTAATGAACCTCCAGATTTCCCATAAAAAATAGGGAAACGCCATAATAAACCCTGCCATAAATGCCACATATATATGTGTGGTAAACTGCCCCGAGAGATCGATATTGATAAGGGTAAAAGGCAATTCCTTGATACACATATCTATTCCGAACCGATTGCCCAGATAGCACATCACCCTGTAAGTAAGGAAATCGGGGCTCTTTGAGCCCAGAATTATTTTATCAAACAGAATTTCCTTATTCACAAATGCCAGCAAGGCAAACGCTACAATTGCAATAGCCGAGCGGACCAGGTGCCACCGCAATGCCTCCAGATGATCGAGGAAATGCATTTCGGAATTGGGATCCTTACCTCTTCTCAGGAACATTTTTTACAGCATTAAATTCGACAGGAAGGGAGCAAAGTTCGCTTTTAATATGCAGACAGGATGCAATTAATTTCCCGAAACGGGGGTTTAGCTTAAAAATCCTGAAAGAACCCTCCCAAACCCTGCTCAGGCCGTTTGGAAAGCTCATAAAATTCCCTCTTTTAAAAGATCATGCAGGTGTACAAAACCATAATACGTTCCTGATTCGGCAACAACGAGCTGTGTAATATTGTGCTGTTTCATGAGCTGTAATGCCTCCACGGCCATCATCCCGGGAGGGATGGCTTTGGGTAAACGGGTCATAATATCAGCAGCCTTAACGGAGTCGAAGTTTCCTCCTTTCTCCATCATTCTCCTGAGGTCTCCGTCGGTAATAATACCGGCAAGTTTCCCGTCGCTCAGCACGGCAGTAGCACCAAGCCGTTTGGCAGAAATTTCATAAATTACGGTAGCAAGGCTGTCGTCCGGCCCTACCGAAGGTGAAGGATTATTCGGATAAATGTCCGATACCTTTAAATACAACCTTTTGCCGAGAGCTCCGCCGGGGTGGAAACGCGCAAAGTCGTTGCTGGTAAATCCGCGGCATTCAAGCAGGCATACTGCAAGCGCGTCACCCATTGCCATCTGGGCTGCGGTGCTGCTGGTAGGAGCCAGGTTGTTGGGACAAGCCTCTTTTTCAACTGTTGTGTTAAGCACAAAGTCGGAATGGGTGGCCAGGTATGACTTTGTATCGCCTGCCATTCCGATGAGCTTGTTGTTACCGGCTTTTATAAGTGGTACCAGCACCTTGATTTCAGGAGTGTTACCACTTTTGGAAATACAAATAACCACATCATTCGACTGAATGATCCCGAGATCGCCGTGAATGGCGTCGGCTGCATGCATAAAAATGGCAGGCGTTCCGGTTGAGTTAAAGGTTGCCACAATTTTTTGGGCAATAATTGCGCTCTTCCCTATTCCTGTTACTACCACCCTTCCTTGAGAAAAATGTATTACTTTTGCGGCCTCAATAAAATCCTTATCCACCAGCGCTTCCAGGCCGGTTATGGATTCGGCTTCTATTGCCAGAGTCCGACGGGCGATTTGAGATATTTCCTGATCTGATTTCAAAATAAAAAAATTTTCGGATTGTATTTCCGTTTATTTGTTTATATATTTATACGACAAAAATACCAAATAATAACACAGAGTTGAATGAGCATGCTTGTTGAAGAGAGTTTTCTGCAGTCCAGTCTCCAAAAATTTTTCGGCTATGAGGCTTTTAAAGGTGACCAGGAAGCCATAATTAAGAATGTACTGGATGGCAAAGATACCTTTGTTATCATGCCCACGGGAGGCGGAAAGTCGATGTGTTACCAATTGCCCGCATTGCTTAGCAAAGGGACTGCAATTGTAATTTCCCCCCTTATTGCCCTGATGAAAAACCAGGTGGACTCGATCAGAGGATTCGGGACCGAAGAAGGAATTGCACATTTTCTTAATTCATCACTTAACAAAGCCGAAACAGCACAGGTAAAAAAAGATATTGTAAGCGGTAAGACAAAGTTGCTTTATGTGGCGCCGGAGTCGCTTACAAAAGATGAGAACGTTGCTTTTCTGAAGGAAATAAAAATTTCCTTTTTTGCTATTGATGAGGCACATTGTATTTCGGAATGGGGTCATGATTTCAGACCCGAATACCGCCGGCTTCGTCCTATCATCGAACAAATCGGTAAACTTCCAATTATTGCCCTGACCGCAACAGCCACCGAAAAAGTACAGCAGGATATTCAGAAAAATCTGAACATGCTGAACGCGACAATTTTTAAATCATCCTTTAACCGGCCAAATCTGTATTATGAGGTACGGCCTAAAGTGGATGTCCTTAAAGAGATTATTAAATATATCAAAAACCACCAGGGCAAATCCGGAATTGTATACTGCCTGAGTCGTAAAAAAGTTGAAGAGGTTGCACAAACGTTAAATGTAAACGGAATAAAAGCTGCACCTTATCACGCCGGACTTGATGCAGGCGCCCGCGCCAAACATCAGGATATGTTTCTGATGGAAAAGGTGGATGTTATTGTCGCCACAATTGCCTTTGGAATGGGTATCGACAAACCGGATGTCAGGTTTGTGATACACCACGATATTCCCAAAAGCCTCGAAGGCTATTACCAGGAAACCGGAAGAGCCGGAAGAGACGGAAGAGAAGGACGCTGTGTGACTTTTTACAGCTACAAGGATATTGAAAAGCTGGAAAAGTTTATGAAAGGCAAGCCTGTTGCCGAACAGGAAATAGGAAAGCAGCTGCTGTTGGAGACGGTAGGCTATGCTGAAACTTCAGTATGCCGCCGCCGCGTGTTGCTCCACTATTTCGGCGAAGGATATGAGCAGGATAATTGCCATAGCTGCGATAACTGCCTGCATCCTAAAACCAGAATCGAAGCACAGGACGAAGTGCAGATGCTGCTTGAAACCGTGCTGGCCGTTAAAGAGAAATTTGCCGCAGAACATGTTATTAATGTGCTCACCGGAAAAGAAGATCAGACAGTAAAATCATACGGTCACAATAAACTCGAACTTTTTGGAGAAGGCGCCGAACAGGATGCGAAATTCTGGATTGCAGTAGTTCGTCAGGTGTTACTTGCCGGAATGCTTACAAAGGACATTGACAATTACGGACTGCTGAAAATTACCCCTGCCGGCAAAGACTTTTTGAAGAATCCTGAATCGTTTAAAATTACCCAGGATCACGATTTTGATGAGGCCGAAGCCGACGACGACGAGGAACCATCAGGTGGTGGCGGTGGCGGCAGTGCCGCTGATGCCGAACTGTTTGCCATGCTGAAAGACCTTTGTAAAAAGGTCGCTAAACAGAAAAACGTTCCGCCGTTTGTTGTTTTCCAGGAAACATCGCTCGAAGAGATGGCTATTCAGTATCCGATTACCATGGACGAACTGAAAAACATCAGCGGTGTTGGCCCGGGCAAAGCGGTGAAATTCGGCAAACCGTTTATTGAACTCATCGCAAAATATGTCGATGAAAATGAGATCGACCGCCCAATGGACCTGGTTGTAAAATCAGTTGTAAATAAAAGCGGACTCAAGGTTTACATCATTCAGAACATCGACCGTAAACTTTCGCTCAACGATATTGCTGACGGAAAAGGACTCTCGCTGAGCGACCTCATCACCGAACTCGAAAGCATAGTATCCTCGGGAACCAAAATTGATATCAACTACTACCTTAACGAGGTAATAGATGAAGATCGCCAGAGCGACGTGTTTGATTATTTCCGCACCGCGGAAACGGATTCCATTTCAGCGGCACTCGACGAACTGCAGGATGAGGAATATTCAGAAGAGGAAATTCGTTTGATGCGAATCAAGTTTATGAGTGAGATGGCAAATTAAGCCAACACAAAAAAACACCCGATTTACTTTTTCAGCCAAGTTCCCTGATAGCCAGGTAAGCCATCAGCCCTGCGCCAATTTCCAGCGCTTTTTCGTCAATATCGAACGTTGGCGTATGAACCGAAGAGATAATTCCCTTTTCGGTGTTGCGGGTTCCCAGCCGGTAAAAACAGGCACTTGTCTGTTGCGAGTAAAAGGCAAAATCTTCAGCCGCCATCCAGATATCAAGATCGAGGACGTTTTCGGCGCCCAGGTATTCTTCGGCTCCTGCACGTGCCGAAGCTGTCAGTTGGGGATCGTTGATTAATGCAGGGTAACCACGGCGGATTTCCAGATCGATGGTACCACCCATCCCTTCCACCACTGCTTTCGCAATCTTGTTAATTTGCTTGTGTGCTTCATCGCGCCATTTTTCGTTCAGCGTTCTGAATGTTCCTTCAACATAAACCGAATCGGGAATTACATTGGTCGCACCATTGGCTATCACTTTTCCGAAAGAAAGCACACTTGGCATCACGGGACTCGCTATACGGCTTACCACCTGTTGTAACGACACAATCAGATGCGAAGTAATCAGTACCGGATCAATATTGAGATGGGGCATGGCACCGTGTCCGCCTTTACCCTTTACAGTAAAATAAATTTCATCTGTTGATGCCATATACACACCCGATCTGAAACCTACTTTGCCGGCATCAATAAAAGGCATAACGTGCTGTCCCAGTATTCCGTTTGGCGAAGGGTTTTCGAGGACACCTTCACGAATCATGATGGAGGCACCTCCCGGCAGCTTTTCTTCTCCCGGCTGAAAAATCAATTTAACGGTTCCATGAAACGCATCCCTTAATTCATTTATGATTCTGGCAACGCCCAGCAGTGACGCCGAATGCGCGTCGTGACCGCATGCGTGCATAACACCAACATTTGCCGATTTGTAAGGAACATTATTTGCTTCAGTAATGGGAAGGGCATCCATATCGGCCCGCAACGCAATGGTTTTGCTTCCGGGATTTTTACCCCTGATGAGAGCTACTATTCCGGTATCAGCCAGTTTTGCTTTTTCAGTAACACCTATCGCATCAAGCTGATTCCAGATATACTCCGATGTATGAACTTCTTTAAAAGACAATTCAGGGTGCTGATGTAAATGCCTGCGAATGGCAGTAACATCCGCATGAATTGCTTTTGCACGCTGCTTAATCTGCTCTTTTAATTCAACTGGCTTCATCAAAGGGGCTTTATAATTTATGATACGGGTAACTGATCTTGTTTGCTGTTTGATTTTCCTGTAAAAGACCTATCGGATAGTTCGCCGGTGAAATTTTCTTCGCACATTAAAAATCCAATCCCAGCGACAAATAAAATATATGATCGCGCACCACCCTGTCCTCATAACCCCATGCCCAATCGGTACGAATAAAATAACCAAAGATCCGCGTACGCAGTCCGAATCCGAATCCCGCTACAACCGGATCAACCTGCCGGTCCAATATTACTGTTACAGGATTCTGAGAAATTATCTGTGTATTGAAGCTGTTATCTTTTGAAAACGGACTGTTGCCGGTCCATGCAGTGCCTACATCACAAAAGCCTGCAACCTGAAAATTCCTGATAAAGTCGGACCGGATTGGTTTGTTTAAGAGATAGGTGAAAACAGGTATTCTTAATTCACTGTTTATAAGGACAAAGCTGTTTCCATTACGGATGTTTTGTAAAAATCCGCGCATGTTAGTGGCGACAGCCTGAAAGCCGTAGTTCTGCGACCGGTCGATGGGTATGGTATAATCGAAATTGTCTGAAGGAACAATTGCATTATCCTGTGAACCCATATAATACAGCAATTTCTGATCCCCAAATGAGGTGCTGGCCGCAAACCTGTTTGCCCAGATAATTTGCCGGTGTACTTTGAGGTAATACCTGAAATCGGCGCCTACCACTCCAAGGAACGTTCTCGATTGATCAATCTGACGGAATCCTTCAGCGAAAAATTTATACCTGAATCCATTATACAAATTGAGTCCTTTGCTGATGGTATTGTCGAAAACATATTCAAGCTTCAAACTGGTCCAGTAATTATTCTGAGTAGGTGTAAGCAGGGAGGCGACATCCGTTGCAAGTGTTACAATGCGGTCGGTTCTGAATGAAACACTCAGCCGCAAGGATGTTAAGTCGTTGAACGGATATTTAAATTGCGCTTTTGCCTCATGTGTATGAACTTTTAAATATGAAAAACCGGATGTATACTCACGTCCCTGCCTGTAAAAGCTATAAGTCTTGTCAATTCTCTTTTTCAGATCCTCATAAGCGGCAAAATATTCATTTGAATCAAAATTTCCGGACAGCCTGAAACCTCCCGACATACGGTAATCATTCATAAGGTCGTTGACACCCAATTTTACAAACAGGTTCAAACCCGGGTCAAAATAAAAAGGGTCGCCGGTAAATACCTGATAAGTGGAATTTTGAAGAATGTTATCGAGCTGCGTCACAAAATAATCGGAACTGAATGCCAGATCGTAATTCCGTTTTGTAGGAAGGAGAAAAGTATCCGCTGGTAATTGTCCTACTGATTTTCCAACAGGTACAACTTCATTTTTGGGCTCCCGAATGGTACTGTCAGGTGGAGTTTGTGTTACTGCGGGTTTGGGTTCTTTTGTTTTTACAGCAGGCGGTTTCTGGAACTCACTTTGAAAAACATAATTATTGATATCAATTTTTCCGCTATCGGAAACCTGCACCTCCTCTTCTTTCTGTTTGGCTTTTTGCGGCTGAGGAGTTGGCTCAGGTTGTTTTTCTTCAACCAGCCGGGTACCCGAAGGAGAAATTACCGGAATGGCCTGGGCCATTTTGCGGTCACGTAACCGGGTGTTGGGCGGAGTTATGGCATCAGCGGTTAAAACAGGTAACGGGGGCCCGACAAACAATGCGTATTTGCCGTTGACTTCCATAAGTTCGGCATATTTGTTTTTTCGGGCACTGATTTCATGTTCCTCAACACTGCGGCTGTAATTGGATTGGGGATAATTTCTGACAAAATACCTGTAGTGTTCTGATGTATCTACAAATGAAATGACACTGTCAAGTTCTGCTACATACCGATTGTAAATGCCATTGGCGTCGCTCAGGTAGGCGACCGATGCATCGCTTAAAGGCAACGGGTTTTTTTCGTTAACGCCGGGAGTGTTCGTAATTCTTTTTAATACCCCGGAGCCGTTGTAAACAAAAATATCATAACCGTTGTTTACCGGCTTACCGCTTACTCCCAATGTATCGTTGGCACGGCTCGAAGCAAATACGATATCCTTTCCGGAACCTACAAACCGGGGCTGTAAATCATCATACACATCATCGGTAATATGTTTCGAAGTCCTGTTGCGGACATTGTACACATAAATGTCGGTATTCCCGTTTTGAACACCTGAAAGAACAATATCCTGACCGTCGGGAGAATATGAAAAATCGAGCACCTTGTTAAAATACATAAACTTGCTGCGATCAGCTTTACGCTTTCCCGGTTTATAATATTCCATCCAGATGTCACCTTTCTGCTCCCGCATTACAGTAAGAAACTGTCCTGAAGGGTGCCATGCCATTAACGGGAAACTGTGATCAGTGCGCTGCTCAATTGATTTGTAACTGCCTTTCAATATTTTTTTCCGGTGACCGGTTTTCAGATCCTTAATGTATAACCTGTATTTACCATAGTCGTTTGAAATATACGCAACCGAATTGCCGTCGGGGCTCAAAGTAACATGCTCGTATGTTCTGCCTGTTTTGTTGCGCAATTTTATGACAGCATTCACAGGTGTGGTTCTGGACTTGACTTCGTCCTGATAATATTTCTGGTTGTAGGCAAGCCAGTTTCTGGTTAGGGTTTTCAGATTTAATCCCAGTACATATTGCAATCCGCTTTCAATATTGCGGTTAATGCGCGCCATGTACAGCATGTTGGCTATTGACGTTTTGCCATAATTTTGTGCAACATAATGCCACACTGAATGTCCTGCAAACTCACCCTCATCTTCCGACAGTTTATTAAACTTATTGTACTTTCCGGAAAGCATCGCATCCCGCATTTTGTTGTCTTCCTCGGTACCCCATCCTTTGGCTACATACTCGAATAACCCTTGTGAGTACCAATAGGGAATAGTGAGCAAAACTGCCGACTGAATCCTGTCTTTGAAATTTCCGCCAAACATCAGCTGTTGAAAAAGTACTTCAGCGACACCCGATCTGATCTGCTGTCTGAAATGTTCATGATCGCCATCGTAATAAAGCAAAATCTTATTTCCAAGGACTCTTGTAAGTCCCCCGGTATTACCGGTAACTTCGTCGCCCTGCAACCCTATGTTGGTCTGTTTCATTTCCGACAATTTGTTGAAAATGATAAACTGAAAGCGCCCGCTGGACTTATAATCAAACAACGCTTCTATTTCCGCAATTTCTTTACCGGCTGTTTTGCCGGTATATTCGGCCAATTCCTGTCCGCCAACATAGAAATAGGTATCAAAGTCGGTGAACCGGTAGTAGGTCCAGTAAAAATCATTGAACTGAACCCTGTTTTTCCCGAAATTTGTCTGGTATCCCTGGTAAAATTGTGCTGATAAACCTGTTGGTAACAAAAAAAGTATGAATGTCAGAATACGGCGACTTCCTGACGATATTTGAGTGAAGTAAGACGCAGGTAATCTCATACTGTAAGTGGGTGGGTGGAAGCCTCTATAATATGGCGAATTTAAGCAATTTTGAGGTTAACCGGAATCTGTAAAATTGGAGAAAATGAAGTATCGGAATGACAATTTCATGCCATTCAAGTATATGAGACAATTGATACTGACGGTACCGCTGGTGATTTTTACTACCGTACTACTTAGGGCTCAGGAGGTAAAGCAGGCTTATGTGTTTAATACTTCCGATAAGACCACCTACAGTACCAGCTGCGGGGCCCTGGAACCTCCCGGATGGTCAGTGATTCGGAACAGCTGCAATTTTTACACCCCTGTGACCGGAGTAGGCGGCACTGAGGGCGAACCCGACCGTATTGTTGACCTTCATTTACGCCTGGGAAATAGCGGCAATCTTGATCCAAAAGATTTTGCCTGGCTTTTTTATTATGTGAATGGCAAAATGGTGCTTACCAGGACATTCAAAGGCGATACCACCCCTGCTTCATTTGAATTCGCTGACTCGCTCACCGTACCGGCAGGCGGCAATTACAAGATCAGAATTGCACTGGTGTGTGATGAAATGGATGAATACTGGCGACTGATGAACGGCGACCTGACTGTTACAGTCCGCACCAACGGACAGCCTGCGATAACTGCGTTTCAGCCCTTATCGCATGACCCCGGACTGACTGCAGTAAGAGAAAGAAATATTGTCCGTTTAGCCTGGACCGCTCAACCGGATCCATCTGCCAATTATTTCCTCATTGAAAAGTCCCGAAACGGTGAAGATTTTGAATTTGCCGCCTACCTGAGAAACGACAACAGCAACCTTACCCGGTATTCGTATATCGATCACGAAATTTTTAAGCCTGAAATGTGGTATCGTGTTACCCGGGTTGGCATGAACGGGAAAAAAGTTGTCGTCGGACAAAAAGTGAAACTGGAACAATAACGCTCTGAAAAATCAGGGGTGGTAAAAGCTGTAAATTCTTAACGCTTTATCTTTTCCAACAGCCTCTTCCAGTTCTTCGGCTGATGCCTCCTTTACTTTTTTTACAGATTTAAATTTGCGCAATAGCGCCGTTGTAGTTGCTTCGCCTACTCCCGGTATTTCCCCAAGCTCGGTACCGGTTAATGCTTTTGTTCTTCTTTTTCGGTGATGGGTAATCCCGAATCGGTGCACTTCGTCACGTATGTGCTGAAGCACCTTGAGTGTTTCACCCTTTTTATCAAGATACAACGGAACCGAATCGTTTGGATAATAGATTTCCTCCAGCTTTTTTGCGATACCAATAACGGTTACCTTACCGTATAAATCCAATTCCTTTAATGCCGTAACAGCGGCACTTAACTGGCCTTTTCCGCCATCAATAACAATAAGCTGGGGCATTTCACCTCCCTCCTCTTTCAATCGTCCGTACCTGCGGCTGATCACCTCCCGCATGGTTGCAAAATCATCGGGGCCTTCAACTGTTTTTACATTGTAATGCCTGTATTCGCTTTTTGCCGGACGCGCATCAATAAATACACTCATGGCCGAAACGGGAAAGGCACCCTGTATATTTGAATTGTCAAAACATTCTATTCTTACCGGTAAATCAATCATTCTGAGATCCGTTTTCATTTGCGTTAAAATACGCGTTGTTTTTATGGTAGGATCCAGTTTTTCAATCCGCGATTCCTGTTCTCTTATGTAGTACATCAGGTTCTTCTCGGATAAGTTTAAGAGGTGTTTTTTATCACCGATTTTAGGAATAATAAAATTCACACCCGGAAGCGTAAGTTCAGGAATTACATTTACAAGCACTTCCGCAGCATTGCTGTTAAAACGGGTCCGAATCTCATTTATGGCAATAGCCAGCAACTCTTCAGGCGATTCATCCAGTTTTTTCTTCAATTCAACAGTGTGTACCTGAACAATAGCGCCATTCATCACTTTCAGAAAATTGACGTAGGCCATGCCGGGTTTGTCAACGATAGAAAAAACCTCAACATTATGGATGGAGGCATTTACAACAACCGATTTGCTTTTATAATTCTCGAGAACCTGAAGTTTTTCTTTTACCTGCTGTGCCTCCTCATACCGTAAGGCTGTGGCATGTTCCTTCATAAGCGAAGTCAGAAAGGCAATAACGGTATTAATGTTTCCTTTCAGAATCTCCTTTATTTGCCTGATGCTGTCATTATAATCCTCCTCTGACTGGAATCCTTCACATGGTCCTTTGCAGTTTCCTACATGGTATTCGAGACATACCCTGAATTTTTTCTTTTCAATATTTTCCTCAGATAACACCAGATTGCAATTTCTCAGCTTATACAGTTGTCCCACCAGCTCCAGCAGAGTATTAACCATTCGTCCCGAAGCGTAAGGTCCAAAATAGGTTGAGCCGTCTCTGATAAACCTTCGTGTTGAAAATACCCTGGGGAACCTTTCTTTTTTGATGCAAATCCATGGGTACGTTTTATCATCCTTCAGCATCACATTGTAACGTGGCTGATGCTTTTTTATCAGACTGTTTTCAAGCAGCAGGGCATCGTGTTCGGTTTCGACCACAATAAAGCGGATGTCGGCAATGTTCTTGACAAGCATAGCGGTTTTACCGTAATTCGACTGCTCGCCCGTAAAATAGCTGGAGACTCTTTTCTTAAGACTTTTAGCCTTACCGATGTAAATAATTTTATCGTGCTTATCAAAATATTGATATACTCCCGGGGTGTCGGGCAGTGTACTCACGATTTGTTTAATGGTCTCCTTCACCTCTTGAAAAAGTTAAAATGAAATTTTTTTCAGGAAATCCATTACGTTCAAATTGATCGGCTATTTAAAACGATTAAAAAACTCATTGAAATATCCGCCCTGAAATTTCATAAATGCCTGAAACTTTTTAATAAAATTTTTCAAAGCACCGGGACGGTATGCCGGTTGGTTAACCGGTCGGGAACCGATTTCGGTGCCTCTCTGCAGTATTTTGGAAGTAAAAGCACCTGAGGTTATTCCCCATTTAAGAAAAAACAAATAGGCCCCGTCGTTTACCTTAACCCTGCCGGTTGTCTTTGAGCCAAAATGATAAACCCGGGAGTGCCCCAACCCCTTGAATACCCTTACGCCCGCGAGCCAAAGCTTCATAGATAAATCGGGGTCAGAATACATGCCCGGCGAAAACTCAATACTATACCCTCCTGCAAGGTCCCACAAATCCCTGTGTAAAATATTTGGCGGCCAGGTAGCACCCAGCCAATCGTTTTTGACTAACGCCGTATTTGATTTCAGCAATGCATCTTCGCGAAAACTGCTTACCGAATCGCCATAATCACCCACTATCACACAAGTGTTTCCGGTGTCCTTCGGCTCAATCATGGTGCCGCTCAGGAAAAAATAGTTGTGACCGATTTTTTTAATTTCTTCTAAAAAAACCCTGTCCCATTCCGGCATCAGATACATATCGTCGTTCAAATAAACAATGTATTCTGTTTTTACCAGAGATCGTGCAAAATTCAAGGCAAAACAGATTCCGGTGTTAACCTTACACAAAACAGCGTCGACATCAGCAACACCTTTAACCCATTCAGCGGTCCCGTCGATACCCTCATTTACAATTATGATTACCTGGTGGTTGTATGTTGAATTTAACCTGATGCTTTTCAGCAGCAGATGCAGGTGTTCCAGATTGTTGTAAGTAGGAATAAGTACCGAAAAGGTATACGAATCCGGATTACCGGTTTTAATTACCGGCACAAAAAAGGAGGTCGAATGGTCAGTCATGTTTCCCGTTGTTCACCGCTGCCGGTTTGTTATGAAGGAGTATATACAATCTGCTGTACTTAAGAAATACTTCCCATGCACTTATTCCGCATATTACCAACCCATAAATACCATCCAGCACACCGAGGTTCAGGAAGTATACTCTTAAAAACCGTGCGAGCGCTTTTGCAGGAATCATCAGCATGGTGATTTTTTTCCCTGATTCAAACATTGCCGCCGCGGCAAGAGTGCTGTATTTATCGGACTTTAACAGGTGCTCTCTGATGGTATAATAGCTGTAATGATGCAAATCGCCATCAAGCGTTACCATTTCAACATGTTCCGAAAACTGCAGTTGTTCATGAATGGTTCCTGTCCATATAACCTGCCGCCGGTCAAACATTCTTATTTTCATATCAGGATACCAGCCACTGTGATTTATCCATTTACCGCAGTAAAAACTGCGGCGCTTAAACCGGGCGGTTATAAGTTTACCCTGTTCTTTGCATTTCAAAATGGAATTTTTAAGCTCATCGGACAACGCTTCATCTGCGTCCATCGATAAAATCCAGTCGCCGGAAGCAAGCGCATTTGCAAAATTTTTAGTACTCGCAAAACCCTTCCAGTCTGTCTGAAAGAATGTGACACCAAACGCTTTGCAAATTTCCGGAGTCCTGTCAGATGAGAATGAATCGACCACAACAATTTCGTCAGCCACACCCACGAGTGACCTGAGGCACCGCTCAATATTCCGCTCCTCATTAAAAGTGATTATTACTGCAGAAAGTTGCATCATACAGGCCGGCGCAGGCGTTTGAAGAAATAATTCAGCAGGAATGTCTTTTCACGCTCTAAAGCGCAAAATAAAAAAAAAGAACGGAGAATCCCTGATCTGTTGAACATAGCCTGTTTTAACGGTTAAAACTTACCTTTATGCAAAATTACAACGATGGACCCTCAAAACCTTGCACGGCTGTTTGCCCGTGATATTTCGAAGCTCCGGGATGAAATAAATGCATATGCTTCCGATGCTGCGCTGTGGCAGCCGTCAGCCGGCATTACCAATACCGGTGGCACGCTGTCGCTTCATTTGTGCGGAAACCTCAGACATTTTATAGGGCATGTGCTGGGCGGCACCGGATATGTTCGCGACAGGGACAAGGAATTCTCGACTCGTGATGTAACAAAAAAGGAATTGACAGCCATCGTTGATCAAACCGCTGCAGAAGTACAATCTGCCCTTTCCGGTTTTTCCGAAAACCGTATGCAGGAACAGTTTCCAAAAGATATTGGGGGCACCGTCTCAACTACCGAATATGCACTGCTCCATCTTTTTGGTCATTTCAGCTATCATTTAGGTCAGATAAACTACCACAGAAGAATGACCTCGAAATAAACCGGTCTGCACTTTGGCTTACATTTACATTTATGAATAATCCGGAAACCGAAATCCTGCTCAAGGCTGCCTTATCGGGCGACACACGTGCCCTGGCAAGATGTATTTCGATTGTTGAAAATGACTCACCCGGCTCCGACCAGATACTTGAATTACTGCCACCACGTAAAGCCTCCTCATTTGTTATAGGTGTCACCGGCCCTCCCGGAGCGGGCAAAAGTTCTCTTGTTAATGCCCTCACCAATGAATTGCTCAGGAGCAATCCCGATAACAGAATCGCCATTCTTGCTGTTGACCCTACATCACCTTTCACACATGGTTCCATTTTAGGTGACCGGTTAAGAATGGCCGACCATTTTAATAATCCCAACGTTTATATCAGATCTATTGCAACCAGAGGTAACCTGGGCGGACTTTCGCTGCGGACTCCTGAGATTACCGACCTGTTGCTCGCAGGTAATTTTACGCATATCCTTATCGAAACCGTTGGCGTTGGACAAAGCGAACTTGAAATTGCCGCGCTGGCCGATACCACCCTTGTTGTGTTTGTCCCTGAATCGGGCGATGAAGTGCAAACTATCAAATCAGGAATTATGGAAATTGGTGATCTGTTTGTCGTAAACAAATCTGATCGTCCGGGTGCCGAAAAACTGGCTAAATCAATTACCACCACACTGCACGAACGTCCTCATACATCGTGGCAGCCGCCTGTACTTCTTACTTCGGCAATAAACCATTCCGGAATCGACAAACTGGTTCAGGCAATTATTGCACACCATGCCGCCGGAAACAGCCACCTGCATAACGCCGATTTACTGATTGAAAAAGGCATGCGGCTGTTACAGCACCGGCTGATGAAAAAAGCCGATACGTCAACTTTTCGTTCGGCACTTAAAAATGCTGCAGATAAACCTGATTTTAATATTTACCGCTTTGTAAAATCATACTCCGAAAAACATTGAGGAGAAGATGAGCATAGTGATTCAGCGAGAATCACAATCATTAAAAAAGTTTTATTCCCGGTACCTGCGTTTTACTTCGCAGCGATGAATGCCTTTTTCGCATGCGGTAATTGTTTCATCCGAGAAAGAAGCCATAATAGCCTTCTTGTAAGTTTCAGCTGCCTCTTCCAGTCTGCCCTGACTTTCTCTGAACAATGCGCTTTGGTATAATGCCTGATCCAGGTCGCGGCCGGCAACTCCAAGTGCCTTGTTGATCATCGCATTTGCTTCTGCAAAGCGTTGTTTGTCAATAAGTAGAGATGTATAAGCGATATACGCGGAAGCTATTCCGGGATCTGTCTCGATTGCCTTTTTAAAACAGTTTTCAGCCGTAACAGCATCTGAAAACTGAATCTGCAGTAATTCACCAAGAGCTACCCATGCCGGGGCATGGTCAGGATACCGTTCGGTTACCTGCGAAAAAGCCTCGGCGGCAGCGGCATAATCACCTGCCTCCCGCTTTTTTCTTGCTTCAGCAAAAAGCCTGTCTCTCTCCTGTATTTTGATTGCAGTTCCCATAGGGTACGACCCGTTGCCTGTGACCGTATGGCCGAAGGTACAATCCCGGGACGAACATAAGGTAGCCTGCCGTTAACCCAAAGGCCCGACATTTCCGTTACAAGTCCTTTTTTGAGGGTTAACGAACAAAAACAGACAGTAAAAAACCGTGAAAAAGGTAACACCGGCTTGTGTTTCGAGGGTGTCTTCGGTGAGCATAGAAAGCATGGCTATCAGCCAGAAAGCGAGAAACAATGTATCCTTCTGTCGCATCTGGTGACGCAGGACCAGAATAAGCATTAAAACAAAAAACAATAAGGCCGGAATACCGAAGGCAACCGCAATGCTCAGATACTGGTTATGTGCCCGTAAGCGCCAGTGTTCCGACAGCACTGTATGATCTTTGATATATTGTTGATGATAGGCCTCAGGCAAGTCGCCCGTTCCCACCCCGGCCCATGGGTGATCACGAATAATATGTAAAGCCGTTTTCCAGTACACCCACCTCATAGTGAGCGAATGCCCGCTGGGGTCGCCGCCTGCCCTGTAATGTTCTATTTCCCAGATTACCTGATGCACTCTGCCGTAGACACTTGACCTGGCCTTGTAGTGCATGTTTGCGACACCTTTTTCTATTGCCGAAATATCATCCCCGTTCAATGCCCATACACCTGCCGAATCCTTACGCAGGTCCTTTGAAGACAGGTAACGGATAAGGGTAAACCTCAAATCCTGCCCCCTGCTGTCTTTTCCGGAATAGGCAAAACTGCTGCGTTTATTCCACTGTTGCTGAAGTTCCTTTTCGCAGACATAAATCCAGATACAGTGACCGTTTTCATAATCACGGAGTTCGGGATAGTGTTGGTATTTGTTACCCGAAGGAGTGTAGGACTCCAAAGTGGCAAAATTTACTGTGTCGTGATGACGAAACGATTCCCAAACCGAATTAACATAAACGGCTGAACCAAGAGGGAGCATCACCGAAAAGGCAATCAGTATCGATTTCCACCATTTGTTTTCAAGTTGTATGGACCGCCTGATGCCCAAAACGAACAACACAATTATCAGTATTCCAATCCCGGTAAGCGATTCAAGAATAAATAAAAATGCAAAAAGCAAAAGTGCCACCGGAACAAGTACCGGAGCAAAACGGTGTTCACCAACTACGAACCATAAACAGGCTATAAGACTTAAACAAATGAGTAACGACAACCGGATGTGTGAAACATAGATTGATATTTCCCTGATATCTGTAATCGGCTTCCCGCCTAATCCCAGCCATTTGAAAAGCCCCAGCAACACGGCAACAGTAGTTCCCGCGATCATTCCTAATAAAAGCCGGTCGAAATGCTTTTTTTCGAGTTGGGGACCCGTATAAAACAGTACCGGTAAAGCAAGCATCGGTAATTTTATCCTGAGGTCTTTAAATGCATATGAGAAATCGGTGGTATGTATCAATCCCGCAACATGAATCAGGTAAATCAGCGGCAAGGCGATAAATGGCAGACACCATTTCTGCGGCACAGCTTTCATTTTGTAACTGCCTGAAAAGAGCCAGCTTCCAAGCATCACAAACTGTGCAACGCTCATGGCAAATTTGGAAAGTGGCAAAGCCGCTATAAGCACAAATGTGCCAAAGAAAAAAAGGTCTTGGAACAATTTGTTGTTCCCGGGTCTTGAAAGTGCGGTCATGGTATAAAAAAAGCAGCAACCGGAGGCTGCTGCTTCGTATATGGCTTTCCGTTATTTCTTCATCATTTCCGGATTCCGGTTCATGATGGCCGTATAACGGGCTGTATCACGCAACGCCTCAAGCGCTTTCTTTATTTCCGGATCATAATCAAACGAAGCTTCAACTCTGCCCCTTTGATAATAATAACGTGAAGCAATTTCATCTTGCAGTAATTGACAAATTTCATCCTTGTGTTTGATGAGATCCGCCTGTTTATCATGAGCAATCTTTTTTTGCAGGGCATCAAACTCCATCTTAACCGAATCAAAATATTCTTCTTTTTCGGCTGTCTCCTTAAACTGCTCCATTTCCTTTTCGCTTTGTGTGGTATAATCGTATTCTTTAGTACTTAACCACTTCACAAAATCCTGATACTCCTCATCGGTAATACGGAAACTTCTGGCGGGTGCAATGGCAGGGTGTTTAATTCTGTATTGTGTCGCGTAATCAAAAATAAGCTGTTTGGTAATCAGGCTTTGCGTTATGTTGCTCAGGTACTCCGCTTCAACAGGAGCATCGGGTGCAACCCCGCCGCCATCGTATACAATCCTTCCCGATTTGGTTTTAAACTCACTTATGAGTGAGTCGGGGACTTTGCCCACACTGCCGTCTTCGTTGCGGTGCGAATAGTCGAGTGCCTGAATACAACGGCCACTGGGAATATAATATTTGGCGGTTGTTACCTTAAGCTGCGAATTATACGTTAGCGGTCTGGTGGTTTGAACCAGCCCTTTTCCAAATGTACGCTGACCAACTATAATTCCTCTGTCAAGATCCTGTATACTTCCTGAAACAATTTCGGATGCGGATGCCGAACCGCTGTTGACCAATACAGCAAGCGGAATATCACTGTCGATTGGAGCATTAAGTGCCTTATACGATTTATCCCACTCTTTTACTTTGCCTTTGGTGGTTACAACTTCGGTTCCCTTATCAACGAAGATGTTGGTGATATTCACCGCCTCATTGAGTAGTCCACCGGGGTTACCGCGTAAATCAAGAATCAATGATTTTACATTGTGTTTTGATTTAAGATCAAGCAATGCGTTTTTAACTTCGTTGCCGGCGTTATCGGTAAAACCTGTCAGGCGGATATATCCGATTGAACTGTCGAGCATACCAAAATAAGGAACGCTGTTAATTTTTATTTCTTCACGAACAACCGATTTTTCAATAAGGTCTTTTTCACCTTCACGACGCACTTTAATTTGCACCGGAGTTCCGGGCTGGCCCTTCAGAATTTTACTGATTTCGTCGTATTTTTTTCCTTTAATCGACTTTCCATCAATCTCAACTATAACATCGCCTGCAATAAGTCCGGATTTTTGTGCAGGGTAATTTTCATACGGATCTGTTATCACCACCTCATCATTTCGCTGACCAATCAGTGCTCCAATTCCGCCATACTGTCCTGTCGTCATAAACCTGTAATCTTCAATTTCAGATTCAGGAATATAGTTGGTATAGGGATCGAGTGATTCAAGCATGTTATCGATGCCTTTTTTCATCAGATCACCCGGCTTCACCTCATCAACATAATAGATGTTCAGTTCCCTGAATAGCGTGGTAAAAATGTCGAGGTTTCTGGAAATCTCGAAATAGTCATCGGTAAAACTAAATGCAAATACACCTGCCGCCACTACTGAAAGTGCCAGCGCCCAGTTGCGAATTTTTTTGAAGTACTTTTTCATTCTGTTGGTATTACCCGATTTGTGTGGTGAGGAATAGTAAAACTCAAAAACGAAAGATATTAAGGAACCGGATCGTGGCCGTGACCACCCCAGGGGTTGCAGGAGAGCAGCCTTTTAAGTGCCAGCCAGCCGCCTTTAAATGGTCCGTATTTTTTAACTGCCTCAATCCCATATTCGGAACATGTAGGTACGTACCTGCAAGCGGGCATAAGGTAGGGCGAGATGGCATGTTTATAAAACGTCAGCAGGCCCACCAGCATCATTGAGAGAATCCTGCGTATGAATGCCATGTAAACGTTGTAAAATTAAGATTATTTTACTTTGAATCAGGTGAAAAGTGGCCGATTCATTACCGGTAAAAATAATCATCATATGTACCGACCTTCTCTTAAGAGCCAGCCCTGTAACCAGTTCAGCGCTGTTGAGTCTGAAAGCCTCCCTGATTCTGCGCTTTAACAGATTGCGGTCGACAGCCCGTTTGAATTTCCTCTTTGGTACCGAAACTGCCAGTCGTACAGGAGAACCCGCCTCAGCGGCAGTATTCAGAACTACAGCTTTCAGAGGATACGCATTAATTGATTTTCCCTCAGTAACCACCCGCTCAATGTCCTTTCGATGTTTGAGCTTGTGCCTTTTGGGGAATGTAAATCGCTGTTTCACAGGTGGTAAAGGTAATGAAAATGGAAGAGTCAGGACATAAAAGAGCGAAGCCCGCCTATTCACCACCGGAGAAACCCGAATCAGGTTGGCACTGCAAAAACTACTGATTACATTGCAGATAAGGAAAAGGAAACCTTAGAGTAAAACCGGGGAGCTGCTATTTATTGGCTTTTTTCACATAATGCTCAATGGCCATTGTCATTGATGGGGCCTCGGGAACAGGAGCCATTACATCGACCTTGAGTTTTGCATCAATCACCGCCTGGATGGTAGTAGAGCCAAAAGCAGCAATACGGGTGTTGTTTTGCTTGAACTTAGGGAAGTTTTTAAACAGACTGGTGATACCGGAAGGACTGAAAAACACAAGCATATCATAGTTTACTTCTGCCAGATCAGACAAGTCGGAGCAAACCGTTTTATATAAAATCGCTTTGGTAAACTCAATGTTGTTTTCGGTAAGCGTATCGGCAATTTCCTGTTTGTGAATATCGGAACAGGGCAAAATAAATTTCTCCTTCTTATGCTTCTTGATCACATCAATAAGATCGTTGATGGTCGTTTTACCATTGAAGATTTTCCGTTTTCTGTAAACTACATACTTCTGCAGGTAAAATGCTGTAGATTCGGAAAGACAAAAATATTTGTATTGATCCAGATTTTGAATGCGCATTTCGTTACACATCCTGAAAAAGTGATCCGCCGCTATCCTGCTGGTAAGTATAACTGCCGAGTAATCCTGAATATTGATTTTGTCTTTTCTGAATTCGGTACTTGGAATGCCCTCAACATGAATAAAAGGTCTGAAATCAATTTTCAAGCTGAATTTCTTCGCCAGATCGTGATAGGGGGACTTTTCTGTTTCTGGTTTTGGTTGGGTAACCAGAATGCTTTTGACTTTCAAACTCATGCTCCGGACGCGCGGCTGTGTAGGTTTCGGTATTATCCCGCTGCCAGTCTGAATATGATCAGCAACGGGGCGATTTCGAGGGTGCAAAGGTACAAAATAAAATAGAAAATGCTACCTCCCGGCACAGTCCTCCACACCAGCCATCCCCGGATCAATCTGTAAATGAAGAATATAATAGTTATCGAAATGCCTGTAAGTAACACCTGTTCCAATGACCTGTCACCAACAATGAAACCTGCCGCTATAACTGCCGGCAAAAGCACCAATCCCAATAAATTGTTGATAAGAAAAATGTTGAAAATGTAGGTAGCAACAGCCCTGTCGATTCCAAAAAGTGCCCCGGCACTCTTCAGGGTGAGCAACTTAACAGAATAGGCAAAGGCAACAATGAGTGTCAGCAGAAAAAACCGGGCAAATCCGGTGTTTAAAAATGGGATATCCCACCTGTAATAAACGCTTACCTGGTAGAGGAAAAGAGCAAAAATGAAATAGAAGAGCACCGACATCAGTGAGGCGGCGCGTTGTACGAGAATATTCTCGTCACGAACAATCTGGTTGGTTACGTTATTGTTGAAGAACGCTGCAACCAATTGCCTGAAAATTTTATAGTAAAATGCTCTAATGGCAGTGAACCCTATGATTATCAAAAGCAATACAAGCGTAAACCAATCGGGTGTACGCCGGTTGCGGGTAACGGGAACACTGTTTACCGGCTTCAATAAATGACCACTGAATAACCTGAAGGTGTCTGCTTTGGTTGGAATTTCAGGAAACGAGATGCCCGTGGTATCGGCATCTGAAAACCTGAATGCAGGTGGTGTCGGTGGCTGTACCGAAATGGAATCATTCGGGTGTATTGAATCCTGTGCCTCAGTAGTCATTATTTCATTACAGCTTGACAGCAAAGATACACGGACAGCGGTATTAATGATTCAGTAACTTCGCGGTTCCCGAAAGCAGCTGGTAATGCAATCAAAACTCACCCTATTTCTGTTCATAACAATTTGCTGCTCAATAGGGTGCTCTAATCCAAAATCATCACCATCTAAAACTATACCTATGTCTCACGATGTTCATTCTTACTCCCGACCCGAAGAAGCCGTTGTTAAACACCTTTCGCTCAACCTTACAGTTGATTTCAACAAAAAAACGCTTCAGGGTACTGCAACGCTTGCAATTGACAATAGATCCGGAGGGAATGTTTTGATGCTCGATTCGCGCGGACTAAACATACAAACTGTTGTTCTTGACGGAACTAAGCCCACCACTTTTGAATTGGGAAAAGCAGATCCAATCCTGGGACAGCCGCTGAAAATAAACATTGAGAAAGCAACCAAAACAATCACTGTTACCTATTCCACATCACCCGAAGCAGCCGCTTTACAATGGCTGAATCCGGAACAAACCGAAGGGGGTAAACACCCGTTTTTATTTACACAGTCGCAAGCTATTCTTGCCCGAACGTGGATACCGCTTCAAGACAGTCCCGGTATTAAATTTACCTATGACGCCACTATTTCTGTGCCTCCGGGTTTGATGGCGCTGATGAGTGCGGAAAATGATACAAACAAACACGCTGATGGGGTATATACATTTCAAATGCCACAGCCCGTACCCTCTTATCTGATGGCATTGGCGGTAGGCAATCTTAATTTTCATGCATACGATAACCGTTGTGGCGTTTTTGCGGAACCCGAACTCATCCAAAAAGCCGCATGGGAATTTGAAGACCTGCCAAAAATGATTGAGTCGGCTGAAGCACTCTACGGCCCCTATGCCTGGGGAAGATATGATGTACTGGTGCTCCCTCCTTCCTTCCCGTTTGGCGGAATGGAAAATCCGCGGGTGACTTTTGCAACACCTACAATTATTGCCGGCGACAGATCCCTTGTCTCACTGGTGGCACATGAACTGGCGCATTCGTGGAGCGGCAACCTGGTAACCAATGCAACGTGGAACGACTTCTGGCTTAACGAAGGATTTACCGTGTATTTCGAAACACGTATTATGGAAAAAATTTACGGGAAAGATTATGCCGATATGCTTACCCTCCTCAGTCTGATGGATCTGAAAGAAACAATTGCTGAAATGGGTGACACAAGCAGAGAAACACACCTGTACGCCGATCTTGCCGGACGTGATCCCGACGACGGTGTGAGTGACATTGCCTATGAGAAAGGACGTTTTTTCCTGACCACAATTGAGATGGCCGTAGGCCGCGAAAAATGGGATGCGTTTTTAAATGGTTATTTTAAAAAGTTTGCATTCGGAACAATGGATACCAAACATTTTGTTGAGTACCTGAATCAGGAATTGATAAAAGGCGATACCGCTCTCGAAGCAAAAATTCGTATCAACGACTGGATCTACGGTCCCGGTTTACCATCCAATTGTCCTGTCATTACATCAAAAGAACTAGATAAAGCAGGTGCTGCTGCTACCGCTTTTTTATCGGGTACACCCGCAGGAAAAATTGATACTTCCGGGTGGACAACACACCACTGGCTCTACTTTATCAGAACTCTCGGCGACCGCCTGAACGCTGACAATATGCAGCTGCTTGATAATGCATTTCATCTGACACAATCAGGCAACAGCGAAATTCTTTGCGAGTGGCTGCTGCATGCAATAAAGGCCAATTACAAAACCGCCTTTCCTGCCCTCGATCATTTCTTATGCACCGTTGGAAGAAGAAAATTTGTAAAACCACTGTTCACCGAAATGGTTAAGACACCCGATGGAAAACAAATGGCACAGGGCATTTACAAAAAAGCCAGGCCGGGTTATCACACAGTGACTGTCCAGACCATTGATACCATTCTGGGACTTTAACAGTATTGTTGAAGCCTGCGCCGGAATGACTCCGAATCAGTAATGCACCAGCTTTAATGACTCGGCACCTGCTTCGGAAATAATCTGCAAAAAGTAAATTCCTTCCGACAAACCATTCAATGGTATGGCAAGGGTTGATGGTGCAACTATTTCGCTTTTGTATACCACAGCTCCATTCAAGTTACATACTCTTACCTCGGTTTTGCCGAAATGTTTTCCCGTTTTCAGATATACCTGATCGCCTGCAGGGTTGGGGTATACTACTGCAGGTTGAAATGAGGTGCCGGGTTCGTTCACTCCTGAAACGGTTTCGCAAATAATATCGCTCAGAAAGCGCGCAACAAGTGTATCAACCAGTACCTCATCGTGTATTCCGTGAGTGGTGCCGTTATAAAAATACGACTGATAATGCTGCGGAGAATATCCGAGGCTCAGCATGCGGTTTTCAATGGCGCACGATCCGTACAGGTGCGGATAATTTGCCGAAACATTCAGCGGCATATTCCAGAGTCCAACATTGTAGCCGCATGCAACAACCGGGTCTCCGGTTTGGTGGTAACTGAACAATGCAGGATCGGTATTCTGATCAATTACGGTAGTATCAAGTACTGCACCGTAAAAATTCACCACCGCTTTTACATCGGTGTTTTCTCCGTTAAGGTTTAGCGCCCCTGTATATGGACCCAATGGCGGTCGCACCGCATTGGAAAAAAGTGTGACAACATTTGAAATGGAATCCACATCACCCGGCTGTTCCGAAGGGTTATTTATATAGGCAAGGTTAAGTGCGGTTATGGCACCGGCGCTGGCACCTCCCACAAATGCGAGTTGGGTGTTTGTTGAGTCGGCGGATGCCCTTCCTTTTAAAAAACGTAATGCGCCGTTTGCATCCTGAATGGCACGAAAAGCAGCACGTATAACTTCACTGGAATCATAAGTGAAAGGTGCGGAATAGAAACCCGGACCATAAAAGCCAAGCCGGTAGGCTATTGTTGCCGAAACATATCCGCGTTGTGCATAATAGGAGGCGAGCGAATCCAGATCTTCTTTAACACCTGAATAAAACCCTCCGCCATGAATCCACATCAAAACAGGACGCGCGGTATTATTATCACCGACAGGTTTCCAGATGTTCATCTTCAGCACAACCGGTGTTCCGTCATATTGCGTTGAAGTACCATAAATAACTCCTGACTCTACTCTGCTGGGGTAAACCTTAGGGTAATAGGGATCAAGACATTGGGCCAACAATCCGGTTGAAGAAACCAGTAGTGTAACCAGGGCAATAAGTCGGGTTTTCATAAGGTTGTTGAAAAGGTAGCTAAAGGTATTAAAAACGAGAGTTGTTTCAACCCGAAATCAATAATTTTCACTAACTTAGGTACTAATAACAGCTGTTTAACGTTTTCCGGAAACCACTTATGAAAAAAATCCTGATTTTACTTTTTTGTCTACTTGCTGTATTTAACGCAAGGGCCCAGCAGGATACGCTTTTCAGATATATAAGTGCCATTCAGACATCTGATGGAGTATTACTTCAGTTTACAATTGTCGGAGGCATCACCTGCACAGGGGTAAAAATTGAACGATCGGGCGATGGTGAACTTTTTGAAACCGTGCATGAATTTGTCGGCGTTTGCGGCTCTGTTACCGTTGATGAATCCTATTCCTTTCTGGATCGCAATCCTGAGCCAAACCATTTGAATTATTACAGACTTGAACTGGGATCGCTCGGGTTGTTTTCTGATCCGCTGAAGGTTTTATACCTGGATTTCAGTGGCGACGGGGTTGTTGTAGCTCCCCAACCCTGTCACGAGACATGCACCATATGGTTCCCGAACTTTTCCAACGAAAAACATCTGATTAAGCTGTATGATACCACCGGCAAAAAGGTCCTGGAGGAATCGGGCGGCGACAATCATTTCAGCGTCCCATGCCGCAGTCTTTTGCCCGGCATTTACTTTTTCAACATCCTCAAAAACACCGAAATCCGTTATTCCGGCCGGTTACTGGTGCTTTGAACAGCGGGGATTTGTTTACTTTTGCCCGCCGGTTAATGGTAATTTGACATCTGCCCTGTCAGCACACCTTTACAGCAGCAAATTGACAACTCTGTACACGCCGGAATTTGTTATTCAAGAATACAACAAAACCATTCATAATTCCCTACCTATGGCTCAAGACCGTTTCCAGGCCCCCGACTACTACCAGCTTGACGAATTACTTACCGACGAACACAAACTCATCCGCGACACGGTACGTGCGTGGGTAAAGAAGGAGGTTTCTCCTATTATAGAAGACGCTTGTCAGCGTTGCGTTTTCCCGTCACATCTTTTACACGGTCTTGCGCATATTGGCGCATTCGGACCCTACATTCCTGTTGAATACGGTGGCGGCGGACTCGATCAGATTTCATATGGCCTCATTATGCAGGAACTGGAGCGTGGCGATAGCGGAATACGTTCTACCGCATCGGTCCAAAGTTCGCTTGTGATGTACCCTATTTATACATACGGCAGTGAAGAACAGCGCAAAAAATATTTACCTAAACTGGCATCAGGAGAGTGGATGGGCTGTTTCGGACTTACCGAACCCGATCACGGTTCCAATCCGGGCGGCATGGTTACCAACATAAAAGACGGTGGTGATCATTATATATTAAATGGCGCTAAAATGTGGATCAGCAATGCTCCGTTCGCGCACATAGCAGTTGTATGGGCCAAAGACGAAGCCGGAGATATCAGAGGCATCATCGCTGAACGCGGCATGAAAGGTTTTACCACTCCCGAAACCCATGGCAAGTGGTCATTGAGAGCATCGGCAACCGGTGAGTTGGTATTCGACAACGTTCAGGTGCCAAAAGAAAATCTGCTGCCCAATGTTAAAGGTTTAAAAGGACCTCTGGGTTGCCTCAATTCTGCCCGCTATGGTATCAGCTGGGGTGCAATAGGTGCAGCAATGGACTGTTATGATTCGGCACTCCGTTACTCCAAAGAGCGTATGCAATTTGGACGGCCGATCGGGGGCTTTCAGCTGCAGCAGAAAAAACTTGCAGAGATGATAACGGAAATTACAAAAGCACAGTTACTCACCTGGCGGCTTGGCGTTTTGAAAAACGAAAACCGTGCAACCCCTGCACAAATCTCGATGGCTAAACGCAATAATGTTAATATGGCTTTGGAAATTGCGAGAGAAGCCCGTCAGATTCACGGAGGAATGGGCATCACCGGAGAATACCCTATCATGCGTCATATGATGAACCTGGAGTCTGTAATTACCTACGAAGGAACACACGATATTCACCTGCTCATCACTGGAATGGATGTTACAGGCGAAAACGCATTTACCTGATCCGTTAAACATCATAATCCTATTTCGGCGGACCCCAGTGTCCGCTTTTTTTTTGCTTTAACCTGTTTATTGAAAGCACATGACTATCCCGTTCTGTTAAACGGCGTTGCTTTTATTGGAATCAACCTTTACGGGATTTGAATCTCAACACATTTTTACCCTGTTTTTAAAAATATCAGAGACAATAATGCCGTTTTAAAGGTATTCCGCCTTATATTTTTATTATTTTTGATTAAACCTGTTTTACTGAAGTATCACCGCTGACTACACCCCATTCAGCAATTCCTGAAACTGCTTTGTAACCCACCTGAACCCGCCTCACAATTTCCCCCAACCCAACACATTTATATGAAATTTCAATCTGCCATCAACTACCGGACTATTCTGGTTGTATGTTTAACAGTTATTCAATTTCAATGCAGTCAGCCTGAAAAACCTAAAAAAATCGATCCTGCTTTTGCAGGATATATTTCAGCACTTACAAGAGGTGTTGTCAGTAATAATGCAACCATAAAAGTCCGGCTTACCGAACCTGTTGCCGATGCAGTACCGGGAAGCACTGCTGATAAAACGCTTTTTGACTTCAGTCCTGCAATTGACGGCACGGCATACTGGACCGACGCACAAACAATAGAGTTCAGACCGGCGGCACGACTTACTCCCGGAAGGTTATATGAGGCGCGGTTTTTTCTTTCAAAAATTAAAAAAGTCCCCGAAAAACTAAAAACACTTGTCTTTGGTTTCCAGGTGCGTCAGCAAGCACTTGATGCAATGTTCGGAGGAATTGAGTCGTACGACACCTATGATCTCAAATGGCAGAAAATTAAAGGTCAGGTAATCTCGTTTGACGTTGCTGATGGTGATAATATTGAACATTCGGTAACTGCCATGCAAAACGGAAAGGCCCTTCCGGTATTCTGGGAGCACAGTGCTGATGAAAAAATTCATACATTCAGAATCGACAGCGTGCGCAGAACTGAAAATACCGAACAGGTAATTGTTCAGTGGAACGGAAAACTGCTTGGATTTGAAGGTGACAAAGAAAAAGTATTTGAGATTCCTCCGTTAGGAGAATTTAAAGTAATAGAAGCGAATTTTTCGCAGCAACAGGAGCAGCAAATAACCGTTTACTTCTCCGACCCAGTCGATAAGGATGCAGACCTGGAAGGACTTGTATACGTAAAACCGGCTACAAAACTAAAAATTGTCCGTGAGGTTAATGCCTTAAAAATATTTCCTGATACCCGAATCAACGGCGACGTTACACTTTTTGTATCGACCGGAATCAAAAATTCAATGGGATATCCGCTGAAAGAAGAGTTCCAAAAAAGTTATGTCTTCAAGAGCCTTAAACCTGCTATAGAATTAATAGGCAAAGGCTCGATTCTTCCCGGATCGGCCGGAATGCGTTTTCCATTCAGGGCCGTTAACCTGAGTGCTGTAAATGTAAAAGTGATCCGGATCTTTGAAGACAATGTAGCACAGTTTTTACAAGTAAATCAGTTTGATGGAACACAGGAACTGAAACGTGTCGGCCGCATTGTTTACAAAGGAGAAGTCGCGTTGAAATCTGATAAGGCAATAGATTACGGTAACTGGAATAACTTTTCAATAGACCTGTCGAGACTTATTAATGCCGAACCGGGTGCCATCTATCGTGTGCAGCTCAGCTTTCGCAGAAAACAATCGTTATATCCGTGCGACTCACCGTCACCTGACAACGTTGATGACGATTTATTTGAGGAGGATAAAGATGATTCGAGCTATGATCAGTACACGTACGACTGGTACTATGATGATGAATATTATGATGGTGAAGAATACAATTACCAGGAACGCGAAGATCCGTGCAAACCCTCATACTACAGATACAATGGCCGTTCGGTTGGCATGAACATACTTGCATCCGATCTGGGGATTATTGCCAAAGGCGGATCGGGAACAACCATGAATGTAGCAGTTACCAACCTGCTTACTACCGACCCTATCTCAGGAGTTAAAGTTGATATCTACAATTTTCAGAATCAGTTGATGGGTTCACAGACGACTGATGCTGACGGATTGTTACAGATAGACCTTACTAAAAAACCCTATTTGCTTGTGGCCTCCAAAGGGAAAGAGAAAGGATATCTGAGACTGGATGACGGGTCTGCTCTTTCGTTAAGCATGTTTGATATTGGAGGGCAGCAGGTTCAAAAAGGAGTGAAAGGTTTGATTTATGGGGAGCGTGGTGTGTGGAGGCCCGGAGATTCGCTCTATGTAACCTTTGTGCTCGAAGACAAAAACCATATTCTTCCTGTAAACCATCCTGCAGTATTTGAATTGTACACACCCGAACAACAGCTCTATACGCGTAAAATAAAAACAGCATCCGTAAACGGATTTTACGATTTCAGAACTGTTACAGCTGCAGATGCTCCAACGGGAAATTGGCTTGCAAAGGTTAAATTGGGCGGCTCGGTGTTTACAAAGACCATCAAAATTGAAACCGTAAAACCCAACAGGCTAAAAATCAACCTTGATTTTCATACTCCTTTTTTAACGGATGTGGTTAAACCGAAAGGCGATCTTGAAGTGAAGTGGTTGCATGGGGCAATTGCCTCCGGACTAAAAGCGGATATTGAAATGAATCTGACAAGAGGTGCTACAACATTCAGTCAGTACGACGGCTATGTTTTTGATGACCCTTCGAAGGAGTTCTCCTCTGAAGATAAAAAGATTTTCGAAGGAACACTGGATCAAAACGGCAAGGCGGTGATTTCACCCGACATACAAATAAATAACCGCGCACCCGGTATGTTGCAGGTAAACCTGAAACTGCGTGCCTTCGAAAAAGGAGGTGATTTTTCGGTCGACCGTTTTTCTATACCCTTCTCTCCTTACCGGGGATATGTAGGCATAAAAATTCCTGAAGGACCGGGATGGAACGGGGCATTGTACTCCAACGAACCAAACCTGATTCCGATCGTTACTGTAGATGAATCGGGCAAACCCGTTGACAGAACAGGGCTCAGGATTGAGATATTCAACATCTACTGGCGGTGGTGGTGGGAGCATTCTGATGAAGATGATCTGGCACAATATGTTTCGAATCCGAACAGCAACCTGATTCAATCGACAACCATTGATACCAAAAACGGGAAAGCGATGTTCGAAATGAATCTGGATGGCAATTACTATGGCCGCAAATTCATTCGGGTAACAGATCCTGTTACAGGGCATAGCTGCGGACAGTCGTTTTATGTTACCTATAAGGGATGGTGGAGCGGCGAAGGCGGCGAAAACCCCGGTGGCGCGGAGATGCTCACTTTTACAACCGATAAAAAATCATATGCCGTCGGAGAAAAAATGAAGGTGAGTATTCCCGCATCAGGACAGGGCAGAACGTTAGTGAGTGTTGAATCGGGATCGCGGGTGTTAAAAACATTCTGGGTAAAAATGAACGAGGGAACCACAGGATTCGAATTGGAGGCCACTCCTGAAATGGCTCCTAACGTGTACATTCACCTGACCCTTATTCAGCCGCACGACAATATCAAAAACGATTTACCTATCAGACTCTACGGTGTTCAGCCTGTAACCGTCGAAAACCCCGAAACCCATCTGGCACCTGTTATACGTATGCCTGAAGCGCTTGAACCGGAGAAAAAATTCACTGTGAAAGTGAGTGAACAGCATGGGCATAAAATGACCTACACCCTTGCAATTGTGGATGAGGGATTACTCGATTTAACACGCTTTAAAACACCTGACCCCTGGTCACATTTTTACGCCAAAGAAGCCCTGAGTGTTCATACGTGGGACATGTACAAATATGTGATGGGTGCCTTTACGGGGGAAATGGCCGGACTGCTTGCCCTCGGAGGTGATGAGTCGTCACCAAAAAATGGCGGTGCAAAGGCAAATCGGTTTAAACCTGCAGTAATGTTTCTGGGACCTTTTACGCTGGAACCAAATGGCACAGCCACACACTCCATTCGGATGCCTAACTATGTTGGTTCGGTGCGCACTATGGTTGTCGCAGGTTATGAAGGAGCATACGGATCAGCAGAGAAAACAACACCCGTGAAAAAACCGCTTATGGTACTGGCAACTATGCCACGGGTGATAGGTCCCGGTGAAAAGACCGAACTACCGGTAACCGTATTTGCAATGGATAACAATGTAAAGGATGTTACGGTAGAAGTTCAAACCAATGAACTGCTTAACCTCAGAGACGATAAAACAAAATCATTGCATTTCGAAAGACCCGGAGATCAGGTGTTGAATTTTAATATAGTTGCAGCTTCAAAACCGGGTATTGGCCGTATCAAAGTAATTTCGAAATGCGGAAATCAGACAGCAACGTATGATATTGAAATAGATGTAAGAACGGCCAACCCGCGTGTAACTGACATCGTGAGCGGAGTAATTGAGCCGGGCGAAACATGGTCGGGAGTTTATAAAGCCGTTGGAATGGAAGGCACCAACCATGGCATTGCAGAAGTCTCTTCTATTCCTCCGATTAAACTCCGGGAACGGCTGCAGTACCTTATAGCATATCCCCATGGATGTATTGAACAAACTACCTCTGCCGTATTTCCTCAGTTATTTCTGTCGAGTCTGATGCAATTGGATGCAAATGAAAAAAGAAGCACCGACGAAAACATTAAAGCAGGGATAAACAGACTAAAATCGTTTCAGATTTATTCAGGAGGTATGTCGTACTGGCCGGGAGAAACTGAAACTGCAAGTGACTGGGGAACCAATTATGCCGGACATTTTATGCTCGAAGCCAAAAACAAGGGATACGCATTGCCGCCCGGATATTTAGAAAACTGGATAAAATTTCAAAAAAGGCGCGCAAACAACTGGTCGGCCGATCAGGAATCATCCTACGGTGAATCGAATGAAATCATTCAGGCATACAGGCTCTATACGTTAGCTCTTGCCAAAGCTCCCGAACTGGGTGCCATGAACCGGTTACGTTCCAAAACCAATTTGACGGTGGCAGCCCGGTGGAGACTGGCAGCGGCATACTATCTGGCAGGGAAGTCTGAGGTTGCTTCCAAAATGGTCGAAAACATTACAACAGATATAGCTCCGTACAAGGAATTGTCGTACTCATATGGCAGCCGCGAACGGGATAAAGCCATGATTCTTGAAACACTTGTTATGCTGGGCAAAAAACAGGAAGCTAAAGCCATTCTGGATGAACTGGCGACGGCACTATCATCATCGAGATGGTACAGCACTCAAACAACAGCCTATTCGCTGCTGGCCGTCGCCAAATTTGTTGGTGTTACCGGCACTGATGAGGGAGGTTTGTCGTATGAATATAAGACCGATAGCAACACTTCCGTACCATATGCCTCAACCGCACCCCTGTCGCAATTTAAACTTCCGGTAAAGGCTGATAAACCCGGGTCCATACAAATTCGAAATACAGGTAAAAAAACACTCTTTGTCAAGCTGCAGCTCGATGGCATACCTCCGGCCGGAGATGCCACCAGCGCCGAAAACAACCTGGGTATTTCTGTCCGCTACCTGAATCTCGACGGTAAAGAAATTGATCCCGCTGTCCTTGAACAGGGAACCGATTTTGTCGCTGAAGTAAAAGTGAATCATCCCGGAATCCGTGAAGATTATAAGGAAATGGCTTTGACACAAATTTTTCCTTCGGGATGGGAGATCAGAAACATGCGGCTGGAAGAATGGCAATCGACCGACAAAACGGATGTCCCGAGGTATCAGGATATACGCGACGACAGAGTCCTCTCCTACTTTGATCTTGACAGAGGAACCGGAAAAACATTCAGGGTAATTTTGAACGCCGCTTATGTGGGTGAGTTTTATTTGCCAACGGTCTATTGCGAAGCCATGTATGATAATGATATTAACGCACGCAGGGCAGGCAAATGGGTTAAAGTAGTTACTCCGGGAAAACAACGTGCTGCTGCGCAGTAGGTTTTGTCAGGTGTGTTGATGAAAAGAATGCGGGCCAAAAAAAAGGTCACACTCATACTGGTGGTGACCGCACTGCTGGTATGGTTTGTCTTTTGCCTGCCGTCTCCGCTGTTTAATGATCCTAACAGTACGGTGCTCGAAGATGCCTCAGGTAACCTGCTTGCCGCCAAAATTACATCAGATGGTCAGTGGCGATTTCCGCAACCGGATTCGATACCTGAAAAATTTGCCGTTGCCGTTACCTTGTTTGAAGATGAATACTTTTATTATCATCCCGGCATCAACCCTGTTTCACTGTTCAGGGCTATAAGACAAAACATCATTGCCGGAAAAACAATCAGTGGCGGAAGTACCATCACCATGCAAACAATCCGTCTCTCCCGAAAGGGACGGCACCGGACGATACCTGAAAAACTCATCGAAATGATTCAGGCGGTCCGCCTGGAATGTTCTGTAAGTAAAAAACAAATCCTGAACTATTACACTTCACATGCTCCTTACGGCGGAAACGTTGTCGGGCTCGATGCTGCCGCATGGCGTTACTACAACCGCAGACCCGACCAGTTGTCGTGGGCCGAAACAGCCTCACTGGCGGTACTGCCCAATGCACCCTCATTTATTTTCCCCGGGAAAAACACATCCCGTTACAAAAAGAAAAGGGACCGGCTACTCGATAAACTCTGTTCAAGAAAAATAATTGACAGGGAAACATGTGAACTGTCAAAAGCCGAACCGCTGCCCGGAACACCATTTCCGATTCCTTCGTCCACTCCACATTTATTGGCACGTGCCGTTAAAGAAGGTCTCAGCGGAAAACGGGTACATACAACTATTGACGGAGCACTGCAGGAAAAAGTGAACCGTATTGTCGACGATTATCATGGTGTTCTGAGTCAGAATGAAATTCACAATATTGCCGCAATAATCCTGAATGTTAAAAACGGAACCGTTTTAGCCTATACGGGAAACACCAATTGCCCTGATGAAAATTCAGGTAAAGATGTGGATGTTATTTTAGCACCACGCAGTTCGGGCAGTATATTAAAACCATTTTTATATGCGTCGATGCTGCAGGATGGTGCTCTTTTACCAGGAATGCTCGTGCCCGATATTCCCACACAGATAGGCGGTTATGCTCCTAAAAATTTTGAAGAAACATTTGACGGAGCTGTTCCTGCAAGTGAAGCTCTTGCCAGGTCACTGAATGTGCCCGCAGTGCGAATGCTTCAGGAGTATGGTCAGGAAAAATTTTATCAGCAGCTCCGAAATATGCAATTTCCCACCATCGACATGCCTGCAGCGCATTATGGCTTGTCGATAATTCTGGGTGGCGCCGAAGTTACCCTTTGGGATTTGACAAATGAATATTTGCGGATGGCGCAATCTCTCGAAGGTGTTCATCCGTTAACGGAGGCCTCTTATGTTTATTCGGAATCTATCAATCAAGGCAAAAAAGAATCATACAGCCGGCAATTCGACGATGCTGCCATTTGGCTCACCTTTGAAGCCCTGTCAACGCTCAACAGACCCTGGCAGGAAACCGGATGGGAAGAATTCCAGTCATCACAAAAAGTGGCGTGGAAAACAGGAACCAGTTTTGGTCACCGTGATGCCTGGTCAATTGGTGTTACCCCCGAATATGTTGTAGGCATATGGACCGGCAATGCCGACGGCGAAGGAAGGCCGGGCCTGACAGGAGTATCGGTTGCTTCTCCCATTATGTTTAAGATTTTTAAACTGCTCAATACAGGATCCTGGTTTGAGAAACCGTTACATGGCTTTAAGCAGGCACGAGTTTGTGCCAAAAGCGGTTTTCTTGCTTCCGATGCGTGCGATTCTGTTATAACCATCCAAGTTCCGGAACGAGGCGTACAAACTCCTGTATGCCCCTACCATGAAATTATTCATCTGGATAAAAGCCGAACTTACCGCGTCAACAGCGATTGTTACCCGGTGTATGATATGGTTACCGAAAAATGGTTTGTATTACCGCCAGTTCAGGAATGGTATTACCGCAGAAAAGACCCCTCCTATAAGATTTTGCCTCCCATGATGAATGGATGCGCCAGCGAATCCATCAAAAACATGGCTGTAATTTATCCGAGAGCATCCGCCAAAATATTTATACCAAGGGAACTCGATGGAAAACCGGGCAAAACCGTTTTTGAAATTGCTCACCGGCTGCGCGACATTGCCGTTTACTGGCACCTGGACGATCAATTTATGGGTACCACTATTGGAACCCATCGGATTGAACTCAATCCCGCCCCGGGTATTCATCATATAACTGCGGTAGATGCCAATGGCGAAACATTGTCGTGGAGATTCGAAATTCTTGAAAAATAATTTCCGGTTTGATAACCTGCTCAAAACTCATGAGTGCTAAAAAAGTTATCGCGGCAGTTATGAATCAGCTAATGTTGGCGTAATTTAATCCCGACCGGCAACCACAAGCACCATCTCTCCTCTGGGCTCAATTGCGGTAAAATGAGCTACCAGTTCGGATAATGTTCCGCGTATGGTCTCTTCATGTAATTTGGTCAGTTCCCGCGAAACGGATGCGGCCCGTTCATCTCCAAAATATTCTGCGCACTGTTTGAGTGTTTTCACTATGCGGTGCGGCGATTCATAAAAAACCATTGTCCGTGTTTCCGCAGCAAGCTCAGTCAACCGTGTCTGCCTTCCTTTTTTTTGTGGCAGAAAGCCTTCAAATACAAACCGGTCACATGGCAATCCGCTGTCAACAAGAGCAGGCACAAAGGCTGTAGGTCCGGGAAGACACTCTACCCTGATATCATTTCTGATGCACTCGCGGACAATCAGAAATCCCGGATCTGAAATTCCCGGTGTTCCTGCATCGCTGATCAGGGCAACCTTTTGACCGGCCTTAAGCATACTTATGACTTCCGGAGTCGATTGATGCTCGTTATGCTGGTGATGTGCAAGCAGTCGTTTAGTTATTTCCAGATGATTCAGTAAAACTCTTGATGTACGGGTATCTTCGGCAAGAATCACGTCAACTTCTTTCAGTATCCTGACTGACCGAAGTGTGATGTCTTCGAGATTACCTATAGGAGTTGGAATAATATAAAGCATAAAATTTGTATGGGGGAAGTGCCGGACATAAAGTCAATCCGTTCAAAAGTAATTAAAAGTTTTGTCCGGCAACCGTTTCAATCAGGCACCATTATTTAGACCCGACATTGTCAATCACCTTTAGCTTTTTCTTCAGCTTGGAACCGGGAACAAATCTTTTTGCAAGAATGATTCTGAAATTTCCTGTATCAATTCCAACCTGCTGGTTGTCGCCCGAAGTCGACATATTGACTCCTGAATTTGTAAACAACAAATTTACGATCCACAAATCCGAGTTATAACCGGCAGCCATTTTGATAGAAGTGTTCGGACTAAAACCGTTTCCGTTTGACGTAACACCCTCTCCTGCGATTTCAGTACTACCATAATCCATGCTTATTGCAAGTGATGCATGAACAAAAAAATGTTTTTTTATTACCAACGTATACGCATAACCGACATTAGGTCCTGCTTCCACAAATGTCATTTTAGTGTAGTTAAATGCCGCTACTTCGGGGTTAATGACAGTAGGAATGGCTGTGCTGTCGAATCGTGTCTGACCATAGAACACCTCTACACCCGCAAGTAAACTGCCGGCCGATTTTTTCTGCCATTCATTTTGCATGAATGAGGAACGGTAAGAGAATCGTTTGTTATTAAATACATATTGTGCCGAACCTCCGAGTTCCATTACAAACATATCGGGGCGGACATAATAACTATCGGCATCAGTTGCTTTACCTTTAGGGGAGAGGTAAAATCCATTGTAAAACTGTCCGAACATATCCATCATAATTTTCCTGCCATAACTATGAAACTGCAGGTCCAGATACTTTGTTTCGCCTTGTCCTTTGTCGGGATTCAGAAAATTAAATCCGATTGCGATGTTTAAGGTGGCGAATTTATAGGTGGCACCTACACCCATATTAAATGTAGTGTTGGGTTGATATACCAGATCATAATGCTGATCATCGTTGCTGATATGCATACTGGTATATTTTTGTGAAAAGTAAAACCTGCCGATTACCTGATCTTCGTATGATTTGAAATAAGTAGTATCCTGAAACGGAATTTTCAACTTTAAGGTGTCAGATTGTGCAAAGCCGGTTGAGCCAAGACACATCAGCATTAGTAAAAGGATTACAGAAAGGAATCGCACTTATGTCGAATTTACAGTGCAATTTAGAAAAGAGTTAGGTTCTTTGGTTGGTCGGCCCTGATCTATTATCAGTATTTGATGAATTTTTGCTTAACCGTCCTGTTCTCATACTGCAATTCAACCAGATAAACACCGGCGGGCAGGTATGCAACCGAATAAACCGAAAGAGCACCTTTTTCATCAATCAGCCGGCCTCTCGAATCAAAAATTCTTACGCGTTCGGGCATTTTCCCATTTGTTACATCCCACGAAATGAACTCATTAGCCGGATTTGGAAAGAGTGGCTGGAACGCCTGATCGGATGCGGGGAGCTGAATACTATTGAGCGGCACAAAAAACACATTGGTAATTAGCGAATCAATGGGCGGAGAGGTTGTCCCGCCCGTAACAACCGGCCAAACCACCACTATGTTATTGCCGGCTTTAAACTGCGGCTGCGTAAACATATAACCCTGGATAGTAATCGCAAGTGTGTCATTGGGATTCATATTCACCGGCAATACGGGTGAACCTATGGAGGTGGTGATGGAGTCAACCTTTAAATTAATCTGAAGATTTCCGGTAATTATTGAATTGGTCTGGTTCTCAAGAAAAATATCATAGGTATATAACTGTCCCTCAAAAGCACTGTCGGCAGGCAGTTCAGGGAAATTGTTCAGATATAGTATATGAAGTGTTCCCTGTGCCTTTGTGAGCGACGGACAGGCCAGCAATGCAAACAAAAACGGCAAAATCAGTTTCCGGATATTCATAGGTTTCGATTTTAATAAGATCAAAGATAACAGCCTCATCCGAAATGCGGAGTCTGAATTTTTATTTATCTTACGCTTTCAAAACTGCCAGTTATGGATATTGCCGGAACCATTATTTCCCGAATGAGCAAAGATGAAGCTCGTTTTTTCAAGCTTTATATGACCCGGATGGAGACCGGGGAACGCAAAGATCTCTTACTCTTTGACTATATCAGAAAAAACGGCGCATCGTACAATGATGACCTCATTTTTACAAAACTTTATGGCAAGGGTGATAAAAATGCCTACTACCGGCTCCGCAACCGGTTAATGACGGGACTTAATAAAAGTCTTCTTTTACAGCACTGGGATGAGGATGACTTACTCCAGCTGTTTCAGCTCTATTCCCTTTCAGGATTTTATGCCGCACGAAATGAACTTCGCTTGGCCGTATATTTTCTCAGAAAATCGGAATCAAAGGCGGTGAAATCGGAACGGTACGGTTTGCTGGATCTGATATACAGTGAATTCATTCGGCTTTCGGGTGAAATTCCCGGCATTAATCCGGAAGATTACATCAACAAACGAAGAGAAAATCAGGAGAAAATAACACAGCTGAGGGCTATTGACGATGTGGTTGCCGTACTGGCTTACCGACTAAAATACACTCAGAATTTCGCAAAGGGCGATCAGAGTGTTATCAGCCTCCTGGAAGATACCGTTAACGATTACTCCAATGACCCGGGACTGCGTAACAGCCCGCTTTTCCGAATGAGGAGTTATGCAGCCATCTCACAGATTTTGTTACAAAAAAGAGATTACGCGGCACTTGAAAGCTTTCTGTTAAAGACCTTCAAAGATTTTACGAAAAAAGGATTCTTCAATAAAAACAATCACGATACACAATTGCAAATGCTTACCTATATCGTGAATTCGTTATTTAAAAACAATAAACTCCGGGAGTCACTTAAATATACCGAGTTATTGCATAATGCCATGGAGGAATACAACAAAGTACTCTATGATAAATATCTTTTTTTCTACTACAATTCACTGGTTATAAATTATTCGAAACTCGACAAACACAAAGCCATCAGTATCCTCGAACAATTGCTCGAACAGAAAAAATTAACCGGCAACCCCTTTTATGAGATATTCATTTACCTGAATCTGGCGGTGCTTCACTTCGATTTGCATTCTTTCAGGGAATCGATCAGGTATATCAGTCGTTTGTACCTGCTCGACAGTTATAAAAATGCGGACGAAGCACTGCAATTAAAAATAGCTGTTTCGGAACTTATCGTACGGTATGAACTGCGCGATTTGGATTACCTGGACTACCGGACCGGCCGGTTGCGCAAGGATTTCAGAGCGCTGCTCAAAACCGATGAGTTCTTGAAAGAGAAAGATTTTTTAACCGTTTTAACGATTATGGCCAATTCAACCGGCGATTTAAAGGAGAAGCAAATACGTAAAAAAATCACCACCTTCATAGATAGTTATACCAAGGCTGAAGAAAGCGATAATGAGATCCTGAACTATTCGGCCTGGCTAAAGGATAAAATTTAAAGAAAACTGCAATTATGGAGGCGTAAGAAATGGAAAAGATAGGCCTTGCCGCCATTACTGTATCACCCTACTTTTGGTCTGTCAATACGATAGAACCATTAACTTTATACCCATGAAAACACCTACAATTATTAAAAATGCCTTGTTAGCAGTTACCCTGATGGTGCTGTCTTTGCCTACCATCACGTCTGCCCAGCAGCCCTGCCAGGCTAATTTCACCTATTCCATTTCGGGCCCATCGCCGTTAGGTTACACGGTCAATTTTTTTGACTCTACCTGGACGCTGGGTACCACCACCTCGTGGCAGTGGAGTTTTGGTGACGGCACCTCATCCACCTTGCAGAACCCCAATCATGTGTATTCCAATCCGGGAACCTATGTGGTTTGCCTGGTTTCTACCGGATTCTACCTTAACGTCTCATGTACCAGCACCTGGTGCGATACAATTGTTGTACCCGGGACACTGCCTGTTTGCGCTGCTTGGTTTTCTGCAATACCCGACACCACCGGAACCAATGCAGTCTATTTCATCAATTTGTCTACGGCAACTCCCGGGTCAAATTACTCCTGGACTTTTGGTGATGGCGGTACCTCCACCCTTGAAAATCCTACACACGGTTACAACCAACCGGGTACCTACCAGGTTTGTCTCACAGTTATTGATTCAGCCGCCAACTGTTCAAACACCTGGTGCAACAGTGTAACCGTTTCAAACGGATTCGCCTGTAACGCCATGTTCACATGGACCTCTTCAGGAGCAACCGGAGCCAACTTTACAAATTTATCTACCGGCTCGGGACCTAATCCTTATTACTACTGGACATTTGGTGACGGAACAACCTCATGGGCTGTAAATCCTTCGCATACCTATGCAACTTCCGGAACGTATCAGGTATGTCTTACACTGATTGATTCAACTTCGGGATGTTCCGACATCTATTGCAACAATATTACCATACAGGGAAGCGGTTCAAACTGTCAGGCAAATTTTGTGTGGACCTCAAATCCTTCTACTGGAATGGTTGCATTTACAAATACTTCAACCGGATCTCCTACCCAGTTCCAGTGGAGTTTTGGTGACGGCACCGGATCCTCTCTGCAAAACCCTACTCACACCTATAACGGACAGGGAACATATGTTGTTTGTCTCACCATCTTTGGAACAAACTGTCAGTCGACTTATTGCGACACTGTAGTTGTTGGAAGTGTATTCCCCAACTGTTCTTCCAATTTTGCCATCTATCCCGATTCAACACTGCCTCATACCTACTGGGCATACAATCTGGCAACCGGTGCAGCTCCTCTTACCTACACCTGGAGCTGGGGCGACAGCACCTTCAGCACCGGCGCCTATCCGAGTCATACCTATGCAGGTCCGGGCCTGTATACCATTTGCCTTACCATTTCTGATGCTACCGGTTGCAGCAGCACCACCTGTTACAATTGGCAACTGCTCCGCATTGAAAACAGTGCTCCCGTAACTATCAATGTGGTAGCCGGATCAACAGGGCTGCAGGAAAATGACCATGCAACAACACTCAGCCTCTTCCCCAATCCTGCCTCCGAAGCCGTAACCCTGTCGTGGTCGGCGACCTCAGGAGAGGAAGTTTCCATACAGCTGTTTAATATTGAAGGCCGGCTGGTAAACGACTTTGGCATCTTTAAAGGCAATAGTCATGAGACCACCCTCAACCTTCAGGGAATTCCTGCCGGATTATACCTGGTGAAATTCTCCGATGCAAACGGCCTTAAGTACCACAAGATTGTTATCAAATAAGCTGTAATACAGCCTTTTACCAACAGCCCTGTCAGGATTTTTCCGGCAGGGCTTTTTTTTAACTTCAAAAGAGAGGGTTTTTTTAAAACTAAAAAGCCGCTGTTCTGTTATGAAAACAGCCGTAAAATCGCTACCTTTGCGGCTTGTAACCAGTTAATAATCAAGATTTCAAGAAATGATAACCGTTACCGAAAAAGCCAAAGAAAGGCTGATTGACCTGAGATCTTCCGAAAACAAGGACCAAACCTACTTTGTACGTGTTGGGGTTGCTGGAGGAGGGTGTTCCGGATTGACCTATGAGCTGAACTTCGACAATGAAATAAAACCGGATGATAAGGTGTTTGAGGATAAGGGAATCAAAATAGTTTGCGATAAAAAAAGCTTCCTCTACCTTATAGGCACACAACTGGAGTTTAGCGACGGATTAAATGGAAAAGGATTTCTCTTTAACAATCCGAACGCTTCCAGAACCTGCGGATGCGGCGAAAGTTTTGCCGTTTGATTTTTTTTGTGTGATAGTTTTGAATCAGTCTAAATAAAAATAAATGTCTGACGATCAGAAGATACTGGACGAAGTAACTTCCAGCGATTACAAGTGGGGGTTTGTCTCTGATATTGCATCCGACAATGCACCAAAAGGACTCAGTGAGGAAATAGTTCGTTTTATTTCTAAAAAGAAAAACGAACCCGAATGGCTCCTTGAATGGCGGCTCAAAGCCTATCGCCATTGGTTAACGATGAAGGAACCACATTGGTCCAATATCCACTACCCTGAAATTGATTTCCAGGATATTATTTACTACTCAGCACCTAAACCGAAAGTACAACTGAACAGCCTGGATGAACTCGATCCGGAAATTAAAGCGACATTCGACAAACTGGGAATATCACTTGAAGAACAAAAGCGACTTGCCAATGTGGCCGTTGATGCTGTAATTGATTCGGTTTCGGTAAAGACTACTTTTCGCGAAGCTTTATCTGAACTTGGCGTGATTTTTTGCTCGTTCAGCGAAGCGGTACAGGAGCATCCCGAACTTGTGAAAAAATATTTAGGCTCCGTAGTTCCGCAGACTGATAATTATTATGCTGCGTTGAATTCTGCAGTTTTCAGTGACGGATCTTTTTGTTACATTCCAAAAGGAGTGCGCTGCCCAATGGAATTGTCGACTTATTTCCGCATTAATTCTGCAGGAACAGGACAGTTTGAACGCACACTGATTATTGCGGATGAGGATGCATTTGTAAGTTACCTTGAAGGGTGTACAGCTCCTATGCGCGATGAAAATCAGTTACACGCCGCCGTAGTGGAGATTGTTTCACACAAAGGGGCACAAGTAAAATACAGTACTGTCCAAAACTGGTATCCCGGCAACAAAGAAGGCAAAGGAGGCATCTACAATTTTGTTACCAAGCGCGGTATTTGTCATGGTGATCACGCCAAAATATCCTGGACACAGGTTGAAACGGGCAGTGCCATAACGTGGAAGTATCCCTCTGTAATTTTAAAAGGCGACTATTCAATTGGAGAGTTTTATTCGGTTGCAGTAACCAATAACATGCAGCAGGCTGATACCGGAACCAAAATGATTCATCTTGGTAAAAACACCAGAAGTACCATAGTGTCGAAAGGTATCTCGGGCGGTTTCAGCCAAAACAGCTACCGGGGACTTGTAAAAATAAACCGGCGTGCCGATAATGCCAGAAATTTCTCACAATGCGATTCATTGTTGCTGGGCGACAAGTGTGGTGCACATACATTCCCTTATCTCGAGGTCCACAATAAAAACGCGAAAGTGGAACACGAAGCCACCACTTCCAAAGTTGGAGAAGATCAGATATTTTACTGTAATCAGCGTGGCATTTCAAATGAAGATGCCATAGGTCTTATTGTAAACGGATATTGTAAAGAGGTATTCAACCAGTTACCTATGGAGTTTGCCGTTGAAGCACAAAAACTGCTTGCTATCAGTCTTGAAGGCAGTGTAGGATAACCTTTCCGGCAACCTCGCAAAACGATATACTTACGAACGACTTCCAAATACCAGCTAAAACATTACACCATTTAAAGAGTATCATAACCACCTCATGTTAACAATTAAAAACTTACAGGCCCGCGTCGAAGACAAGGAAATTCTAAAAGGGCTTTCATTAACGATTAATGACGGAGAAGTTCATGCCATTATGGGACCTAACGGTTCCGGAAAAAGTACGCTTGCCAGTGTGCTGGCCGGCCGTGATGCCTACGAAGTAACCGGCGGATCGGTTGCATTCAATGGTGATGACCTGCTGGATATGTCACCGGAAGACCGGGCCCGCAAGGGTTTGTTTCTTGCTTTCCAATATCCTGTTGAAATTCCCGGAGTCAGCAACGCTAACTTCCTGAAAACGGCAGTGAATGAAGTGCGCAAATCAAAAGGACTTCAGCCGCTCGATTCGAAAGACTTTCTGATTATGATGAAAGAAAAGATGAAACTGGTTGAAATGGATAAACAGATGACAACGCGGTCAGTAAACGAGGGCTTCAGCGGCGGCGAGAAAAAAAGAAACGAGATATTTCAGATGGCAATGCTTGAACCCGCGTTTGCCGTACTTGACGAAACCGACTCCGGACTGGACATTGACGCATTACGTATTGTCGCCAACGGGGTAAATGCCCTGCGCGATGGCAAACGTTCTTTTTTGGTAATTACCCATTATCAGCGGTTACTCGATTATATTGTTCCGGATTTTGTACACGTATTATTTAACGGCAAAATCGTTAAATCGGGTACAAAAGAATTGGCGCTGGAACTGGAAGAAAAAGGCTACGACTGGATTAAAGCCGAAGCTGCCGTTTGAGTTTTATTATAGTTACAGCAACCAGAAAATTGACGCATACACCCGGATGAATCAGGTAATTGAAAAAAAGGAGCTTACCAATATGTTATTGAATAGTCCGGAACTACTTCCTGCTGTTCAATCATTAACAATGCTCAATCGTGAAGGACTTGCAGCTTTTGCCGCAGCAGGCATACCTACTCATAAACACGAAGAGTGGAAATACACTCCTGTCGAATCATTGCATCCGCTGAATTATGCCGCCAGCAACATTCCTCAATCACCTTATTCGGGTACTTTACCAAATGCCTCATCCGGATTGAGAATTGTTTTACGCAATGGTTATTTCGATAACCGTTTATCATCTCCAAATCTTGCTTCGGCAGGTATAAAAATTCACTCGCTGGCTGCTACCCACAAGAGCGAAGCTGAAATTGGCAGCCTTATCGATATGCATGAAGAGCCATTTGTAGCACTGAATTGCGCTCTCTGCCGCGATGGCGTTGTTATTACCATCGAAAAGTCGGCAGACCCTTCTACCCTTATCGAAATTATTCACCTTTCCGATGCAGGAACCGGGAAACAGATGCACTCTCCAAGAATTTTTGTAAAAGCGGAAAAAGGATCAGAGGCTTCCATTTCCGAATCCTTTATAAGCGCAGGCGGAAATGAGACCTGCTGGACCAATGCCGTATGTGAAATTGTGATTGAAGAAAATGCGAAGGTGAATTTTGTAAAAATGCAGCTCGAAAGTGAAGGAAGTGTATTAACTGACTTTACAAAAGCCGTACAAGCTTCCAACAGCACTTTTGATATTGTTACCGTAACACTCGATGGCAAATTGGTTCGTAATAACTTACACATTCGTCATAACGGAACCAACTGTACCTCTCATCTATATGGGTTATTTGTTGCCGATGGCGAACAGCTGATCGACAACCACACCCTGGTAGACCATGCTATGCCAAATTGTTTCAGCAATGAACTGTATAAGGGAATTGTCGGCGGAAAAGCAACAGGTGTCTTTAACGGTAAAATATTTGTCCGGAAAGATGCTCAAAAAACAAATGCCTACCAGTCCAATAAAACCATACTGCTGACTGACGAAGCTCAGATGAATGCCAAGCCACAGCTTGAAATATATGCCGATGATGTAAAATGCACTCACGGGGCAACTACAGGACAACTGGATGAGGAGGCTTTATTTTATCTGCGTGCAAGAGGTATTGGTGAAAATACTGCCAGGACTTTACTCAACATCGCATTTGCCCAGGATGTACTCAACAATATCAGTGATGGTGCGATGCGGGAGAATTTGACGCTGCTGGTTAATCAAAAACTATCAGATGCCAATGGCTGAGACCGAATACGCAAAAACCAAATTTAATGCGGAAGCTATTCGTTCCGATTTTCCCGTATTGAACGAGAAGGCCTATGGCAAACCACTTGTTTATTTTGATAATGCGGCTACTTCACAGAAACCGGAAGCAGTTATTAAATCGATATCGGAATATTATTCAACTTACAATGCCAATATCCACCGAGGCGTTCACTTTTTAAGTCAGAAAGCCTCACAGGCTTACGATGATGTCCGGAAATCAGTTCAACAGTTTATTAATGCCCGTTCAGAGCGGGAAATTGTTTTTACAAGAGGCACCACCGAATCCATCAATCTGGTAGCCGCTTCGTTTGGCAGGAAATTTATTTCGGAAGGTGATGAAATAATTATCTCCGCTATGGAACATCATAGCAACATAGTACCCTGGCAGCTTTTGTGCGAAGAGAAAGGCGCGTTTCTGAAAGTTATTCCCATGAATGATATGGGAGAGCTGATCCTCGAAAAACTCGTGAAACTGATTGGACCAAAAACCCGTTTGATTGCAGTGGTCCACACTTCGAATTCGCTCGGATCTGTTAATGCTGTGAAAGAAATTGTTAAAATAGCCCGTCAAAACAACATTCCGGTTTTGGTTGACGGTGCACAGGCCGTTGCTCATGCTCCGGTTGATGTAACCGATCTTGATTGTGACTTTTTTGCCTTTTCGGGTCACAAAATGTTAGGGCCTACCGGTATCGGATGTTTGTATGGAAAACTTGAACTGCTGGACAAGATGCCGCCCTATCAGGGAGGCGGAGAGATGATTCAGTCGGTTCAGTTTGAAAAGACCACCTTTAACGAAGTGCCTTTTAAATTTGAAGCCGGCACACCTGATATTGCCGGAGTGATTGGACTGGGTGCCGCCATAAATTATATAAATGGGATGGACCGGAAAGGGGCGGCGGCGCATGAACAGCAGCTGCTTAACTATGCAACACAAAAGCTGAGCGAAATTTCCGGTATTAAAATTATAGGAACTGCTGCCAACAAAACAGCAGTTGTTTCATTTATCATCGATGGAGTGAACGCCCTTGATGCAGGCATGTATCTCGACACACTTGGAATTGCTGTAAGAACAGGACATCATTGCACCGAACCTGTTATGACACGGTTCGGAATTCCCGGAACCATACGCGCCTCTTTTATGTTTTACAACACCCTTGAAGAAGTTGATCAATTGGTTCAGGGGGTCGGCAAGGCCATTGCATTCCTAAAACGGAAGTAATAGTTTTTTATCAGGTTTTATTTTCCGGATACAAAAAAGGCTGTCAACTTTACTGACAGCCTTTTTTTTGATATGCTCCTACATCAATTAACGAGTTTCATTTCCTTAACAAGATGACCTGCGCCGGCAAATTTATCCATGATAAATAATACATAGCGGATATCAACGCTGATGGTTCTCTTATAATTCGGATCGTAGGCAATGTCGCCGCTCATAGCCTCCCAGTTTCCGTCAAAACAGAGACCTGTCAGTTCCCCGTTAGCATTGATCACAGGCGAACCTGAATTACCTCCGGTAATATCGTTGGTACTTATAAAGCAAATTTTTAACTGACCGTTATCGCCATAGGGGCCGAAGTCCTTATCGCGAAGCAATTTCTCCAGTTTGGGATCCACAATAAATTCCTCATTGCTGTTATCCATCTTTTCAAGGATCCCTTCAGAAGTAGTGAAATAATCATAATGAACGGCATCCATCGGGTAATAATCCTTAACTTGTCCATAACTAACGCGCATAGTCCCATTAGCGTCGGGAGCAAATTTTTTCTCAGGCATCATCTCCATTATACCGGCCAGAAAGAGCCTGTTGTTTTCGCTCTGAATCGCCAACAGGCGGTCCACTTCAGGTTTTATTTTGGTGTTATAATTATCGGCAATTGCAGATATAACTTTGTAGGCAGGATCTTCATGCAACTTTTTTGCTGAGGGCGATTTAAGAAAAGCATTGAACTTTTCCTGAGAAACAAAAAGTGAGTTCTTAAACAACTCTTTGGACCAGGCATCAAAACTGCCATCGTATTTTTTCTGAATTTCGGCGAACACCGGTGGCTGCTGATCTGCAGGTACATCTTTAGCATACATTTCAAAGAGTGCTGAAACAATTATCCTGTCCGTTTCAGCATCGTATTCTTTAAAGTATTCGTCGCCCTTTTCTTTTAATTCCTCAACAGCCTTTTTTACTTCTGTTTTGTCTGATTTTTTATCCGACAGCAATTCATCCAGTTTATCTGTATTATTTACAAACTGAAACAATTCGGGACCACGAAGAACCGCCTCACTGTAATAGATGCGGCTGAGGATGTAATTGTTCATGGACTGATAACTCATACTGATATTTTTGAGAACATCCCCATATTTTTGTTTTCGGGAGGCATCGGCATTTGCCCATGACTGAAACCGGTTTTCCAGTTGCTCTTTCTGACCAACAACATTCATCCTTTTCAGTCCTTTTGTTTGTCCGATATAATATTTCCAGTAATTAGCAGTACTTGAATATTTGGCAGCATAGGCAATTCTGATTTTATCACTTGCTTCCATTCGTGACTTCATAAGCTTTAACTTACTGTCGCGCACTTTTACAATTGACGGGTTCAGTTTATCAATTGCCATTTTTATGCCGTAAGAAGTGAGGTAACGATCGGTTCGGCCGGGGTAACCAATTGTCATTGTAAAATCATCCTTCTGTAGTCCCTTCATCGATACAGGTAAAAAACTTTTCGGGTGATACGGCACATTGTCTTTTGAATATTCGGCCGGTTTGTTGTCTTTGCCGCAATAAACTCTGAATACCGAGAAATCACCTGTGTGTCTTGGCCACATCCAGTTATCCGTATCCCCACCATAATCGCCAACAGCCTGGGGAGGTGCTCCTACCAGCCTGACGTCCCTGAACACCTCATATACAAACAAAAAATACTGGTTGCCATTATAAAAAGGCCTTATAACCACCTCATACCTTCCATCTTCTGAGGCATCTTTAATAAGCGGTGCATAAACCTGCTTGAGATAATTCTGCAGGTTCACTTCCTTAATGGTGTCGGGAATTTGTTTCATCACCTGATCTGTAACATCTTCCATCCTTACCAGAAAACGAACAAACAGACCCGGGTTAGGCAACTCCTCTTCTCTGTTCATTGCCCAAAAACCATTGGTGATATAATCATGTTCTACCGAACTGTTTGTTTGAATGGCATCGAAACCGCAATGATGGTTGGTGAGCATAAGGCCATCGGCCGAAACGATTTCGCCGGTACAAAATCCGCCCATAGATACTACAGCATCTTTAAGGCTGGAATTGTTAATGTTGTAAATATCATCGGCCGAAATTTTGAGTCCCAAACTATCCATTTGTGCCTCATTGTATTGCTTAAGCAATAACGGAAGCCACATTCCCTCATCGGCACGGACATAAGTGCTAAACGCAAAAAGAACTCCAAGAGCAAGAGCAAAGATTTTTTTATACATTGATTTTTAATTATTTATATAAATTATTGACCTTTAAAACAGATGGTGCAAGATAGCCATTATAAGAGGATCAAGTGACTGCCCTTCATTCTTCTACACCAAGATGTAGTCCTTAGTGCAGCCAGTAAAAGAAGAGGGTGATGATGAGGATTCCTGCAATATCCATCCAGAAACCTGCCCTGGCCATATCGTAAACGGAGATTTTTCTGCTGCCAAAGACAATAGTATTTGGTGCAGTTGCAACCGGGAGCATAAATCCGAGAGATGCGGCAAGGGTAGCCGGAACCATCAACACAAGAGGGTCAATTTGTAACTCTTTTTGCAAGGCGATTAGTATCGGAAGCATCAATTGAATGCTGGCAACATTACTTGCAAATTCACTGATGATACAAACAAGGGAAACGATGCTTAAAATAAGCACCAGCTGATTTGTTCCTTTGAGTACTTCAAGATTACCTGCGAGCCAGCTGCTGAGGCCGGATGTTTCAAATCCCATTGCCAGGGCAAAGCCGCTTCCAAAAAGAAGGATAATGTCGAACGGGAGTTTCACAGCATCAGACCATCGCAACAGAGCCGTTCCCTTTTCCGATTTAGAAGGAATGATAAATAACAGCAGCGCCATAAATACCGCAACAGTGCTGTCGGTAATCCAGCCGGGATGATCAAAAATATTGCTCCAGCCCGGAACAACAAAACTTCCGAAAACAATATCGGCACGTGTAAACCAGAGCACCGCAGTAGCAATAAACAACACAGACACTACCTTTTGCTCATAATCCATTTTTCCGAGTAACTTGTATTGTTCCGAAAAATAAGTTGCCTTTACACCGGTGTCATGGGTGTTTTTGAGAAAGAGGATTGAAAGCATCCAATAACAAAATACCAGTAAAACAACTGCGAGAGGAAACCCGATACTAAACCATTTCGAAAAGTTCATGACGGTACTATCGGGATAGGTTTCGGTAAAGGTGCGCATGAAAACCATGTTGGGTGGTGTACCTACCAGCGTTGCCATTCCTCCTATTGTTGCTGAATAGGCCAGTCCTATAAGAAGTGCCTTGTGAAATCCTTTATTACTTCCATCGGGTTTATCGGTCATAAACACTATGGCAAGTACTGCCGACAACAACATCATTACAGTGGCGGTATTCGAAATCCACATGGAAATGATAAAAGAGGTGAGCATTACTCCCAGCAGGATTCGTTTGGGTTTGGTACCGGCGAGTGAAAGTATTTTTAAGGCAATGCGCTGATGCAGTTTCCACCTTTCAATTGCAAATGAGATCAGGAATCCTCCGATAAAAAGAAAGATCACCTGATCCATATATTCAGACGAAACATTTTTGGCACTTGCAATACCAAGTAACGGCAGCATAATAAAAGGTACCAGGGATGTGACGGCCAGGTGTACCGCTTCACTCAGCCACCAGATGGCCATCCAAACGGCAATACCTGCCATTTTTGACACCAGCGGATTAGCCGGATCCAGTTCGGAGAACCGGATAATAAGGAATGCAGCCAGCGGCCCTGCAACTATTTTGAATCTGGCGAAACCGGTCATATAACGGCTCTAAGATAAACTACTCAGCGGATAAAGCATAACAGACATACAAGTCAAATAGGATTATTAAAAAAACCAACATTGTGACTACATTCGCAGTTATGAGCGCTAAAGATATAGCGAACCGGACGGATATTGAGTTACTGGTAAACGCATTTTACAAAAAAGCCATTCCCGATGCGGTAATAGGTCATTTTTTTACCGGTGTACTAACCATTAACTGGGAAGTGCATATACCTGTTATTGTCGACTTCTGGGAAAACATTTTACTTGGAACAGGCTCATATAAGGGAAATCCGATGGACAAACATTTCGCGTTAAATAAATTGTCACCTCTTGAGCCGGTTCATTTTACACGATGGCTGATGCTGTGGAAAGAAACCGTTAATGAACTGTATGCAGGACCGGTTGCAGATAATGCCATTTCCAGAGCAATAACAATTGCGGGTCTTATGGAGCATAAGATGCAACATTCCAACTAAAGAAGAAATCGAATTATTTGCGCTTCATTACAGGAACCGTTGAACAGGGTTCACCATACATGATGCTCTTTGCAACTGAAGCCAGTTTATGTGTAATGGCAGCGTAGGCAGCCGGCGAAACAGCTTTGTCGCCACACCCTTTTATAACAATCCGGGCATCACGGAAATTTTCAGCATCAAGCGCACTTATTTTTTCCAGCAACAGCGCTTCCTCCAAATGATTCAGCGTGCCGAACAGAACTCTTTCGGCATAAGGTTCCAGAGCTACCTCAATCAGCATCCATGCCCAAACAGGAATAATAGCATCAGATGTACAGGTAAGTGCTACAAATTTGTGTGCATATTGATTCCAGTCATGCTGCCTGATATGATCCCTGAAATCCTTTTCTTTTAAAATAAGATCTTCAAAGAGCCAGGGTCGAATGTCGAGCAATACACGTTCACCCTCAGGAATAAGCTCCTCAAGGTTAACAGTAACCAATCCGCTTGCATCAACTTTATTAAAAATAGCTTCCATTAAGATTCAAATTACACTATAGGTGCTGTTCAGTTATCACCACATGCCTAATTCAAGCTTGGCTTCTTCACTCATCATATCTTTTTCCCATGGGGGATCAAAAGTAATTTCAACTTTGGCATTGTTTACATCGGGAAGTTCTTTAATTTTTTGTTCGACTTCCGGCGGAAGTGTTTCAGCAACAGGGCAGGCAGGCGAAGTAAGCGTCATCTTCACAAAGATGTCATTGCCCGGATCAACGCGTACTTCGTAAATCAATCCAAGATCATAGATGTTTACAGGTATCTCCGGATCATAGCATGACTTTAGTACGTCAACTACTCTTTCTTCCAGTGTCTTTATTTCTTCCATTTACTAACTAATAGGCAAAAGTCAACAATTTTATTCCGCTCGTTCAATATCAAAAGCAGGTTTTGTACAACCTATTCTGTAACAAATTCTCAACTATTTGGTTCAAATAATTCCGTAAGGCGAAACCGTCACTTCATTCCAATAGCGTACAGTTTCATTTGTTTAATCATAGAAGCCAGTCCGTTGGCACGTGTTACGGCTATATGCTGGCGCAATCCTATGGCATCAATAAAATGTAGCTCAGCATCAATTATTTCATCTGCCGTGCGGCCCGATAAAACCCGTATGAGCAACGCGATTTCCCCTTTTACAAAAACCGAATCACTGTCGGCATCAAAAAATATTTTCCCGGCATTTTCATACGCGTGTAACCAAACGCTGCTCTGACATCCCCTAATCTTATTTTCATCAACCTTATACTTTCCATCCAGCTCCGGCAACTTCTGACCGATTTCTATGATGTATTGATACTTATCTGACCAATCGTCAAATAGTTCAAACTCTTCTATAATTTCCTGTTCGGCAGTTATAATGGTTTCCATAATCCAGAATTATACAAAGATATGCTTTTTATTTAAACCCATTATAAATAAGGAACATACTAAGTTGATTATTAGCCATTTATAAAAAGAAGAAGCCGGTTTATGGCCGGCTTCTTATGGGTATTGACGCTAAAAATGTTAATTGATGACAAATCGTTTGGTATCAGTCTGAGAACCGGAACGAATTTGAAGTATGTAAGTTCCTGATGCGAGATCCGATACATCCAGTGAATGACGAGTAATGCCCTCAGGTGAGGAGGCTATCTGAATCGTTTTCAGATTTTGACCCATTACATTTGATACCGTAACCGTCAATGACTCCTGAGGTGCTGCGATGATATCCAGATTCAGTATGTCCGATGCAGGATTAGGATAAGTGTTCAGTACTGCAAACATGTAATCGTTTCCTGATTGAGCAATTTGTTTCAACTGCTCAATGGTATTTTCACTCTGATTTTCTGCTATCTGTGCATCCAGATTAAAGATGCTGCAAATAATCGGTCCGAGTACAATAAACGGCGCACCCTGTACATCGAGTGCAGCACAAACACTGCCACCTCCCTGAACCAGTAACCCGTTCACATCAAATCCGGTTGTTACACCAGGTACCACTATTGAAAGGTTGAGCGTATTAGGATCATAAACCAAAGTATGTATCCTGTACAATCCGATTTGAGATACCGTGAAAGAGGGAGTGGCACTTACCTGCTGAATAACCAGGTTCAGGCCGCGGGTGAGTACATACAACACCTGATAGCCGGAAGGAACCACTTCATTGCCGGCAGGAATTCCATTTACTACTGCCGTTCCGTGATTGAGACAGACGATAAAATCATCGGGGTTAATATCTCCGGCATCAGGCTGTGCTACATTGAACGGTGCGCCGGCAACATCCAGAGAAGCACAGATACTTCCGCCTCCCTGAACTAACAGACCATTGACATCAAATCCGGTTGTAACACCCGGTACCACAATGGAAAGATCGAGTGTGTTTGGATCGTACACCAGCGTGTGGATGGCATATAGACCGGGTGATGCTACAGTAAAATCAGGTGTGGCATTTACCTGCTCGATCACTAATCCTGTGCCCGATGTAAGTACATATATAGTCTGATAACCTGCAGGGACTACAGCATCGCCATTGGCAACTGCTGAAATATTCAGACTGCAGTCGGTTGTGTTGGCGGTGAGTGTTCCTGCGGACGGATTGGTTACATTGAATTGTGCGCCGGCAACATCCAGAGAAGCACAGATACTTCCGCCACCCTGAACCAGCAGGCCATTGACATCAAATCCGGTTGTAACACCCGGCACCACAATGGAAAGATCGAGTGTGTTTGGATCGTACACCAGCGTGTGGATGGTATAAAGACCGGGTGATGCTACAGTAAAATCAGGTGTGGCATTTACCTGCTCGATCACTAATCCTGCGCCCGATGTAAGTACATAAATAGTCTGATAACCTGTTGGAACTACAGCATCGCCATTGGCAACTGCTGAAATATTCAGACT
>DASUFP010000126.1:0-10284 GCA_036274495.1 Bacteroidia bacterium
GACCAGCGGGTGCACCGGAGTGCTCTTACCCTCAGTGAACTCGGACATCGCGTTACGCTGATTGGCCGTAAAATGAGCCGGAGTCCCGAGGTTGAAGAGCGTCCCTACAAGATTAAACGGTTCCATTTGTGGTTTGAAAAAGGACCGCTTTTTTATGCCACCTACAATTTAAGGCTTTTTATATACCTCCTGTTTCACCGTTCGGATCTGTTATTTGCAAATGACCTGGATACCCTGGCGGCAAACCGGATGGTCAAATTTTTGAAAGGCATTCCATTGGTTTACGATAGTCATGAGTATTTTACAGGAGTGCCCGAACTGGAGAACAGACCATTTGTACAAAGCATCTGGAAAAAGATTGAAAAGGCATGTATTAAAGGTGTCGACAGAATGATAACTGTAAACAGGTCCATTGCCGATTTGTATCACAGGGAATATCAGTTAGATGTGGAGGTGGTAAGAAATGTCCCCCTTGGAGCTGTTTACGCTGATGAAACGATCGACAAGACCGGATTGAGAAAAAAACTCGGACTGCCAACCGATAAAAAAATAGTGATAATACAGGGAGCCGGAATTAATATTCAGAGGGGTGCCGAAGAAGCGGTTGAAAGTATGCGGTATGTTGAAAACACCATTTTGCTGGTGATTGGCGGTGGCGATGTGCTGCAGGAACTGCAAATGCTTGTGGACAAATATCAATTGGCTGATAAGGTTATTTTTAAGCCCAGAATGCCCTTTAATGAACTAATTCAATACACTTCTTCAGCTGACCTGGGGTTAACGCTCGACAAGGACACCAATCTGAATTACCGTTTCAGTTTGCCAAACAAATTATTCGATTACATTCAGGCTGGTTTGCCGGTGCTGGCTTCCAGGCTTCCGGAAGTAGAAAAGATTGTTTCTGAATATTCGATAGGAACTTTTATCCATTCACACGATCCTAAGGAGGTAGCGCAAAAAATTAATGAGATACTGCGGGATACTGCCACGCTTGACCAATGGAAAAAAAATGGAGAACTTGCATCACGTGAACTCACCTGGCAACGCGAAAGCCTGAAATTTATTAAAGTATTTGATGGCCTCCTCTGACCGACATCTGCATATCATCAGTTTTGATGTCCCGTTCCCTCCCAATTACGGCGGGGTAATAGATGTGTTTTATAAAATAAAATCGTTGTTTGAAGCCGGTATCAAGATTCATTTGCATTGCTTTCAATACGGGAGAAATGAATCAAAGGAGCTTTTGAAATACTGTTATGTGGTAAATTATTACTCCAGAAACATTTCCAAAGCCGCCATGTTCAGGAAACAACCCTACATTGTAATTTCCCGGTCATCGGAAGAGCTTTTGAAGACACTTCAGAAGGATAAATACCCGATCATTTTTGAGGGGCTCCACACCTGTTCGTTACTCGATGATCCCAATCTTAATGACCGAATCAAAATTGTAAGGACCCATAATATTGAGCATGACTACTACCGATCATTGGCGGGAGTTGAAAAAAATATTTTCAAACGGCTCTACTTTTATAATGAAGCGTCAAAACTGGAGCAATTTGAAGATATTCTGGTATCAGCAAGTGCCATTGCAGCCATTTCTCCAAACGATAAAATCTATTTCAGCAAGAAAAACAGCGGCGCTTTTTACTTGCCTGCCTTTCACCCGAACAATAGCATTGAAATATCTGACTCGCCGGGAGATTATGCGTTGTATCATGGCAATTTATCGGTAGGAGAAAACAATCAGGCAGCATTATATCTGGTAAATGAGGTTTTTGGGAATAGTGACATGAAGCTGATTATAGCCGGTTCAAAACCTTCTGCAGAGCTAAAATCAGCTGTTACAAAATTCGCCAATATTGAGTTATTGGCTGACATTCCCATGGAACAGATTATGGACCTGGTTCGTTCGGCCCAGGTAAATGTGCTGCCAACCTTTCAGCCTACGGGAATAAAGTTGAAGTTACTGGCGGCATTGTTTAATGGCAGGCATGTGGTAGTTAATAATGAAATGGTTGAAAATACCGGTCTGGAAGCATTGTGTCACATTGCAGGTGATGCCGAAAAAATGAGATCGGCTGTTCAGCTGCTTTTGAAAGAGCCTTTTGACGCAAACGCATTTGCGATGCGTAATGAAACGCTTATGAGAAAATTTTCAAATACTGCTTCAGTGAAAGTATTATTGAAAAAAATTTATCCTGAATAAAATAAAGTTTATTTCAGTTAAACTTAATTTAATCCTGATTGGTGGTCACTTACCTGACCATTCTCAAACTTTACAATCCGGGCAGGAAATTTTTCAATCAGACCATAATTATGAGTAGCCATTACAACGGCTCTTCCGCTGCGGCTGATATCGAAGAACAGCTGCATAATGCCATTTGAAGTTTCAGGATCGAGGTTACCACTCGGTTCATCTGCCAACATCACATCCGGGTCGTTCAATAAGGCTCTTGCAATTGCAAGTCGCTGTTGTTCTCCACCTGATAATTCATGCGGCATTTTGAATCCTTTTGTGCCAAGCGACACCTTATCCAGCACCTCATTTATCCGTTCATTTATCTTCTGTTTGTCGTCCCAACCGGTAGCCTTGAGAACAAATTCAAGATTTTCCCGGGCTGTCCGGTCTGTAAGCAACTGGAAGTCCTGAAAAACGATCCCAAGTTTCCTCCTTAAGAAGGGTATTTCCTTTGGCTTAAGTTTACGTAAATTGTAACCCGCCACAGACCCGTCCCCTTGTGTTAACTTCAGATCACCGTAGAGGGTTTTAAGAAAACTGCTCTTTCCTGATCCGGTTTTCCCGATGAGGTAAACAAACTCACCCTTATGCACCCCAAGAGAGATATTGTTGAGGATCAAATTCTTTTTTTGAAAAATACTGATGTTGTCCAGCCGGATAATCGGATCTGCTCCCGATTCAATTTCCTGTTCCATATTATAACTCGAGTTTAGTGACTTTTCCAAAAGGGATTTCTGCTATGATTTTGATTATTGCCTGTTCATGTTCACCCAGCCCGCATTTTAACAATGCTTTTTCGGGCCTGTCGACTCTGAAATAAGCCAGCAAAGTAAAATCATCACCCCGAAGCTGAACGTAATCAGGGATTTTTGCTTTCCCTTTAATTTTCAAAATATACATAAACCTGTAGGCAAAAATACAAAACCCCGCAGCGTTCTGCCACGGGGTGTAATAAGTTTATCAACCAACCTGATGTTAACGAAGAGTAATGATGTAACTGTTTGAACCAATTGTAACTTCTGCCTTATTGTCGCAGGTTCCATTCTGATAGCCATAATTTATTACTCTGGTTTGAATGCCGGAAGGAGTAAATTCAAGTACCCCATCTTTAATCCAGTAACAATTGAGGGCTACCACCAGGGGTGATGTAATGGATGCGGTAAAAGACACTCCGGCAAAAGATGTACCTGATGCGGTACCTGTTATATGATAGACATCGTCAAGCCAGTTCAGCAGGGTACTTTCTCCGGCAACCCACTCCCTTTGGCGCTGAGAGGTCCAGGTAAGTACCTGTCCACCGGGAGCGGTGATTGTCCCGTTTACATTGATACCAAACCATTTGTTTCCGGAGGCGTTTGTGCCTTTGTTTGTAACGGTTTTGGTACCCTCAACATGATAGTCGTTCACATAATATCCGTCAAAAGTTATGGTGTAGTTGGATGCGCTGTCACGGTATCCACCGGAATAGGCAACAAGAACTTTACCTCTCCTGTTCCTTCCATCGGCACAAGCACAATTTGTGGTACCGAAATCTATGGTGATGTGTTTAGGACTTCCGGCCGTATCAACAGTAACTGTGGCACATTGGCTGAGAAGGGAACCCTCAGTTGAAGCGCCTCTGTATCCATAAAGGGCACCTGTTTCATGTGCCTGATCCGACATGGTACTCACTTCATCGTAGATACCCTGGGCGAAGGCATTGTCTACTGCCGATTGAGTGTCATTGTCTGTCTTATCATCTTTTTTGCACCCCGTAATCAGCAAAAATGCGAATGCTGAAAGAAGTATGCCGGGGTAAATGAATCGAATTTGTATCATTATAAATGAGTTTGTGGTTTGATATAGTAAACGGGAAATAGTTTAACAAAGTGCCGTTCGGACAAAATTACAGGTTATTCACTATAAAGGTGTTCATAAAATCCTGTAGAACCGAAATATTGATAATTATTTAACCGTTTGGAGGGGGTAACTTTGCTGATACCGTTATAGTTAATACAAATATATGAATTACAATAAGTTGCAAAAAATATTGATCCTGTTTGCAGGGTTACTGTTATTTTCTAATCAGGTTAAATCACAACAGACCGATGCATTCTATGCTTCCGAAAAACAATACCGGTTTGGGGTTGAACTTTTTTCTAAGGAAAAATACAGTGCTGCCGCAAAAGAATTTACTGAATTTCTGAACCACCCGGGAGATGCATCAGCGGTTAGTAAGATAAATGCCTCTTACTACATAGCTGTTTGTTCCATTGAGTTGTTTCATCCGGATGCCCAATCGCTTATAGAGCAATTTATCGAAAGTTATCCGGAAAGTATAAAGGCCAGAATAGCTGTTTTTCAGGCGGGCAAATTAATGTACCGGCAGAAAAAATACAAGCCTGCAATAAGATGGTTTGAAAAAACGGATGTTGCAGACTTAAATAATGAAGAGATTTCGGAGTATTATTTCAAGATGGGATACTCCTATCTGATGACAGGTGATTATGATAACGCTGCGAGGAGCTTTGCGCAGATAATGAAAGTGGATTCAAAATATAAGACGGCAGCCCAATATTATTATGCCCATGTAAATTATCAGAAAGGCAATTTGAATACATCACTGGAAGCATTTGAAAAACTTAAAGATTCAGAAAGCTTTGGCCCGGTGGTTCCCTATTATATTATTCAGATATATTATGAGCAGAAACGCTATGACGATTTACTTAAGTATTCTCAAACTATTGCCGGCAGGCAAGACATAAGAAACAGTGCAGAAATAAACCGTTATGTTGCCGAATCGTATTATAGAAAAGGGGATTACAATAATGCTCTTAAGTTGTTCGAAGATTTTGAAAAAAATTATCCGCGATTAAGTCGCGAAGATTATTACCAGCTGGCTATTTGTTACTATAACACCAAGAATTATAATCAGGCGATTGTTTATTTTGAAAAAGTAACTAATTTATCTGATGCAATGCAACAGAATGCCTATTTTAATCTGGGTGATTGCTTTTTAAAAACAGATAAAAAACAGAATGCGAGAAGTTCATTTCAGTTTGCTTCCAAATCAACCTTTGATCCGGCTATTCAGGAAGAAGCCCTGTTTAATTATGCAAAATTGTCAGCGGAGTTAAATTTTCAACCAGTCGCCATCAACACATTCAATGATTTCATAAAAATGTTTCCGCAATCGAAACATATCGATGAGGCAAATGAAATTGTTGCCCAATTATATATAACTACCAGAAATTATAAAGATGCCTTGACAGCTCTGGACAAGATTAAATCCAAATCGCCCAAGGCCAGAGCGGCTTATCAAAAAGTGGCCTATTTCAGAGGAGTTGAATACTTCAATGACAGGGATTATGATACAGCAATAAATTTATTCACCAAAGCAATTGTAGCTGACGAGAATGAACAGATAAAGGCACTGGCGATTTACTGGAAAGCCGAGGCCATTTATAATCAGGCCAAGTTTGATGCAGCAATTAAACAATACAGGATTTATGTTTTCAATCCTAAATCAGTAGGTACAGAAATGTACAACACTGCAAACTACAATATCGGATATTGCTATTTTAAGCTTGAAAATTATGAAGAGGCCAATACCTGGTTCCGCAAATATTTGAGAGGTACGGATTACAACAAAGAGCGTTTGAATGACGCAACCATACGGTCGGGTGATTGCTTTTTTATGATGCGTGATTACCAAAATGCACTCGACATGTACAACACTGCGGTTGCCGGAAATTCAAGGGCTTCTGATTACAGCATGTTCCAGATAGGAATGATTCAGGGAATTAAAGGAAATATGAAGGCGAAGGCATCAACCATGTCGCAACTGACTGTGAAATATCCCAAATCGGGGTATGCTGCCGATGCTCAATATGAGAGAGGAACTGCACTCATGACATTTGACAACAATCAGGAAGCCGAGGAGCTTTTCAGAAAAGTAATGCACGATCATCCACAAAGCGAGTATGCCAAAAAATCGATGATGAAACTTGCATTGGTTCAATACAACCAGAAAAATGATGAACAAGCACTTACATTGTACAAGGATGTTGTGAAAAATTACCCGGGTTCGGAGGAAGCGGCAGAAGCTCTTACCGGAATAAGAAACATTTATGTGACTTCCGGAAACCCGCAGGGTTATTTTGATTATGTAAAAAATGTTCCTGCACTAAGTGTAAGCAACGGGGCACAGGATTCTATTACATATGAAGCTGCAGAGCAGTTATATCTCAAAGGCCTCAACGAGTCAGCTTCAAGGAGTTTTGACGAATATCTTCAAAAATTTCCTCAGGGATCCTTTGTATTAAATGCGACCTTTTACAAGGCCGAATGCGATTACAAAAAGAATGATATTGATAAATCTCTTGCCGGATACACCTATGTTCTGGAGCAGCCCAGAAGTCTGTTTACTGAAAAAGCTTTGCTGAAAGCGGCTAACATCAGGCGAAATAAAAATGAATGTGAGACTGCAATTGAATTATATAAGCGCCTTGAAGAAGCCGCTGATTACAGAGACAACATCATTGAGGCGCAGGCAGGATTGATGCGTTGCTATTATGCAACACAGGGTTATGGCAATGCGATTCTTTATGCCAGAAAGCTTATTGAAGGTGACAAAGTCTCAAATAATCTTATAACGGAGGCCAATCTGATAAGTGCCCGTTCATCACTTGCCACCAGCGATTATGAGCCGGCAACAGCAGGGTTCAAAGCTATTGTTTCCAAGATGGGAAACAGCGAATCCGGAGCTGAGGCTCGTTACAGCATCGCTTTGATCCAATATAAGCTGGGTAATTTTAAGGAATCACAGAAAAAATGCTTTGAAGTTGTGAATCAGGTACCATCGTATGAATACTGGATCGGAAAATCATTTTTGTTGTTGGGAGACAATTACCTCGCTCTTAAGGACACGTTTCAGGCGAAACATACCTATATGAGTATTTTGGAAAACTACGAAAAAGATCCTGCAGATCCGGAAGATTTAAAAGCAGTAGCCAAAGAAAAAATTGATGCCATTGACAAATCAGAAAACGATAAAAATCAACTTGAAATTCAACGAAAAGAAGAACAATACATTAAATCGGAAGGTGATACGGTTGTAACCGGCAATGATTGAAGAATGCACTACTAATTCTTTCTGATTTTTAACTAAACTATGAAACCGGATTCCATGAAAATATTTTTTTACAGATCGGCGCTACCGACATTAATAATTTGCTTTTGTTCATTTATTTATCAAACGGGCTCTGCTCAAACATCCAATCTGGGTGATGAGCAAATAAACGTAGTAAAACCGTATGAGCCAACATTATCAGATGCGTTTAAAATAAGTGATGTGCCCGGCAGAGATACTGCTGTTGCGTATACCCCTGACCTTACCTATACAGTCCAGCCGGTACGGTACGAAACAGTTTATACCATTACCCCTATCAAACCTGTAAAAATTAAAGATGAAACCATTAAAGATTTGTATCGCGGCTTTGTAAAAGGGGGGTATGGTACTAAAAACACACCCTACATTGAAGTGTTTTATAACGCCTTGCGATCTAAGGATTTTGATGCCGGTGTTCATTTAAGTCATATTTCAAGTTCCGGTAAAATTAAAGACTATGGATATCCGGGAATGAGCGAAACGGGTATCGATTTGTTTGGCAAAAAGTTTTTTGATCAGACATTACTTGAAGGCCGTATTGGTTATAACCGATTAGTGTACCATTATTACGGATACAATGATCCTCCGGATATTTTTTCGAAATCGGAGACCAAACACAGCTTTGATGATTTGCAAGGTGATTTCTCGTTTAAATCCATTAATAAAAGCAGTGAGTCGTTCAGGTATATGGGAGGTGTTGCATTTCACAACATTTCAGACAACAACGATAACAACGAGTCACGGATTCTGCTGAAAGGGAGTGGTGGTAAAGCGATAGCAGACGGCAATCTGGATGTTGGCGTTGAGCTGGATTTCATGAAGTACAAACCATCCGGGCTTTCGGATGAAAACCTCAACATTTACCGTATGATGCCGCGATACAAAGGCTCAATGGATAAAGTAGATTTTGAGGCGGGATTTAATGCGGTGGTTGAATCAAACGACAAAACCAAATCGCATCTTTATCCATATGCCAACATCATACTGAACATGGTACCGGATGCTTTTTCAATTTTTGCTAATCTGGGAGGAAACCTGGAACGAAACAGTTTCCGTGACCTTTCATTGGAAAATCCTTTTACGGCTTCTTACCTGGAACTTCGTAACACAAATGTTAAACTGGATATCAGCGGCGGAGTAAAAATCCGGCTCGAACGAGAGTTGTTTCTCATAGGTTCAGCTCGGTTTACCGATGCAAAACATCAAGCTTATTTTTTGAATGTTCCTGCTCAAAACACACTGGTGGTATACGATGTTATCTATGATAATACCACTACCCTGAACCTGCATGGGGAGGTTAAATACGAGCAGGATGAAAATACCGGCGTCAGCGGTGTGTTCGATTACTATTCTTATAATACACATGACCTTGACAAACCATTGTTTAAGCCCGATTATAAGATCTCCTTCAGCGCATTTCACAACCTGGGAGAAAAGATCTTTCTCTCAACTCAATTGACTTATGTAGCATCCAGATACGCGATGGGTTACAGCACTTCCGATTTTATTACAATGAAAGGTTATTTTGACGGCAATATCATGGTTGATTACAGGTATTCAAAAGTATTATCGCTGTTTTTAAACCTCAATAACTTTACAGGAAGTAAATATGCCCGATGGTATAATTATCCTTCCTACCGATTTGCAGCAATGGCAGGAATCAGCTGGAGTTTTTAAGCGCTTACTTTTCCTTTTTAGTCTGACCGGCTTGTTTACTCACGGATCTGATACGTCTCTTTTCGGTTAAAACGGGTACCCTTTACAAGTTTATCGGCTGCTGGGATTCCTGTCGTTCAGCCAGCCGTTAAAGGTCATTTTTCATGTCTTTTTGCCCGGGAAGATGAACCACGGGGATAGGCCCATTTTATATAAAAAATGAGAGGCACTCGATTTGCATTTGTAACAATTTGATATTCAATTATTTATTAAACAAAATGAGCTGTATTGATCAAGGCTCATTTTTTATTCACAAAAACCAACGTAGCATGTTGAAAAATAGTTGATTAAAAGGGCTTTTCAAGCACCGAAAAACAGGGTCAGATAGCTCCTGAATCCGTATCTTTGCATTAGGTATAGAAAAAATTATAACCTACTGAAAATGAGCGAGAACTTAACAGAATCCGTGATACCAAAAAACGAATACTCAGCAGACAGCATTCAGGTCCTGGAAGGACTTGAGGCCGTACGAAAAAGACCCGCCATGTACATTGGTGACATCGGGGTAAAGGGATTGCATCACCTGGTTTACGAAGTCGTAGATAACTCTATTGACGAGGCCCTTGCAGGTTACTGCAAACACATTGAAGTATACATTCATACAGATAATTCCATTTCGGTCCGGGACGACGGAAGGGGGATTCCGGTTGATATGCATGAGAAAGAAAAACGGTCGGCACTGGAAGTGGTTATGACTGTTCTGCATGCCGGTGGCAAATTCGACAAAGACTCATATAAGGTATCCGGAGGGTTGCATGGAGTTGGGGTTTCATGTGTGAATGCCTTATCGGATCAGATGAAGGTGGAAGTCCACAGGGACGGGAAAAAATACCAGCAGGAATATTCCTGCGGGAAGCCATTGTACCCCGTTAAAGAAATGGGTACAACTGAATTACGCGGCACCTTTACCACTTTTCACCCTGACGCATCTATTTTTATCACTTCAGAATACCATTACGATACACTGGCTGCCCGTATGAGGGAATTATCATTCCTCAACAAAGGCATCGAAATTACTCTTACCGATTTGCGTGAGCTGGATACTGAAGGAAATCCCGTCAACAAGGATCGCTTTTACAGCGACAGAGGTTTGCCGGAATTTGTTGAATTTTTAGATGCTACTCGCGACAAGCTGATTGATGATGTGATATATATGGATGGTGAGAAAAACGGAATACCC
>DASUFP010000127.1:0-4323 GCA_036274495.1 Bacteroidia bacterium
TATCGGGACTCTTATGCTGTTGGTGTTAGGCGTTACTTTTTCTCTGTAAACCAACTCACCGGGAAGGTTGTAAATGCTGATGGTTACTTCCCTCTGTTTTAGTGCATCCGAAACAAGCGTAAATGCATCCTGCGCCGGATTAGGATACAGCTGAAAGGATGAAATACTCTTCGGCTGTGCTATGCCCGAGGTGTTATCTACATATTTTATCCGCACCAAATACATATCGCCACCCCCATATCCCGAATCTGTCTTTACAGGTGAAGTCCCGTCATCACCTACTCCACATAAAACAACTGATGAATCAGGCAAAACCGCTATACTATTTAAATGATCATAACCCGACCCGCCATATCTTCCATCCCATATTTTAGTACCGAGGCTATCTAACCTTATCAGCCAGTAATCCCAAAAACCATAGCCCGGCTGCGAAACATCAAACAGGCTATCACTGTCGGTAAAACCGCCTACCCAATAGCCTCCTCCCGGTGCGTTGGCTATATCAATGCCATAACTATGGTTGTTGCCGCCATATCTTTTGTCGAATTGTTTATTCCCAAGTGAATCAATCTTAACAATCCACACATCGTCCAATCCTTTTTTAGATTCACTCACATCAAATCCCTGATCAGACCTTGTTTGACCACATAACATAAATCCCTTATCAGGCGTATTAATTATTCGATTTGCATACTCCGGTCCATTTCCCCCAAATCGTTTATCCCAAATAATTGCTCCGGAAGTGTCTATTTTAACAACCCAAAGATCATAAGTCCCCCTTGAGGTATCGGACACATTTCCATCTGCAGGACTATTTGTGGTACCCATAAACACCAGCGCATTATTGTCAGTTTCAACCATAGAAAGTCGATCATCATTCAAATGTAGTTCTCTTAAACTACCTCCATATACCTTGTCCCATTTAATGTGACCGATGCTGTCCAGTTTTACCATCCAGTAATCATCCATACCGTAATTAGCAACCGTTTTATCTCCACCAACGGGAGATGTGGACGTACCAATTACATAATAATCAGAAGCGGATGACTGAAATATAATTGGATAATCATCGCTGGAAATCCCTCCTAAAGTTTTTTCCCAAAGAATAACACCTGAACTGTCACAGGCGCCTACCCAGTAATCAGACGGATGGTTTGGAAAAGATTTATTGTTTTCTGATTTGTCGCAGGAACTATCTGACATTGAGCCACAGGAAAAATTCAGATTTCGGTTATTGAGATTTATAGAAAATTCCGTCAGACCTTCAACACCATACCCATCAATGGTCATCTGCCATATATCCGAATAAGTCGTATCTGTTTTAAAGGTCCACATCCCCGAATTTGTGGGATTACAGAGCGGAACCGTTTTCGTTCCGCTTACACCAGAAGTTGTAAAGCATCCTATCATAAACTCGTAATTGCCACAATAAACGATAGATCCACCTCCCTCTCCACCCGATCCGCCTAAACACCTGTTACTGATCACCTGATACGATTGCCCGACTGCAGGAAAATTTAAAAATGCCAACAGCGCCGTACTCATCAGCATATATTTTAAAATGTTATTCATCGATTGTCGGGTTTAAATCAAATACATGCTCAGTAATTTGTGAAATGCTTACTGTTGCAGGTTGATTATTTTAATGGTTTTCACTACTCTATTTTCATTTATTAACTGAATAAAATACAATCCGGAATTATAGTTCATCAGTTCATTTTTTACATCGCTTAGTTCGATCGCCGTAGCATTAAAATCTCTGTCGATTAATTGGATTCCGAAAGTATTATAAACTTTTAAATGATCATATTCTTTCATGTCATTATTGGAAAATAAATTATTCCCTGTCTGACGCGGTGTTCCTGTAACGGAAGTGCTTGTTTGGACGATGGATGCCGGTACCATTTGTCCATGGGTTACTGTATGTACACAAAATAGTAAAAAAACACTACAAATGGAATATTTAAGGAACTTTTTCATGATTAATTTGATAGCACTGTTAGAAACACTAAGACTATAATTAACTTACATTTTATACATTGGTATATCAATTAATAAATCTGCATTGGGGTCCAAACAATAATGAACTGCCACGTCCAGAGACACGGCAGCAACTTGTGTGCAATGTCATTCGACAAACAGATAAATAAGCAGCAGATATTGATTACTATCAGGTGAACTCGAACCACTTCAAATCGCCTGGGGGGATAGCGATGGAACGGTTCACTTTTAGACATTCAGAATGCACATTGGAATGCATTGAATAGGTAATGCTAAAAAGATTTTTTTGCAAAAAAAAAAAATGAAATAAGTTATCAACAGGTGTGTAAATTGCATGTCATGATAGAGCACATTTCAAAAGTATCAGCAAGGTCTTATTGAAAAGTAATAACCTGTGAGAGTAGTATCAAACTTACCCGTTTGTAAACGTTTACCATGCTTTTCGTATTTCATTTCCTTTTAACTTTACTGCGGGCGGGGGCCAGGCGGCCCCCGGTGCAGGGAAAACATTGAAAGAGTTTTTACGTATGTTAAATCTAAAATTAATGACAGCCTCCAAAAATTACCCGTTTGTAAACGTTTACAATGCTTTTCGTATTTTTTTTCCTTTTAACTTTACTGTGGGAGGGGGCCCGGAGAGCCCCTAGGGTTAATTAGGCAAAGGCTCCAGAGTTAAGCTCGATAAAAAATCTGCATTTTTCTGTCATCACACGTTTTCCCAACTGACCGGATTGCACTATTAAGTGTCCGGCAATTGTGTTCTATTTTTTTTCAGGAACAGGAGGGTTCTCATTTTTCCTGAAACTCCAGGTTGAAAAAGTGATTCTCTGAGAATCAAAACTACTTACACCCCAAATTTTTTGCTGTTGCTTATTCGTTGCAAAATCGAGCTGAACCGGTTCTCCTTTAGGTGCAGGAGCAGGATATTCAATTACAACCCCATTTTTAAAATCTTCAAAAATAAGAACCAATGCACGGTTGTAATAGGCAACAATCTGGCGGTCAAGGTCAATGAGCAACATTTTACATTTGTTGCTTAATCTTTCGCTAAACCACAGGTCGTCGCGCTTTAGCGCCATATACGTTTTGCGGTTGCCGACTTTCCGGATAAAGTTGTACGCATACTGATAGATATAACCGTTACTATAATTAAGATAGAGGTTATATGAATAATCGAAACGGGTGTAATAAAAATCCTGCAGGTATTCGCGGTTGTTGTAAAAGGTAGGCACCGAACTTATTTCAAAAAATTTATACCAGTGGTTCTGCAGTATATACCAATCTTCCGGTTTCTGATAGGGTATTTTTTCCACAGCCTTGGTACGATGATTATACCTGTAAATAGTGGTTTCTTCATTATCCATCACCAGCAGGTTATCATTTTCATCAAATTCCATGTTTCTGACGCAACCCTTATATTCCAATTGCAAACTGTCGATGACATTTCCGTTTTGCACAAAATACACTGCGGGTCTGTTGCATGAATTAATCGCCAAAACCTCTTCGGAATTAACTGCCATTTTAAAGTTAAAGGCTCCTTCACCCATTACCAGGTGACGCGGTATTGAATATAAATCGGACCTTACCAGTTGTCCATGCACCTGCAGCGAAAACAAAAGGCTGAAAACAAGCACAGCCGGACCAACAAAACAAAACAGTTTATTTTTTTTCATATAAAACAAAACCTCCGTTTGAGAAATTTCGGAGGTTTTGCAAAAATACAAAAAAGCAGCCAGCTATCGGATTCTATTGAATCAGCTGTATTTTAAAGCACTTAAATCAGTTCCCCATACTCATTGCTGTTAATTCAGAAGCAGGATCCATTGGAATGCCGTCAGGCTTTGCTTCCGGGTTTTTCCTGCCTTTCAGTCTGAGTTTGGTTCGCTCAGATATCAGATACATGGAAGGCACCAGAATAAGTGTAAGGAAGGTTGCGAAACCCAGACCGAATATCATGGTCCACGACAGAGGTCCCCAGAATGCAACGCTGTCACCACCAAAATAAAGATGGGGATTACCTTCTGAAAACAAGGTTACAAAATCAATGTTGAGTCCGACTGCCAATGGAATGAGTCCGAAGATTGTTGCAGTAGCCGTAAGCAACACCGGCGTCATACGTGTTTTGCCTGCTTCTATTATGGCTGCTTTAAGCTCCATGCCCTGTTCTCGCATTAAATCGGTAAATTCAACAAGTAATATTCCGTTTCTCACAACTATTCCTGCCAAAGCTACAACGCCAACTCCGGTCATCAAAACCGACATCTCCATTTTGAACAATGAAAATCCTATCAATACTCCAATCAGTGAAAACAGAATTTCGGT
>DASUFP010000128.1:0-13259 GCA_036274495.1 Bacteroidia bacterium
CCTCAAGATTCTCAAAAATAAGTTTAGCCATAATGCAGAAAAGTTTAGATGAAAAGATTTTACAAATCTAAAAAACTTATGCCCCCAGAAGTGGAGTTTCTCTCTGCGTTCGAAATACACTTCTGGGCTTCGCTTATGACTTATGACCTTTTTTCATTCCACATACTCCCTCCGTTACGGCACACTCCCCGTCGATGATCTCGTTGCTTTGGCGAAGGCATCGGGTTATGAGCATGTGGCGCTTACCGACATAAACAACACGGCCGGTATTCCTGATTTTGTGATGGCCTGTGAAAAGGAGGGACTGCATGCGGTGTGCGGGGCGGAGATACGCAACGGCAACGAGCATCTCTATTCGCTGATTGCCCGTAATGCTGCAGGTTTTCGCGAGATCAATGAATTTATTACACAGCATAATCTTACCGGCGATGCTTATCCCGACCGGGCACCGGAGTTACTGCATTGCCATGTGGTGTATCCGCTGCGACGCTTTCCTGCAGGCAGGCTGCGTGAGAATGAATATGCGGGTATTGCACCTCACGAGCTCAACAAGTTGCGCGCTTCTTCCAAAAGCGAACGCATCCTCGACAACGGCATCGCCTTTCAGCCTGCCACATTCGGCGGTACCGAAGGCTATGCACTGCACCGCCACCTGCGTGCTATCGACAACAACATTTTGCTCTCGCAGCTGGAACCGGAGATGCTGGCCCATCCTTGTGAAACACTTATCCGCGCAAGCGAACAAGCCGAACAGTACCGCGACTTCCCGCAGCTGCTGCGTAATGCAGAACAACTGTTTGCCGATTGTACCTTCCGGTTCGACTGTACCACCATCAAAAACAAGAAAACCTTTACCGGCACCGCCTACGATGATAAATTACTGCTGGAAAAACTTACGTGGGACGGACTCGAATACCGTTACGGAAAGCATAACAGGGAAGCGATACGCCGTGTGCGGCACGAGCTGGAGGTGATTGACAACCTGGGGTTCTCTTCGTATTTTCTCATCACGTGGGATATTATCCGTTACAGTATGTCGCGCGGATTTTACCATGTAGGGCGGGGGAGTGGTGCCAACAGTACAGTTGCTTATTGCTTACGTATTACTGACGTGGATCCTATTGAACTCGACCTCTATTTTGAACGGTTTCTGAATCCCAAGCGTAAATCACCACCCGACTTCGACATCGACTATTCCTGGAAGGAACGCGATGAAGTAACGGAATATATTTTTAAACGGTACGGGCGTGAACACACTGCTTTGCTTGGCGCTATGAGCACCTTCAAAGGCAAGTCCATCATTCGTGAACTGGGTAAAGTATACGGGCTTCCGAAAGCGGAAATTGATACGCTTGTGGAGTCGCGCAAGGAGGTGCAGGAATATGACAGCATCACTACCGAATTGTTTCGGTATGGCCGTATGATGTCGGAGTTTCCCAACCTGCGCACTATTCATGCGGGCGGCATATTGATTTCTGAAGAACCGATTACCTGTTACACAGCTCTTGATTTACCGCCCAAGGGATTTCCTACCACACAGTGGGATATGTATGTGGCCGAAGATATCGGGTTTGAGAAGCTGGATATTCTCAGTCAGCGCGGTATCGGGCATATCAAAGATGCCGCTGAACTCGTTCGCCGGAACCGCCGCATAAAAGTGGATGTACACGATGTGCAGGCATTCAAAACCGATGAGAAAGTGCGGCAACAATTGAAGTCGGGAGATACCATCGGGTGTTTTTATGTGGAGAGTCCTGCCATGCGCGGACTGCTAAAGAAGCTGCATTGCTCCGAGTACATCAGTCTGGTAGCTGCCAGCAGCATCATTCGTCCCGGTGTGGCGCAGAGCGGCATGATGCGCGAGTATATTCACCGGTTTCACAATCCGGGTGCGTTTTCGTATCTGCACAGTGTTATGGAAGAACACCTGAATGAAACGTATGGGGTAATGGTATATCAGGAAGATGTGATTAAGGTTTGTCACCATTTTGCGGGACTCGACCTGGCTGATGCCGATGTGTTGCGCCGGGCGATGAGCGGGAAGTCACGGAGCAAAAGGGAGATGCAGCTGATTGTGGACAAATTTTTTGAGAACTGTAAGGCTCGCGGGTATTCCGATGAGCTCACCAAAGAAGTTTGGCGCCAGATAGAATCCTTTGCGGGATATTCCTTTTCGAAAGCACACTCGGCATCGTACGCGGTGGAGAGCTATCAGAGTCTCTATCTGAAGACCTATTTTCCGCACGAATTTCATGTAGCGGTCATCAACAATTTCGGCGGATTTTACAGCACGTGGGTATATGTGAATGAAGCACGCAAGTGGGGCGCGAAGATTCATTTACCCTGTGTGAACCGCAGCGAATACAATACAACGCTGTACGGCGAAGACGTATTCCTGGGGCTCAATCTGGTGCAGGGACTCGAAACCTCCATTGCCTCCCGTATTCCTGAAGAGCGGTTGGAACACGGTGGGTACAAGGATCTTGAAGACCTCATCCGCCGCACAGGTATCACGCTCGACAATTTACTGCCGCTGATCCGGCTGGGCGCGTTCCGGTTTACGGGTAAGGAAAAAAAGCCACTGCTGTGGGATGCGCACATGCTGTTAGGCAGACAGGAACCTGTGGCCGCCGGAAATGCACTCTTTGAAACGGAGACAAAGCCTTTTTCGTTACCTGCACTTGTGCATCAGCCGGTAGAAGATGCGTTCGATGAAATTGAATTACTCGGGTTTCCTGTAACCATGACAGCATTCGATTTGCTAAAGACATCTTTTCGCGGCGATGTAAAGGCAAAGGACATGATACAGTACATTGGGAAAACTGTTCGGCTGGTCGGGAACCTCGTTACCATCAAATACGTTACCACCAAACGCCGCGACCTGATGAATTTCGGAACCTTTCTGGATGATGAAGGTAATTTCTTCGACACAACGCATTTTGCGCAAAGCCTGAACCGTTATCCGTTCCGCGGTAAAGGTATATACCTGATCCTGGGAAAAGTGGTGGAAGAGTTCGGGTTCCCGAGTATTGATGTAGAAAAGATGGCGAAACTTGAGACAGCGAGCGACCCCAGGTATTAAACAAAATGAATGGGATAGTTAAAATAAAAAACGATGAATTAAGGTCACCGGTGAATTACAAACGAGCTGTGTAAAACAGCTTTGTTAAATCCGGTTATTTCAATAAAATAAATTCCGTCAGGGAGCAAACTGACATCATGCGTCAGGTAAGCGGCTTTGGCATTTAAATTTCCTGATAAACAAACCTGACCCATTGCGTTTAAGAGAACCCAGTTATTATAGCCTTCCGGAGAGAAAAAAGTAATTTGATCGGATACAGGATTGGGATACACGATACATTTACTTTCAGCTGAAAGCGTGTTAACGGAAGTGGGAATTACAATGGTATTAACAGTAGTGTTTGTTATTACCGGGAGGTTGTTGTCAAAGTAAATATAAGCTGTGTTATTGATTGTTTGTCCGGGTACAAGGCTATGGTAGGGCTCGATGCTATAGGAGAAATATCCATGACTGGCAGCTTCATCAGTAGTGGAATCGGGGAGGAAAATGTTTTTAAATGTCAGCCACAGCATTCTGTTGGCATCGATAAACCAGGAACTAACGGGATGACTGCTTGATGTTAAGCGGAAAGTTGAAAGGTCGAGGTTGTCATCAATCGGGTCAAGGATGTTGATGTTGATTGCAGGTGCTGATCCTGTGTTTTGGAAGTTGACAACATAATCCAGATCCATTCCGGAATTAATAGCGGCAACCGGGATATCGCCGGCAGGATAAACCATTTTGTCGTTTGGATCAACGGAATTTACAGTCGTGCTGTATGTTGTATCGTAATTGTTAGCGGAGTTGGGATCTCCGGCAATTGGATAAATAATGGCTGATGCAGCTGTTACTGTGCCAATCGCAAGTGCAGTGTCGGCATAAAAAAGGCAATTGATTACTCTTGTTTCGCCGGGGAGAAGATTGCTGTATGTAAACTCAACAGAATTGGCAGTTAATGGCGTAGAGGGATCCGATGCGCTCAACAATTGAAGCATAGGATCATATGTCATCTCAACGGTTCCTGAGACCGGGCTTGTGCCGACATTACCGTAACTGATGTACTTGTGGTGTGTAAATCCGGGCCTGAAGTTTGGACTGGTTATTTGGACTGATGGGTCTGTGATTCCCGGTGTAAATGTTACCAGAAAATTATTGCCGGACGAATCGATTCCGGATCCTGGTAACGCAATGGTATAGGAAGCAGGACTAACTGTTGAATAAGGTGGTTGAACAATTGCAACTGTAACTGCCGTTGCTGAGTCGGCAATCACCGTATAGTTTCCCAGAGCGTTTGTGAGATAATAGAAACTGCTGAACGCCGGAACAGTGCTGATAACCACATTTTGCAACGTTGTATCACCTGCATCTAATACCTGATTAGCATTTACATCAAGATAAACAGTTCCTGATATTGTATTATAATTTGTTCTGTTAATAGAAAAGTCATCAATTGAGACACCATCGAATGTTACAGAAAGGTCGGAGGTAAAAAGAAACCTGAACCAGACATGTCCATTCACGGATGGGTTTGGAAAGACAATTTCCGAGTGGATCCACCCGCCACTATTACCACTCCAGCCCGGCATTCCGCTGCTGACTAAAGTGTCGGAATACCAATTTGTAGAAAAGGGAGCATTTACTGAACCAACAGTTATCCATTGTTGGATTGCAGTATCAGTACAGTATTGCAATACATGACCGTCCCAAATGGTTTCTGTTTTAAAGTTTTGCCAGAATGAGATCTGTACGGCCGACTGCGTCCCCAGGTTGAAGCCCGGACTGTTTAATGTACTATATGCGCCATTGTTATATCCTGAATTCAAGTTAATATCCCAGCAGTTCGAACCGGAGTGCGTTGAGCTGGTAGCACCAAAGCCTGGCGATCCAAGTTGCCATACTGTTCCTGTATTTGTGGTGTCAGCTACCCAGCCGGGAGCTCCGCTATCGAAGTCGTCTGCATAGGGGAGTGATACGTATTGAGCATTGAGAACAGCAAATGCATTGAAAAAAGTGAAAAGCAGTACGAAGAGAAAGCCTTTACCGGTCATATGGATCAGATTAATTAATTACAACGAGTTTCTTTTGTTCGACAATTTCACCCAGCGCCATACGGATAAAGTAATTTCCATTGCTGGGATGTAAGAGGGATATTTTTGAAGGCAGATTTCCTTGCTGTGGCTGATAGTTGAATTTAACAGGTTTGCCGGATTCATCAAAAACTTCAATCACAAGTTGATCAGAGGCAACAGGATTTGTAATGAGATTAAAATAGCCGTTTCCGGGATTAGGGTAAATAGTAGCTGAAGATAATGGGTTTGGAACAGCAATTCCCAAAGGCATTGTTTCAATGGCAAAGTCATCAATTGAGAATCCGTCGTAGGTTATTGTAGCATCTGATGAAAACAGAAAACGAAACTGTACATCCGGTAGACCTGCCAAATCAGAAACATCGAGAAGTGATTGAATCCATTTTAAACTGGTGCCATCAGCCGAAATTAGTGATGGAAAAGGAAGGTAATTCCAGTTGCTTCCGCCATCAGAACTATATTGCACCAACATGTAGTCCCAAAGATGTTCAACACTGTATTGCGTCCAGAAGGAGACCTGGATGGTTGAAACTCCGGTAAAGTCAAATGTGGGGGAGTATAAATAAGCCTCAGCAAAGCAGTCATAACCCGTGTTCAGGTTGGTGTCCCAGCAATTATTGCCCGAAAAAGCACCGGTAGTGACCCCGTAGGCAGGGGTACCCAGTTCCCAGTCGGTACCCAAACCATTACTTACCGCGAACCAACCCTGAGTGCCGCTCTCAAAGTTTTCCCGGTAGGGAATCGAAATGTTTTTAGCCTGAATGTATGTGGAGAGAAATAGTGCAACAATTAGTAGGGGTTTTTTCATGGTCAGTCAGGTTAGGTGAGCAGGGGGATATAACAGAAACTACTTCATTACATATTGAATATCAATTAGTTAAGTGATAGTAAAATACAAGAAAGAACGCTGTTGAAAATAGGATGTAGTTTTCCCTGACCTGATCAGGTCAGGGGTAAGACGACAGAAAAAGTGAAAAGGTCGCATGGCATTCAGGATTAATTACGGAGATTCTGAACGTTGAATGTAAACAAAAGGAATAATTCCTCCAAACGGCTCACTTGAATGCCAGACTGTAGGCCTGATTCAAGTCCGCTCAATGGGGGTCAATCACCTTTTTTTAAGGGAAAAAGGCTATAACTATTTTAAACAACAGCCTTTTCAGGAATTACAACTTGGTGTTAATTTGAGCGATAGTATGATAAATAGCCACCTGAAACAGTTACAGGAAAGAATGTACTGGAATTGTAGTCATAACAAACCATATTTCCGTAAAAGGTGCATTGTACAACACTTCCTACTGGCCCAAAGGTAGCGACAGTATAAAATAAGGTGTCAGTGGGATTTTGTAAAATTAAATCAAAACGGTTACTGTGAAAATATAGTGTTGATCCGGAGTTATTGGTTATCGGATATAAACCGACATTGACGAAATTAGCTATATTCAAATCGAATGTATAATAAACGGAATCCTGAAGAGGTTCAAACAATCCGCTTGTATGGAGGAGTAATTTTTGATAAGTAAAGTCATAATTTGCAGTACGGACATCGGGCACCATTACAACTTGTTCATTCACAAAATTTCCGCCATTCAAAACAAATGAATTTGCAGTTTGATTAATTATTGAGTCACATAAAGTGATATTTCCAAAATTATGTGTAACAGGAGGACCTCCAATAACTGTTATTGTTGTATCAAAAAATATGAAAGGAGAAATGAAAAATGAAACCGACGAACTGTTTAAGTATGGAACAATAACGTCAACAACTCCAGATGGAAGATAATAAATTGTTGAATTATTATTCTGAATAAATTCAACCCAGGCGGTTTGAGGGTTTCCGGCACAACTAAGAATTTGGCCATTGATTCTGGTTAGGCAATTAATTATTAAATCCGGAATAATATTATTGGCACCTGCTGTTGCGGTAAATGTAACAATGTAACTGTTGGTACTTACTCCCGGATTATATTGTGCGAGTACCTGGTAGTTGACAGGCCAATTGGCAGGCACCCATCCTGAATATACACCTGCGCTGTTAGTAGTCAGGTTTAAGAATCCGTTTAGTGTTACAGCAACTCCTGCAACAGGATTGCCGGAACAATCTATTACTTTGCCAGTGATTGTTGCTCTGGGTCCGGGATAATCACAATTCCATGTCGAAAAGTGGCTGACCACTCCTACATAGGTGTTACCTTGTTTAGTGGCGGCACCGTCTTCCTTCCATAAGGCAGTGGTTTCGTCAAGGTACCAGAGAGGGATAGAACCGGGCGCCGATGCCTGTTGTGATGCCGCAATTGGAAAAGTAATCTGAGCAGTTGATCCACTCAATAAATTTAAAGGGTTACCTGCAGGGTCACGCAATCGTATGTTGGCCATTCCGAAAGATGCTAAGGCGACATTACTGCCATCTGATTTTATGCCTGTAAAATCTCCGCCGGGTGCCAGCACTTCAAAATTAGGGTCATCAACAGAATAATGAATTCCCAATACCTGAACAATCCCGGAATAGGGATTACCCGCCGCGTCGGCAAATGACCCTGGTGAGAAAACTACAGAAGCACCATTATTCAGGTTAACGGTACCACCTGCTGATGAAGAAAAGGCAACAGGACTCGGAATTCCAGGCAGAATAAACTTTATATAATATGCTGAAGTACCCGAAGTTATTCCTACTCCCTTTACAACCGAAACGTAACCCAGTTTTTCGGATTTGACCACAAATCGTGAAGCATTTACGGTAATATCTTCAAACACAGCATGACCTCTGTTATCGGTGTTCACCATTTTAGTGCCGATGCTAATCTCAACATCCTGCAATGCTGCACCGGATGTATTGGTAACGGTAACAATAACCTGTGTGGTAACAGTTGCGGCTGGGGTTGGTCCGGTTACTGCTGTTGAATCGTAATCGGATTTCTGGCACGACGATAATGCGGTTGTCAGAATAAATATTAAAAACAGCAAGCATATTTTGTAAGATTTGTAACTGTGCATAATATTTGTGTATTTGGAACTTACTTTTTTTTTTGTTGTTATCAGCAGCATAGATTTCAACGTTTAATTTCTATAATAAGCCTTTTGCCTTCACGAAATAAAAACTAACTTCTGTTCGCAATTGTGAACTTGTATTAAGTGAAAGTAAATCGGAAATCCGGATATGCCAAAACAAATAGACTACCGGAACCTTATTTTACACGAATGTGACGAAAAATTCTCAAAAGAAAAATGTCGTCTTGTGTTTTTGAGGAATTGCCAGTAACGGGGTATTCATATGATAGGCCATCTTTTTTGCCTGGCTGGGATCAAACAGCGATTCAAAAACATTCCTGTGATGTGTGATCATGGCTATAGCATCTGCGTCAATGTCCATTGAAAATTGTTCAATGCTCTCTCTGAAGTGATGGGAATGAATAACCGTACAATCAATTTTATTATACCCTGTGCTCCGTTTCATTTCTTCTGTCATCAGCTCCAGATCGTGTTCCTGCTTGTGATGTTCATCAGAGCCTACATACACCAGCAATACCGCAGCTTCCATTTTGCTGAAGAGGTTAATGGTGTCCTGTATCAGGTGATCGGCACGATGTTCCATGTCGATGGCCAGTACCACTTTTCTGATAGGAGCAAACTTAACCTGTGAAGGAACGGCCAGCACCATGCATTCGGAACGGGAAATAACAGCTGTGGTATGTGTCCCTATAAGGGAGCGCTGCAAATTACCTGCACCCTGCGTGCCCATTATTACCAGATCAATATTGTTTTCTTTTGATTCTGCTGCCACCAGAGCCGATACACTGCCCTTTTCCATAATGGTGGTAATGCGTAATCCATACAAATAATCCTCTTTCTTTACTATACTCAGCAGATGTTCCGGTGACAAATTACCTTTTACCTCGTTCACGAGTGCTTCAGGATCGGCAACATGTAATACAAACAATCCGGCACCTGAAGTTCGTGCAAATTCACCGGCATATCTGAGTGCATTCAAGGAATTTTCTGAAAAATCAACCGGAACTAAAATGTTCTTAACTTTCATAAGGTGGTTTGTTTGGAGATAAAGATAGGGTTAGTAATAGTTGAAGTAACGATGTGTGTCATTTAAATTAGTAGCAGTCATAAAAACAACAAGACTCCGGCATCATAAATCATTTTAAACTATAAATTGATAGTTCCATATCTATTTACCGATTCCTTTTGCCATTTCCACAGCTTTAAATGCATTTACAATTCCACCGGTAGCACAAAGTTCATTATACCCGGCATGTTTTTTAGTCCCCGGTTTTGTTGTATCAAACGGAACCTTTGTCACGGTGGCCAAAAGTATATTGCGGACCTGGTCGGCACTAAGCTGTGGAAAATAGGAACGCAGGATTGCCGCCACTCCGCTCACCATCGGGGCAGCCATACTGGTACCGTTTTCACTTACATAGGATGAATCGGGAACGGTGGAATAAATATTTACACCGGGCGCAAATAAATCGACTGTTTTACGGCCGTAATTGGAAAATCTCGCGGCATCTCCTGATGAAGAACTGGCACCAACTTCAAGCCAGCTGGGAATGCGTTGTCCGGATGTCAGCAGATAGGGGTTGGGGTAGTTGCCGCCTTTGTCAATATTTTTGGAATCGTTACCGGCGGCATGTACAATAAGTACATCTTTTGATGCGGCGTATTCCATTGCGGCATCTACAGCACTCTTACCGGGTGAAAGGTCTTTTCCAAAACTCATATTAATGACTTTTGCACCGTTGTCGACAGCATAACGTATTCCGTTGGCTATGTCTTTATCATATTCATCACCGTCAGGTACAACCCGCACAACCATAATCTTTACCGGTGCTGCAATACCGTTTATTCCAAGGTCGTTATCACGGACTGCTCCGATAATTCCGGCCACATGCGTACCATGTTCTGCTTCGGGTCCGGTTACATCATTGTTGCCATAATTATGGTCTGAATAGTTAGAGGGATCATCTCCAATGATACTTCTGCCTGTATAATCCAGGTTCAGGTGGTAGTTCACCTCATTGTTCAGTTCTGATGAAGCGGCATTTATTTGTGAGCTGATATCTTCAAAGGATGAACCGGATTCCATCTCTGTTATTATTAACTTCTTGAATTTAGCGAATAGCTTTTCATTGCTTTGATAGTTTCTCACTAAATCAATACGTACCGAATCGGATCCGGCCGATTTTTTGATAGCTGCCAGCTCGGCTGAAATTTTGTTGAATTGGCTGCTTAATTTTTGTGATTTCTTCAGTTCTTTCGGATAAACCTTAGCCGCTTTTTTCATATCAGGAGTTATAGCCTGTTTGTTTTCCTTTGCTGAAAGATATGCTCTGTATTGACGGGTTATTTCAATGTTTTCATGATCAACAGTTCCTTTTTTACTTCCAAGAAAATTCCATCCGTGTATATCATCAACGTATCCGTTATTATCATCATCAATTCCATTTCCCGCAATCTCCCCCGGATTTACCCAGATGTTGGCGGCAAGGTCGGGATGCGTAACATCGGTTCCGCCGTCAAGTACTGCCACAATTACCGTGTCGGGAACCAAACCCATTAGCAGGATGTTATACGTTTTGTCGGAACTTACTCCCGCGAACCTGTCATCAGAGGGGTCGGTATTAAACCAGTTGTTGTTTTGCCGGTGTTGCTGTTGCTGTTGCGAAAACCCGTTGAATGAACAAAAAGAAAATACTATCAGGAGCAATCGAAATGTGTTTTTCATAAAATATAATTTAGAATACCGGTTCAAGGATTTCCGGAGAATCATTTTTGGGTGAATTAACAAGAGTGGATATTTGGTATAAGTTTATTTTTTCGTCCGGAAACGGTTTTAGCAACAGATCAATGTCCTGTTCTGATGAAGTTTGATCAAGCCATTTGCGTTCATCAGCAGTATTTAAAATAACAGGCATCCTGTCGTGTACCTTAGCAACTTTCTCGTTGGCGGATGTAGTTAATATGGTAAAGGAATGAACCAGTTCTCCCGTCTCCTTATCCGTCCAGGTATCATACAATCCTGCAAAGGCAAAGAGTGTACAGTTTTCAACACAAATACGATAGGGTATTTTGGTTTTGCCTGTTCCTGATTGCCATTCATAAAAACCGTCACTGATAACCAGGCACCGCTTCTTTTTAATCAGATTTCTGAAAGAGGGCTTTTCACGCACCGTCTCCGATTTGGCATTTATCATTTTATTCCCTATCGATCGTTCTTTGGCCCAGAAAGGGATTAGTCCCCAGTGAAATAACTGAAGTTTTTCAGGTGCTTCACAAGTGATAACAAGGGCAAGCTGGGTAGGTGCTACATTATACCTTTTGACAAGGTCGTTCGAATAAAATTTAGCCTGAAATCGCTTCTCGATTTCCAGTTCTTCTTTCGTGAGAGAAAAGCGGCCGCACATGGGATAGGTTGTCAGGACAAAGTTACCAAAGCTGACGGAAATCATGTTCGAAATTGACGAAATCAGCTTTTTTTGGGCAAAATAATAAATTATGCCAGTATATCATCATTTAGGAAAGGTGCCCTCCAAAAGACATGTTGTGAACCGGAAAGCCGATGGCTCATTATACCATGAGGAGTTATTCGGAACAGAGGGCTTTTCAGGGGTTTCATCACTTGTTTACCACCTGCATCCCCCCACTTTTGTGAAAAAGGCCGGAGTTCCTTATTCGGTTAGGCCCGACATAGCGATAGAAGACAATATGAAGGCTATGAGTTTTCGCGGATTCGACTTAAAACCTCAGGCTGATTACCTGGAAAGCCGTACTACACTTTTTGTAAATAACGACCTGCATATAGGATTAGCTGCCCCTGAAAAGGGAAATGAGGATTACTTCTTTAAAAATGCCGATGCCGATGAGTTGCTGTTTGTGCACAAAGGCTCAGGAGTGCTTCGTACGGCCTATGGAAATGTTGCATTTGGTTACGGTGACTATCTGGTAATTCCCCGCGGCACTATCTATCAGTTCCATTTTGATACCGGCGAAAATAAATTGCTTGTAATTGAGTCGTTCAGCCCTGTAGTCACTCCGCCCAGGTACCGTAACGAATTTGGACAGCTGCTTGAACATTCCCCTTTTTGCGAGCGGGATTTCAGACTGCCTGATGGACTGGAGACTCATGATGAGACAGGGGATTTTTTAGTCAACATAAAAAAGAGAGGTCTTATCTATCCTTATGTTTATGGTACGCATCCTTTTGATGTAGTAGGATGGGATGGGTATAATTATCCGTATGCGTTTTCGATCTTTAATTTCGAACCTATCACGGGCCGAATACACCTGCCGCCGCCGATCCATCAAAATTTCCAGGGTAATAATTTTGTAATTTGTTCATTTGTTCCGAGACTATATGATTATCACCCTGACGCTATTCCTGCGCCCTACCATCACAGCAATATTGATTCTGATGAATTGTTGTATTATGTCGATGGTGATTTTATGAGCCGTAACAATATACAGCAAGGACAAATTACGCTTCACCCTGCCGGAATTCCCCATGGCCCTCATCCGGGTGCCATTGAAAGAAGCATCGGTAAAAAATCGACGGATGAACTCGCTGTGATGATTGATCCGTTTCATCCGGTGAAAATTACAAAAGCAGCCATGCAACTTGAAGTAAAAGATTATTATAAATCATGGATGCTGGAGGAGAGTGTGGTTTAAAATGAATATTAATAATTAAGCATTTATCATTAATATTCTTAATTAGTCATCCGCCGCGGCGGAGTCATTAGGATGTCTTGTGCACAACGGAAATGAATTTGATCAGCAAAGGTGGATCTAATCTAAAATAGTATATCATAAATTATAATTTATCATGGATAATCTCACAGAAGTAAAAAACTACTCTTATACCGGGGCCAAAGTATTTGAAAAGGCTCAGGATTTCCTCCCAATTAACGGAACAGATTATGTTGAATTGTATGTTGGCAATGCAAAGCAGGCAGCTCACTACTACAAAACGGCATTCGGTTTTCAGTCGTTAGCCTATTGCGGACTCGAAACCGGGAGCCGCGACCGTACCTCTTATGTGTTACAACAGGGTAAAATCCGGTTGGTGCTCACCACACCATTCAATCCTGACAGTGAAATTTCAC
>DASUFP010000129.1:0-12789 GCA_036274495.1 Bacteroidia bacterium
TGACCGCCCTATTCTGAAAGGCGCCTGGATTGATTCGTCAGTATATATCGGCGATGAAAATGTTGATGTGCTCGTATCGCTGAAATCGAAAAACGAACTCATCGCGGACATTATCGCATTGTTACAATCTCCTGCAAAGAATGTGGTTTCGGCACTTCAGTCCGGCGGCCAGAAACTTTCGGGAATTCTCAAAACTCTCGAGGAAAAAGGTTCTTAAGCTTCCAATTGAACCCGATCCTTATTACCAATAATCCACTAAGACAAATTCAACAGTAAACTAAAAAAAGTAAATACAATGGCAGATTTAAATGCATTCGCAGAACAGTTGGTTAACCTGACTGTAAAAGAAGTAAACGAACTCGCACAGATCCTGAAGGATCAATATGGCATCGAGCCTGCTGCGGCAGCTCCTGTAATGATGGCCGGTGGCGGTGCTACCGGTGGTGCAGCAGCTGAAGAGAAAACATCTTTTGATGTTATCCTGAAAGCCGGCGGACAAAACAAACTTGCAGTTGTGAAGCTCGTTAAAGAACTCACAGGCCTTGGACTGAAAGAAGCAAAAGATCTTGTTGACGGCGCTCCGAAACCGGTTAAAGAGGGCGTATCAAAAGACGAAGCTAACAGCCTTAAAGCACAACTTGAAGAAGCAGGCGCTGAGGTTGAAGTTAAGTAATAACGCAACCCGCTGCCGTTCATTCAGCTCAGACCTCTGCCCCTTAACCCGGGCAGAGGTCTATATCCGTTTATAACCGACGTGTTTTCACGCCGGTTATTCCTGTGTTTTATACTTCAGTTAAATCCTAAATAATCATTCCCTTGGCCGCCATTCAAAATACACCCCAGAAACATCAAGCAAAGAGAATTAACTTCTCAAGCAGTAAGCAGGCGATTCAATACCCGGATTTTCTTGAAATCCAGCTTAAATCCTTCCAGGATTTTTTCCAGCTGGAAACAACTTCCGACAACAGACACAATGAGGGTCTGTTTAAGGTGTTCAGTGAAAACTTTCCCATCACTGATTCAAGGAACAATTTTGTACTGGAATTCCTCGATTACTTCGTGGATCCACCCCGTTACTCAATCGAAGAATGCATTGAGCGCGGACTTACCTACAGCGTTCCGCTGAAGGCCAAACTAAAACTGTATTGTACCGACCCCGATCACGAAGACTTTGAAACCATTATTCAGGATGTGTACCTCGGTACCATTCCGTACATGACTTCAAAGGGTACTTTCGTTATCAACGGCGCCGAGCGTGTTGTGGTTTCCCAGCTGCACCGTTCGCCCGGTGTGTTCTTCGGACAAAGCCGCCACGCAAACGGTACTAAACTCTACTCTGCAAGGGTAATCCCCTTTAAGGGCTCCTGGATCGAGTTCGCCACCGACATCAATAATGTGATGTATGCGTACATCGACCGTAAGAAAAAATTCCCTGTTACTACTTTGCTTCGTGCCATTGGTTATCAGACCGACAAGGACATTCTTGAAATTTTTGGTCTCGCCGATGAGTTGAAAGTCAGCAAAGCGGCTCTCAAAAAAGCCATAGGACGCAAGCTTGCCGCAAGGGTGCTTAAAACCTGGGTGGAAGACTTCGTTGATGAGGATACCGGTGAAGTGGTTTCCATTGAACGGAACGAAGTAATTCTTGAAAGAGAAACCATTCTCGAAGACGGCCATATTGATATGATTGCCGACTCCGGTGTTAAGGTAATTATCCTGCACAAAGAGGAGTCAAATTCCAACGACTTTGCCATTATATACAACACCCTTCAAAAGGATACTTCCAATTCCGAAAAAGAAGCGGTTGAACATATTTACAGACAGCTTCGTAATGCCGAGCCGCCCGATGAGGAGACAGCCCGCGGCATTATCGACAAACTGTTTTTCTCCGACAAACGGTACGACCTGGGTGAAGTAGGACGTTACAGGATCAACAAAAAACTGAACCTGAATACTCCTGAAAATACCAAAGTACTCACTAAGGAAGATATCATTTGCATTATCAAGTACCTCATTCAGCTGATTAACTCCAAAGCTGATGTCGACGATATTGATCACCTGAGTAACAGACGTGTTCGTACAGTAGGCGAGCAGCTGTATTCGCAGTTTGGCGTTGGACTGGCCCGTATGGCCCGTACCATTCGTGAGCGGATGAACGTTCGCGACAACGAGGTATTTACTCCTGCCGATCTGATCAATGCCAAAACATTATCGTCGGTTATCAATTCTTTCTTCGGTACCAACCAGCTCTCGCAGTTCATGGACCAGACCAATCCGCTTGCTGAAATCACTCACAAGAGGAGGCTTTCTGCCCTTGGACCCGGCGGTTTATCGCGTGAAAGAGCAGGTTTCGAGGTGCGTGACGTTCACTATACCCACTACGGCCGTTTGTGTACCATCGAAACACCTGAGGGACCAAACATCGGACTGATCTCCAGCTTGTGTGTATATGCTAAAATCAACAACCTCGGATTTATCTCCACTCCTTACCGTACCATCAACAATGGAAAAGTAGAAGTCGATAAGCCTGTTGTATACCTCACTGCCGAAGAGGAGGACTCTAAAGTTATTGCACAGGCGGTATCAAATATCGACGATAAAGGAAACTTTAAAGATGTGCGCATTAAGGCAAGATACGAGGGTGATTTTCCGGAAGTAGAGCCTGAAAAACTCCAGCTGATGGACGTTGCCCCCAATCAGATTGCTTCCATTGCCGCTTCACTGATTCCGTTCCTCGAGCACGATGATGCCAACCGTGCACTGATGGGATCGAACATGCAACGGCAGGCTGTGCCACTGCTCAGGCCTGAAGCTCCCGTTGTCGGAACCGGACTCGAAGGTATAGTTGTACGCGATTCACGCGTGTTGCTGAACGCCGAAAACGACGGAGTGGTTGAATATGTTGATTCCAACATGATCACTATCCGCAGTTTCCGTAACGACGATGATAAGCTGGTAAGTTTTGACGACGATTTGAAATCGTATACGCTTACCAAGTTCCAGAAGACCAATCAGAATACCTGCATCAACCTGAAGCCGATTGTTAAAAAAGGTGAAAAGGTTAAAGCGGGACAAGTGCTGTGCGAAGGCTACGCCACACAAGATGGTGAGCTTGCACTGGGACGTAACCTTAAAGTGGCCTTCATGCCCTGGAAAGGATACAACTTTGAGGATGCTATCGTGATATCGGAGCGTGTAGTACGCGAAGATATTTTCACTTCAATTCATATTGATGAGTACAGCATCGAAGTACGCGATACAAAACGAGGACTGGAAGAGCTTACTGCAGATATCCCTAACGTTAGTGAAGAAGCAACACGCGAGCTGGACGAAAACGGCCTCATCCGTGTTGGTGCCGAAATCCAGGAAGGTGATATCCTTATTGGTAAAATCACTCCGAAAGGAGAAACAGATCCCTCACCTGAAGAAAAACTGCTGCGTGCCATCTTTGGCGACAAAGCCGGTGATGTGAAAGACGCTTCTCTGAAAGTTCCGCCGTCAGTACGTGGTGTTGTTATCGACAAAAAACTCTTCTCGAGAGCGGTAAAAGATAAGACTGCGAAAGGTGACGAGAAGACAATCATCGCTAAAATCGACGAGGAACAAGGCAAGGCGGTTACCGAACTTAAATCGAAACTCGTTGACAAACTCTTTATCCTGGTAAGCGGCAAAACCTCTCAGGGTGTTATGGACAACTTTAAGGAAGTCCTGATTCCAAAAGGCGCCAAGTTTACACAGAAGCTCTTGTCGGAAATCGATTATTCGAATATCAACCCCAATAAATGGACAACAGATAAGGATCGTAACGATCAGATAAAAGTGTTGCTCCACAACTACAACATCAAACTAAATGATGTGCTGGGTGGATTCAAGCGTCGTCGTTTTGCCATTCAGGTAGGCGATGAACTCCCACCGGGAATTATGCAGATGGCCAAAGTATACATCGCTAAAAAGCGTAAGCTTAAAGTAGGTGATAAAATGGCCGGCCGTCACGGAAACAAGGGTATTGTTGCACGTATTGTAAGAGACGAAGACATGCCTTATCTCGAGGACGGAACACCAGTTGATATTGTACTCAATCCGCTGGGTGTACCATCTCGTATGAACCTGGGTCAGATTTATGAAACAGTACTCGGATGGGTTGGTAAAAACATGGGACTCAAATTCGCAACGCCGATTTTTGACGGAGCTACATTGGGCGACATCGATGAATACTGTCAGAAGGCAGGTATTCCACGTTTCGGAAGTACCTACCTGCACGATGGCGGCACCGGTGAGCGTTTCGATCAGCCTGCGACAGTTGGTGTTATCTACATGCTGAAACTGGGTCATATGGTTGATGATAAGATGCACGCACGTTCCATTGGTCCATACTCGCTTATTACCCAGCAGCCGCTTGGTGGTAAAGCGCAGTTCGGAGGCCAGCGTTTCGGTGAGATGGAGGTATGGGCAATTGAGGCATTTGGTGCCGCCCATATTCTGCAGGAACTGTTAACCATTAAGTCGGACGATGTAATGGGACGCGCTAAAGCTTATGAATCCATTGTTAAAGGTGACAACCTTGGCACCCCCGGAATACCCGAGTCGTTTAACGTGCTGCTGCACGAACTGAGAGGCTTGTGTCTCAAAGTAACGCTCGATTAATTCCGTTACGGGTATCAGTGTGAATAACCTTAATTTAAAAAAAGAACATGGCAACTAAAAGAGATATAAAAGTTAAAAGTAACTTCTCCCGTATTATCATCAGCCTTGCTTCACCGGAACATATTCTGGAGCAATCGAGCGGAGAAGTGCTCAAACCCGAAACCATCAACTACCGTACCTATAAGCCGGAACGGGATGGTTTGTTTTGTGAGCGTATTTTCGGACCTGTAAAGGACTGGGAATGTCACTGCGGAAAATACAAGCGTATCCGTTACAAGGGTATAGTTTGTGACCGTTGCGGAGTGGAAGTTACCGAGAAAAAAGTCCGTCGCGAACGCATGGGCCATATTCAGCTGGTGGTTCCCGTTGCGCATATCTGGTACTTCCGTTCACTGCCAAACAAAATCGGCTACCTGCTCGGACTTCCAACAAAGAAACTGGATCTCATCATTTACTATGAGCGGTATGTTGTAATTCAGGCCGGAGTTAAAGCCGAAGACGGAATCAATTACCTTGATTTTCTTACCGAAGAAGAATACCTCAATATACTTGAGGCACTTCCTAAAGAAAATCAGCACCTCGACGATTCCGACCCCAACAAGTTTATTGCACGTATGGGTGCCGAAGCGCTGCATGAACTGCTCTCGCGTTTAAACCTTGATGAGCTTTCTTACAAATTGCGTCACCAGGCAAACACCGAGACATCACAGCAACGTAAAAATGAAGCGCTGAAAAGACTTCAGGTTGTTGAAGCATTCCGTCAGGCAAATACACATATCGAAAACCGTCCCGAGTGGATGATTGTAAAAGTAGTTCCTGTTATACCGCCGGAACTGCGTCCGCTGGTTCCGTTGGATGGCGGCCGATTTGCGACTTCCGATCTGAACGATTTATACCGCAGGGTTATTATCCGTAACAACCGATTAAAGCGGCTTATTGAAATCAAAGCACCTGATGTAATCCTTCGTAACGAAAAAAGGATGCTGCAGGAGGCTGTTGATTCCCTGTTCGACAACTCACGCAAAGTAAACGCGGTTAAAACCGAATCCAACAGAGCACTTAAATCGCTTTCTGACAGCCTTAAGGGTAAGCAGGGGCGTTTCCGTCAAAACCTGCTCGGTAAACGTGTCGACTATTCGGCACGTTCGGTAATTGTCGTTGGACCTGAATTGAAACTGCACGAGTGCGGTCTGCCAAAAGATAGGGCTGCTGAACTTTTCAAGCCGTTTATCATTCGTAAAATGATTGAACGCGGAATTGTGAAGACCGTAAAATCGGCAAAGAAAATTGTTGACCGTAAGGATTCAATCGTATGGGATATCCTCGAGAATGTACTCAAAGGTCACCCTGTAATGCTTAACCGTGCTCCAACCCTGCACCGTCTCGGTATACAGTCGTTCCAGCCAAAGCTTATCGAAGGAAAAGCGATTCAGCTGCATCCGCTGGTTTGTACTGCATTTAACGCCGACTTTGACGGTGACCAGATGGCGGTTCACGTACCGCTGGGTAATGCCGCAATTCTGGAGGCGCAAATGCTGATGCTTGCATCGCATAACATTCTGAATCCTGCCAACGGAGCTCCCGTAACCGTTCCTTCACAGGACATGGTACTCGGTCTCTACTATATGACCAAAGGCAAGCGCAACGATAAAGACACTGTTGTTCGCGGAGAAGACCTCGCATTTTATTCGGCCGAAGAGGTGATTATTGCCTTTAACGAAGGTCGTGTTGATTTGCATGCATGGATAAAAGTTAAGACTGTTGTTCGTGAAGGTGAAGAACTGGTAACACGTCTTATTGAAACTACCGTAGGTCGTGTATTGTTTAACCAGGTTGTTCCGAAGGAGGTTGGCTATATCAACGAACTGCTTACCAAAAAGTCGCTGCGCGAAATTATCAGCATGGTGCTTAAGCAGACCGGAATTGCCAAGGCAGCCGCGTTCCTTGACGACATCAAGGACATTGGTTTCAAGATGGCGTTCAAAGGCGGCTTGTCGTTTAACCTTAACGATGTTATGATTCCTCAGCAGAAAGAGGTGCTTGTTAAGAAGGCGCACGAGGAAGTGGAAGAGGTGAGGAATAACTATAACATGGGATTCATCACTAACAACGAGCGATACAATCAGATTATTGATATCTGGACACGTACCAATTCGCGTATCACCGAAAACCTGATGAAACAGCTTACCAGCGACCGTCAGGGATTCAACGCGGTTTATATGATGCTTGATTCCGGAGCCCGCGGATCCAAAGAGCAGATTCGTCAGCTTGGAGGTATGAGGGGACTGATGGCCAAGCCGCAGAAATCAGGAGCCAGCGGAGGAGAGATCATCGAAAACCCCATCTTGTCGAACTTTAAAGAAGGGTTGTCGATTCTGGAATACTTTATCTCCACTCACGGTGCCCGTAAGGGTCTTGCCGATACGGCTCTTAAAACGGCCGATGCCGGTTACCTCACCAGAAGGTTGGTTGACGTAGCACAGGATGTAATTATTACCGACGAAGACTGCGGAACACTGCGTGGTTTGGGTGAAACAGCACTCAAAAACAATGAGGAGGTAGTTGAATCGTTGTACGACCGGATTTTGGGACGTGTATCGGTACATGATGTGTTTCATCCGCTTACAGGAGAATTAATTGTAGAGGCAGGTACTGAGATTACAGAAGATCTTGCTGACACAATTGAGAAATCTCCTATTGAGATGGTTGAAATACGTTCGGTACTCACTTGCGAATCCAAACTGGGTGTATGCAGCAAGTGCTACGGACGTAACCTGGCAACAGGACGGATGGTTCAAAAAGGAGAGGCTGTAGGTGTTATTGCCGCACAGTCCATCGGTGAGCCGGGAACACAGCTTACACTTCGTACCTTCCACGTAGGTGGTACGGCTTCCAAAATTGCTTCCGAATCGCAGCTTGTCGCGAAGTTTGCCGGAAAAGTTGAAATGGAAGAGGTAAGAACAATTGCATACAAGAGCGAAAACAAAACTGTTGACGTAGTACTCGGCCGTTCGGGAGAAGTAAGAATTGTTGATCCAAAAACAAATACCGTTTTGGCTACCAACAACATTCCTTATGGAGCACACCTGCTGGTTAAAGAGGGTTCAATGGTGGAGAAAGGACAAACCATTTGCGACTGGGATCCTTACAACGCCGTTATTGTATCTGAAACCGCAGGTAAAATTGAATACGAACACATCGAAGAGAACATTACTTTCCGTGAAGAGTCGGACGAACAAACCGGTTTCAAAGAGAAAGTGATTATCGACAGCCGTGATAAAACCAAGAACCCGGTTATTAAAATTGTTACCGACGGCAAAGGAAAAGATAAGGACATACTGAAGGCATACAACATTCCTGTTGGCGCGCACATAGTGGTGAATGCAGGAGCGAAGATCATTGCCGGACAAATCCTGGTAAAAATTCCAAGGGCAACCGGTAAATCGGGTGACATCACCGGTGGTCTGCCACGTGTTACGGAATTGTTCGAGGCACGTAATCCTTCCAACCCTGCTATCGTTTCCGAAATTGACGGAGTGGTATCGTACGGCGGCATTAAGCGTGGTAACAGAGAAATCGTTATTACTTCGAAAGAGGGCGACGTAAAGAAGTACCTCGTGCCCTTGTCGAAACACATTCTTGTTCAGGACAACGACTTTATAAAAGCAGGCTCACCACTCTCCGACGGAGCAATTACACCATCTGATATATTGAGCATCAAAGGACCTTCGCAGGTTCAGGAATACCTGGTGAATGAAATTCAGGAAGTGTACCGTTTGCAGGGTGTAAAAATCAACGACAAACACTTTGAGGTGATTGTTCGTCAGATGATGCGCAAAGTTGTTATCGAAGATCCGGGTGATACCCGTTTCCTTGAGAAAGAACATGTAAACAAAATCGATTTCATGGAGGAAAACGACATGATTATTGATAAGAAAGTAGTTGTTGATCCGGGCGATTCAGAAACATTTAAGCCGGGCCAGATTGTTACTATCCGCCGTTTACGTGACGAAAATTCCATCCTGAAACGTAAGGATCTTAAAACAGTTGAGTCCCGTGATGCCATTCCCGCAACATCTACTCCGTTGCTGCAGGGTATCACTCAGGCCTCACTGCATACCAAGAGCTGGATTTCCGCCGCATCGTTCCAGGAGACAACCAAAGTGCTCAACGAAGCTGCTATCAACGGTAAAGTTGATCACCTGTTAGGTCTCAAGGAAAATGTAATTGTAGGACATCTTATACCTGCCGGAACAGGTCTCCGCGAATACGAGAAACTGATTGTAGGTTCTCAGGAGGAGTTCGATTTGCTGATGGCTTCCAAGAAGTCGGGCAAAGAGGAATTAGCCGGACAGGAGTAATAATAACCATTTCATTAAAGGCCGTTCAGGGATACCCGAACGGCCTTTTTTATTGCCACTTGGTTGGAGAGGAGAAGGGAGCTTATTTTATGCCGGATGGCTCTTTTCCCTGGAATGCTGTAAAACAGGGATGTAACTGATGCAACCGCAATTGTTTCAAACAAGGTAATATGTACGGTTTGAATTTATAATTAACAGGTAATCAATTACATATAAAAAGAGTTGCTCACCCGGGAAAACCGGAAAAAAGTCCCGATTGCATTATTTGGGCACGATTACCCCATCTTATGTTAACTTTGTTTGAAATAATTTTCAACCATGGATGAGAAAAACAATAACCAGCTGAACATCGAGTTGACCGAAGAAACTGCCGAAGGCATTTATAGTAACCTTGCTATCATCACGCATAGTAACAGTGAATTTGTAGTTGACTTTGTAAAAATAATGCCGGGTGTTCCAAAAGCAAAAGTAAAATCCCGTATTGTGCTTACTCCTCAGCACGCAAAGCGGCTCTTATCGGCGTTAAGCGACAATATTTCAAAATTCGAATCGGTACACGGAACCATCAAGCAAACCGAAGGCATGAATATTCCGATGAACTTCGGCGGACCTACAGCGCAGGCCTGATACCGGTAAGTATATGCCTGTTGGCAAACTGAGTATCATTGTTCCGGTGTACAATGAATGTGAAACGGTAGTTCCGGTGCTAAAACTGCTGGAAGCATTACAACTTCCCGGCACTACACAAAAAGAAATTCTGGTTGTTGATGATGCATCAACCGATAACAGTACTGCAGTTATCAAAGATTATTTCCGTCAAAGCAATTTTCCTTTCATACTCATTCAGCACTCCGAAAATAAAGGTAAGGGCGGTTCAATTATAACCGGACTTGGTGCACTCACAGGCGATTATTTTATTATTCAGGATGCGGACCTTGAACTGAATCCTGAAGATATCATTACCATGGTAAGCGCAGTTAACAGCAATCGCGCCGATGTTGTTTACGGTTCCCGGTTTCTGAATGGATCACCTGCACCGTTCTCGCTTTCGAAACTGGCAAACACTTTTCTTACCTGGTTTTCAAATTTTTCGTTCGGCACACGCCTTACGGATATGGAGACCTGTTACAAACTGATTCCGGTTAGTGCAATGGATAACATCCTGTTAAAGGAACAGCGATTTGGGTTTGAACCCGAGATAACTGCGAAGCTGGCGCGGAACAAATCGCTCAGATTTTTCGAAGTGCCCATTCGATATAGTGCCAGAACATCGCTTGAAGGAAAAAAAATAGGGTGGAAGGACGGTTTCCGTGCAGTGTGGTGCATCGTTAAATACGGATGGTTAGGTAAATAATTTCGCTATGAAGATCCGGCCTGTTCGTTTTGCACTGGTGTTTTGTATGATCTTTTTGGCTTTTTTTTCGTGGAAGCACCGGTGGGTTGGTGATGACGGGTACGGATGGGAAGCAACGGTTGATGGTGATGCCAAAGGGTATTATGCACCGTTACCGGCGTTGTTTCTTTTTCACGACTGCTCATTTGAATTTTTCAGCAAACCGGGTAATGAATCCATTTCAAGGTATTACAACCCGCGTTTCAGGGTGCAAACTGAACAGGGTTTTGTAAATAAAAATTATAACGGGGTTGCCGTTATGCAACTGCCCTTTTTTGCAGCGGGACATCTGCTTGCAATCATTGCCGGTGAACCACGCACGGGTTATTCATGGCCCTACATGCTAATGCTGCTAACCGGTTCCATTGCTTATTGCATTGCAGGCTTGTATCTGATGACCAGGCTCACGGGAAGTTTTGGAATTACTGAAACGGTAAATGCTATAATGGTGCTGATGATTGCCCTCGGCACCAATTTACTTTACTACACCACCATTCATGCGGCCATGCCCCATGTATACAGTTTTTTTCTCATTGCGTTGTTCAGCTGGTCGATGCGCAAATTGTTTCTGTATTCGGGAGCCAGGAATATGTTTTTTGCGGCAGTCGCGCTGGGATTGATAACGCTGGTGCGCCCGGTGAATCTGATGGTGGTGGCGGCAGTGCCGTTTCTGGCCGGTTCATGGTACAGGCTGCAGCATGGAATGGTATTAATATTCAGAAGGCCTGTTTCGTTTTTGATGGCGGGAATCCTTTTTCTGTCAATAACGGGTCTGCAGTTGGGTTTCTACAAACTACAAACCGGTCACTGGTGGGTATGGTCATATGGCAATGAGGGATTTCGTTTCAGTGACCCTCATATTTATGATGTGTTATTCAGCTGGAGAAAAGGGCTGCTTATTTATACGCCGCTCCTGTGGCTGGTAGTACCCGGCATAATGCTTCTTTTCAGGGAAGGAAAATGGCCGGGTATCACCTTTGTGACGATGCTGGCGGTAATTACCTATATTATTTCTTCCTGGTGGAGTTGGTTTTACGGCGACGGTTACGGCCTGCGGGCGTTCGTTGATTTTTTTCCTTTGTTAGCGGTACCGGTGGCTTTTACCGTAAGTGAAATTGTCGGAATGAAGTCGCTTATCCGCATGCCACTGCTATTGCTTTTACCCGCATTATTACTGCTTAGCATCATTCAGAATTATCAGTACCGGTACCGGATCATTCATCCCGCTGAGATGAATTTCGAAAAGTACAAATATGTTTTTCTGAAAACCGGTGCGGCCTACCGCGATGTAATCGGCGGAGATAATGAATACATCTATCCCGAATTAAGCAAAGAGCCTGTTGCAGTCTGGTTCAATAATTTTGAAAGCACACCTGCAAACTGGTCGGGTGCAAAAGCGGTTGCTTCGGCGCATGCCTTTTCGGGTGCTATGACTGATGAGTACACCAGCGAAAGAGAGTGGGGGACCAACCTGACATTACAAGCCTCTGATCTTCCCTATCCTTCAGCGCAATTGTTTGCAGTGGTGAGTTATATGCGCCTGCAAAACGAACCCGAAGCGTGCAACAAACTTTTTCTGGCCTGTGCGGTAGATGACAGCACGGGTAAAAACATCTCCTGGAAAGGATTTCGGGCAAATGAATATCCGGTAGCAGATACTGCCAAATGGATGTATACCGAAGCCAGGTTTCGGTTACCGGAACAGCTGCATCAAGGCGAAAAGCTCAATTTTTACCTCTGGAATCAGGATAAGAAACAGTTTGAGGTGGATGATGTGAGGGTGGCGTTGTTTAAAATAAAATAAGTTCATTTTAATAGAATAAGAAAGTAGGGATTGTTTTGAATGCCAACTTTCATTTATGATTTTATTGGTGAACTTTATACTCATAATATACCAGAATTAGTCATGCGCCGCGGCGGAGTCATGGGACATTAGTCATTAGTCATAAGTCATAGGTCATAAGTCATCCGCCGCGGCGGAGTCATAAGCCTTTCCTTAAGTGTATTTCGAGCGCAGGCCCGAAGCAACCGCGGGGGTGAGATGGAGGTGAATGTGCGCCTGCATAACCAACCATCCGGAGTGCTTGCATCAAATTGAAAGCTAAGAAAAAAGCCCAGGCGCACAGAGCGGGAGGAAGCATGGTTGCTTCTTGATTTTTTGGTTCTTTTGTATCAAGACAAAAGAACAAAAGCCCCGCGGCAGCGGAAATCCGCCTGCGCAAAGACTCCGGCGGATAGCAATCCGCCGCCGCGGAGTCATAAGCCTTTCCTGAAGTGTATTTCGAGCGCAGGCCCGAAGCAACCGCGGGGGTGAGATGGAGGTGAATGTGCGCCTGAATAACCAACCATCCGGGATGCTTGCATCATAATGAAAGCTAAGAAAAAAGCCCA